>CANQGA010000240.1 GCA_947600145.1 uncultured Lachnospiraceae bacterium | reverse complement strand
TTCTGGACAATATCTACTTTTCAAGGTTCATCCGACCGATGGATCTGGTCGGCAGGCTCAAGATTCCGAGAGCCTATATAATCCAGTTAACAGGGCGGGAAGGATTATGTGATGTCGTAGAGTACGCCACTCTACGACATTTCCTTTTGCGTAAGTATAGCAAAAACGCCGCGCAGAATGCTTGATCTGCGTCGATACGTCGCCCGGCAAGACAAAAAATATATTCTATTTTGGATTATTCCTGTTGCTTTTTCTCCAAAGCCATGTTAAGATACTCATATCGGCAGGCGCTCCGTCGCCCGCCCATGTAAGCTATTCTGGTATCTTGTCCGGATGTTCTCCGGCGGATCCCGATGCGGTCAGCCCCTGACTGCCTGAACCTGTTTCCCGGGCATGGGAGCATTTTCATTTTCCATACATCCCCGCGCGACAGCTGCGGCCCTGCCACGCGGCGCGTTCATTCCGGCTGCGTACGCCCCTGATCGGGGCGATTCCGAAGGGGGGAATTCTATGGGCATCCAGAATCTTCACGTCAATGAACTCTTAAAACGCAGGGAGATCTTTGCCGACCTAATCAACGGCTCCCTGCACCACGGCAGACAGGTCCTAAAGCCCGGCGACCTGACTCCTCTGCCTGCCCAGTCCGGCACCGTCTCTTCCGGCCGCCGCGGACAGCCCAGCGCCGTCGAGCGCACCGGCGACATCCGCATGAAGGCCGACTCCGGCACCTACTCCGTCATTTTTGCCGGCGAGGTCCAGGCCAATACTCATTACGCCATGCCTGTGCGGAACATGCTTTACGACGCGCTGGAGTATACCCGCCAGGTGAAAGACCTGGAGAAGCGGCACCGGGAAGCGAAGGATCTGAAACATTCGGATGAATTTCTATCCGGTATCACAAGGGAAGACCGGATCCGGCCAGTCATCAATACAGTGCTTTTCACGGGGAATGTGTGGGATGGCAGCGAAACGCTGCATGGGTTGCTGGACATGAACCCGGAAGATGCGGACACCAGGGAGCTTCTGAAGTACATACCGGATTACCGGATCAACCTGATCCCGGTTGGGGCGATAGAAGAGCCAAAAAACTACAAAACGTGTTTACAGCAGATATTCTCTATGATAAAATACAAAGAAGACAAAGAGAAATTAAGCCGCTATGTGCAGGAGAACCGGGAGGCGATCGACCGGATGGACGGCGTGGAAATGTCTGCGGCCCTGGAGATGATTAACGACCGGCGGCTGGAGAAACAGATTGAGCAGCAGAGAAAGAGGGAGGGAGAGAAGATGCTTGGTTTATGTCAGGCTATTACCGATATGCTGAACGACAGTGAAAAACAGGGGCTGGAGCGCGGCGAGAAGCGACTGGCGCAGCTCTGCGGCCGCCTCATGGAAGCGGGCCGCTTAGACGACATGAAGCGGACGTTTACCGACCGGGAGTTCCGCGAATCCCTGTATGAGAAATTCGGTATTCGGGAATAATACCGCGCTGCTCAGGCTGTTTTCCTCCTGGTGATGGTGCTGTGCGGCGTATTCGAGACAGAATACTATTTTCTGACCGTCGTCTGACTTCTCAGTCGATCGCGCGGTCGATGGGGATGTGTCCACCGGACCAGACCTTCCTGCCGGACCAGTCCTCATCCGGCAGGCTCCAGAACGGATCTGCCGGCGGCAGTCCCAGCGGCAGAAAGACGGCGCTGCACAGATAGAGACTGCCGGTATTGATATACGCTTCCGCCAGCTCCGGCTGATACCCGCAGACGCCGGGCAGCAGCCAGCCGTTTTCGTCGAACAGCTCCGGCGCGGACATGACACGGCGTATCACGGCGGTCAGGCCGCAGCGGACCGTGGCCGGAGACAGCTGCTCCTCCAGACGGTGCTGAAGAGCCGCCTGGGCCAGCATCTGAAACGCGCCGAAACGGTAGCAGACGGAACGGCCCGCCACCGGATAGGAGCCGTCCGGCCCGATCATCCTCTCAAGCACTGAGGCATACCGGGAAGCGCGGGCGACGACTGCCGGGCGCATTTCCGCGATCTCATCCGACTGGTCCGCGAACAGATCCACAAGATCCACGTACATGGGCTGGATCACAAAGCTGTTGTAATAATCCCAGTGAAACATGGGGCCGTCGCCGTAGACGCCGTCGCCCGCGTACCACCCCTGAAATGTCCTGAGCGCTCCCAGGACGCGCATGATATCCCACGGTTCTCCCAGCACATAAAGGCCCGCCTCCACCATGGCGGAGAAAAACAGCCAGTTGGTATTGACGGCGGCGATCCGGCGGGTCGAGCGCAGGGCGTCGGCCAGGTCGCGGTGAGTGTCCGCAGAAAGCACGGCCGCCATGTCTGCTTCTCTGCCGTCCGGCTGCACACCTGAGAGCTTAGCTGCAACGGCTGCAAAAGTATCTCCCCCGGCAAGCGCCTTCCGCGCCCGCACCAGCGCATGGGCCAGAAACGCGGCGTCCACCAACGGCTGTCCTCCGTCCGTAAAATTCATAAAGTCAGGAGAAGCCGGATCCGCTGCCATCGCAAGACATCGGACCGCTTTCCGGCGCATCCCGCTCTGCAGCTTCCTCTCCTCCGGCGAAAGCGTCTCCGGATCCAGGCCAAGCCACGGCGCCAGTCCCAGCATACTTCGGCCAAACGCCTCGAGCGGCGCGTACTCTGCCCGCTCCGCGTGAAAATCAAGCGGAAGCCGCCGTTTCAGCTCCCCCTTTTCAAGCGCGCTAAGCACCGGTTCCGTGATCTTAAGAAGCGCCGCAAGCCATTCTCTTCTCGTTTCCTCCATAATTTCTCCCGTTCTCCCATTTTCAAAATCAGCGCGTAAATCCGCCGGATATCTGCCTGCAGGCTGCTTTTCCGGCGCCGCACACTCTCTCCCGCGGCGTCCCGGCCGGCGCCGTCTTCTCTCTCCCTCAAAAACAGACTGCCGCAGAACCTGGCCGGCCCCGGCGGTCACCCCGCAAGGAGCCGGCTTCCGTCCCGCGGCAGCCCTTCATGTTCTCATTACTCGCCGAATACAGCGATGTAGTCCTTCCTGAACTTCTCGATGCCCTGATCCGTCAGCGGATGCTTTGTCATCTGCATCAGCACCTTGTACGGCACCGTGGCGATGTCCGCGCCGGCCCTCGCGCAGTCGATCACGTGGATCGCGTGGCGGATGCTGGCGGCGATGATCTCGGTCTTGATATCGTGGGTCATAAATACGTCCGCGATGTCCTCGATCAGCTCCACGCCCGGCATGGAGATGTCGTCCAGACGTCCCACAAACGGAGACACATAAGTCGCGCCCGCGCGGGCGGCCAGAAGCGCCTGCGCCGTGGTGAAGATCAGGGTCACATTGGTCTTGATGCCCTCGGCGGACAGAACCTTGACGGCCTTTAAGCCCTCGGCGGTCATCGGGATCTTCACGACCATGTTCGGATGGATCGCCGCGATCTCACGGCCTTCCCTGATCATGCCGGCCGCGTCTGTCGTCGTGGCTTTCACCTCGCCGCTGATCGGGCCGTCCACGATGGATGCGATCTCCGCGATCACCTGATTGAAATCCCGGCCCTCTTTGGCGATCAGGGACGGATTGGTGGTAACTCCGCAGATAATGCCCATCTCATTGGCCTCGCGGATCTCATCTACATTGGCTGTGTCGATAAAAAATTTCATGGCTGATACACTCCTTTTATACGATTGTATTTAATTTCCTGCAATTCTATTGAATACTATGGCTTACAGCGACTTCACCGCCGCGACCACATTCTCCACCGTGAACCCGAAATGCTCGAACAGCTTCGCGTACGGGCCGCTGGCGCCGAATCCGTGCATGGTCACATACGCGCCGTCCAGACCGACGTACTTGCCCCAGCCGAAATCACTGAGCGCTTCGATGGCTACGCGCCTGCGCACGCTCTTCGGGAGGACAGACTCCCTGTACTCGTCGCTCTGCTCCTCGAAAATGTCCATGCACGGCATGGAGACCACGCGGACCTTCATGCCCTCTTCTGCCAGCACCGCCTTCGCCTTCACGGCCAGCTCCACCTCGGAGCCGCTGGCGATCAGGATCACGTCCGGCGTGCCATCGCAGTCGTCGGTAATGTAACCGCCCTTCAGCGCTTCTTTGCTGCTGCCCGGCATCGGAGCCAGGTTCTGGCGGGTCAGCACCAGGGCCGTCGGCGTCTTCGTGGAAGTCATCGCGCTGTACCAGGCAGCCGCCGTCTCCACCGCGTCGCAGGGACGGAATACGTGGAAATTGGGCAGCGCCCGCAGCATGGCCAGCTGCTCGATGGGCTCGTGGGTCGGGCCGTCCTCGCCGACGCCGATGCTGTCATG
>CANQGA010000239.1 GCA_947600145.1 uncultured Lachnospiraceae bacterium | reverse complement strand
GCGTTCGGCCTGCCGGCGGAGAACTACGCGATCAAGACCAAGACCCATCCGCGGATCATTACCGACCAGAACATCCGGCATTTCTCCGAGCAGCTCAAGAGCGTGGGGTATTCCTTCGACTGGAGCCGCGTGGTGGACACGACGGACGAGGATTTCTACCGCTGGACCCAGTGGATCTTCCTGAAAATGTTCGAGCACGGGCTGGTGTTCCGCGACAAGGCGCTTGTCAATTACTGCCCGTCCTGCAAGGTGGTCCTTTCCAATGAGGACAGCCAGGGCGGCAAATGCGATATCTGCCACAGCGACGTGATCCAGAAGTCCAAGGACGTCTGGTACCTGCGGATCACCCAGTACGCCGATAAGCTTCTGGAGGGTCTGGAGACTGTGGATTATCCGCCGAACATCAAGCTGCAGCAGCAGAACTGGATCGGCCGCTCCACCGGCGCGTTCGTGGATTTCACCATCGACGGCATCGACGAGAAACTGGAGATCTATACGACCCGTCCGGACACGCTGTTCGGCGTCACCTTCATGGTCATCGCGCCGGAGCATCCGCTGATCGACAAATACGCGGACAAGATCGGCAATCTGGATGAGATCAAGGCATACCGGGCCGAGTGCGCCAAGAAGAGCGAGTTCGAGCGGACCCAGCTGGTGAAGGACAAGACCGGCGTGAAGATCGACGGCCTGACGGCCGTGAACCCGGTCAACGGCGTGAAGATCCCGATCTTCATCGCGGACTACGTCATGATGGGCTACGGCACCGGAGCGATCATGGCCGTGCCGGCCCACGACCAGCGCGACTTCGAGTTCGCGACCAAGTTCGGCATCGACATTATCGAAGTTATCAAGGGCGGCGACATCACGAAGGAAGCCTACACCGGCGACGGCGAGATGATCAATTCCGGTTATCTGAACGGATATACGAACAAGAAGGACTCCATCGCCCGCATGATCAAGGAACTGGAGGCCAGAGGCATCGGCCGGGCCGGCGTCCAGTACAAGATGAAGGACTGGGCGTTCAACCGCCAGCGCTACTGGGGTGAGCCGATCCCGATCATCCACTGCCCGAAGTGCGGCATGGTTCCCGTGCCCTACGAGGAGCTGCCGCTTAAGCTGCCGGAGGTGGAGAACTTCGAGCCTGGTACCGACGGCGAGTCGCCGCTTGCGAAGCTGGATTATTTCGTCAACTGCACCTGCCCGAAATGCGGCGGCGCCGCGAAGCGCGAGACGGACACGATGCCCCAGTGGGCCGGTTCGTCCTGGTATTTCCTGCGCTACATCGACCCGCACAACACCGAGGCGCTGGCCGACCGCAGGAAGATGGAATACTGGATGCCGGTAGACTGGTACAACGGCGGCATGGAGCATGTGACCCGCCATATGATCTACTCCCGGTTCTGGCACCGGTTCCTCTACGACATCGGCGTCGTGAACACGCCGGAGCCCTACGCCAAGCGCAGCGCCCAGGGCCTGGTCCTTGGCCCGGACGGCGACAAGATGAGCAAGTCCAAGGGCAATGTAGTAGATCCGCTGGATATCGTTGACGATTACGGCGCGGACACGCTGCGCACTTACGTGATGTTCATGGGCGATTACGGCGCGGCCGCCCCGTGGAACGACAATTCCGTGAAGGGCTGCAAGCGCTTCCTGGAGCGAGTGGCCGGCCTTACCGATATCATGACGAAGGACGCGACGCCGGAGCTGGAGACCAGACTCCACAAGACGATCAAGAAGGTCTCCTCCGACATCGAGGACATGAAGTTCAACACCGCCATCGCCAGCATGATGGCGCTGCTGAATGACATTTATGACAACGGAAAGATCAGCGAGGAGTACCTGGCCATATATCTGAAGCTCCTCTGCCCCTTCGCCCCGCATCTGTGCGAGGAAATGTGGGAGAGCATGGGCCGGGAAGGCTTCATTTCCCTGGCGGAGTGGCCCGAGTACGACGAGGCCAAGACCGTGGATCAGACCGTGGAGATCGGCGTTCAGGTGAACGGAAAGCTCCGCGGCACCGTGGCGGTGCCCACCGGCTGCGACAAGGACGTTGCGTTCGCGACGGCCAAGGCCAACGAGAAGGTGGCGCCGTTCCTGGATGGCAAGACGCTGGTGAAGGAGATCTACGTGCCGAATAAGATTGTGAATTTCGTGGTGCGGTAAGGCGGGAGTTCATGCAGATTTATAGCGAAAAACAAAAAGAGCGTCACTGGCGCTCTTTTTGCATATTGACGTAAAACAACGAAAGAGGGGGCATTTAAGCGTCTTTTTACGTTAAACTGATTTCATCCGGTGCGGCTTTCTGCCGCTTCTGCCGGGGAGAACTGTCAGACTGATTTATGTGATTTACATTGGATAAAATCCAGCGGCACTAATAAAATGAGCGTACCTTGACAGTATTATATGTACTTCTGAATAACATTTAAGTAGTTTTAGAAAAATCGTCTGGTCCCGGTTGAACAATTCAGATACATCGGGTATAATCGATTGCAGGATTATGGGAATGAAGATCAGAAAAAATTTTCGGAGCGATCCGGAAGAATACGAAGAGGAGGGATAGCGTGAAGAAATGCTTAATAGCCGGGGGACTCACCGTGGTGCTTGTTTTAGGTCTGGCCGGCAGCGCGATGGCGGCAGGCTGGCGGAAGAATGACACTGGATGGTGGTACGCGACGAACGACGCGGGAACCGCCTGGTACGCGAACGGCTGGCAGTGGATCGATGGGAACGGCGACGGCACGGCGGAGAGCTATTATTTCAATGAAGCCGGATATATTCTCGTGAATACGAGAACTCCGGACGGATACGATGTAAATGGCGACGGCGCCTGGGTCGTGAATAATGTGGTGCAGACGAAGGCAGTAGAAACGCAGCCGGGGTCAGTGCCTGTTCAGGCTTCCCAGCAGGCGGAAGAGGAGAAGACGGCAAAGCCCAGGACCGGCTGGTACGAGGAAGACGGTTTCTGGAGATACCGCCTGAATAACCGTGACCTGGAGGATATGTGGCGGACCATCGACGGGGTGAAATATTATTTTGATTATAATGGAAATATGGCGACCGGGTTTCAGGATATCGAGGGGAATGTCTACTATTTCCGGGACGACGGCGCGTTGCAGACAAAGACGTTTCTGCTGGACGGCACATACTATGTGATTCCCAGAACCAATGGGATCATTACGGACGAGGTGTATGAGGAGGAATGGTATAACTACCTGATGGACCGGGACTTGCAGACCAGTTATCCGGTTGATAACATGGATGTGCCGTCGGCCAACCGTCAGACCGGGAACGGCAATTCCAGTTCCGGGACCTACAGCTATGGGGGAAGCCTGCTGACCGACGAGGAAGCTTATGAACGGATCATCGCTATGAAGGATGATTATCCCGAGGGGATGTCCTGGACGAACAGCAACCGTTACAGCAATGGTTACGGCTGCGCCGGATTTGCATTTCTGGTGCAGGACACGGTGTTCGGCAAGGGATCGTCGCGGAAATATTACGATCTGGACTGGTCGGAGGTCAGGGTCGGCGATCATTTGCGGATCAACTATGATACTCATTCGGTCATAGTTCTTACAATTGGGGACGACTACATTACTGTATGCGAAGGGAATTACAACAGTTCCATTCACTGGGGGCGCAGGATCAGCAAGAGCAGTCTGGAGAATGGGTTCGCATACCGGGAAACAAGATATTGAACCGGTAAGGAACCGGCATATCATTTCTCTGTTAAGTGAATAATATAATACTGACCGAACTTTTTGAGGGATGGAATGCTTTGAATCAGGCGAGACAGTTGATCCATAGCGGAGAGCCTGGGCATTCAGGACTGAGCGGTCGGGGTGTGGGCGTGGCGGTTCTGGACACGGGCATTTATCCGCATGAGGATTTTGGTCAGCGGATCACAGCTTTTTTTGACGTGCTGCACCGGAAAAGGGAGCCGTATGATGATAATGGTCATGGAACGCACATTTCGGCCATCATCGGCGGGAACGGCGCGGCTTCGGGCGGACGCTATCAGGGCATTGCTCCGGGCTGCAGCTTGATCTCTGTGAAAGTCCTGGACAGCCGCGGGGGCGGTTATGCTTCCGATGTGCTGATGGGGCTTCGATGGATCCGGGAGCACAGGGACGCCCTTGGTATCCGCATCGTCAATATTTCCGTGGGTTCCTATTCGCGGAAGAACATGAGCGAAAATTCGGCATTGGTCCGCGGCGTTGACGCGGCCTGGGACGACGGACTGGTGGTTGTGGTGGCGGCCGGCAACAATGGCCCCGGCTATATGACGGTCACCACGCCGGGAATCAGCCGCAAGGTGATCACTGTGGGCTGTT
>CANQGA010000238.1 GCA_947600145.1 uncultured Lachnospiraceae bacterium | reverse complement strand
GCTTGCGGCCACGAATTCATAGGGCGACAGCCCGTGAGCGAGAAAGCCGCAGGCTTTCGAGCTGCGCACTGCGGACTTGAGTATTGCGAACTCGCGCACTGCGGCCCCGCGCGTCGTGCTTGCACGAAAGCACGGGCTTGCGGCCACGAATTCATAGGGCGACAGCCCGTGAGCGAGAAAGCCGCAGGCTTTCGAGCTGCGCACTGCGGACTCGCGCACTGCTGATTCGTGAATCCGAAAACAGGAGGTTTACAAACCCATGAAGCATATAAGACTATTTCTGGCAGCCCTGATGCTGTTCTTCTGCCTGACGTTCGCCTCTCTTCCCGCGCAGGAAGTCTATGCGTCCGGCACAGGAACCATTGAGGAGACGGAAGAGACGGAACAGGAGAACGAGGAGACCTTTTTCTTCATCATGATGGGCGGCGCGCTGCTGATCGTCATTGTTGCGGTCGTGACGGCGGTCTCTACCGTGTCAAGTTCCATCGCTGTCGCGGCGAATATGGATGTGGACGGCGAGTAGAAGAAACGGCCATTCGGCCCGCTTTTTGGTTTCCATGCGAGCAGAGCGCCAGTGACGCCCTGCTCGAATTTCGTCGGAATGCAGAAGAGCGCTGGGCGGAGCGCGGTGACGTTCTGACCGTAATTTCACGCGGAAGTAAGCTGGCGACGTTCTGGCCGTATTTCCACACGGGCAGTACACTGGTGACGCTCTGCCTATATCAGTCAGACCGCGCCGTCTCCACGAAGATTTCCCTGCTGTTTGGTTCCCGCAGCCCGATGACCGCGCCCTGTACCAGATAGGCTCGCATTCCCCCGGGCCGTCCGCGCAGCACGCACATAACTTCCTCGCCCGGCGTAAAGCCAAGATCCTCAAGTCTCCGGGCCATATCCGACTGGCTGGCGACCCAGACTACGCGGACTTTTTCGCCTGTATCTATCTGACTCAATGGAATTACCATTGCATATCCCCGGAAAAACAGTACTTATGATTACATTATGCATATAGAAACAAGTTTGTGTTGCCGCCGGACCCGCACTGTGCCGGACAGAGAAAGAGGCTGTAATGGCTAGGGAAGGATATCCGTGGCAGATGTTATTTTCGGATAACGGATCCGGAAACTGAGAGAGGAAAATGAGACATGAAATACAACGATATTGCCGCCGGGACATTTATAAGTCGGCCGAACCGTTTCATCGCAGTCGTATCCGTCGGAGGCCGGGAGCAGACGGTGCATGTGAAGAATACCGGCCGATGCCGGGAACTGCTGGTGCCGGGAGCGCGGGTGATCCTGGAACGTCACGCGGATTATCAGGAAGCCGGCCGCAAGACCGAATATTCGCTGATCGCCGTCTATAAAGGCGACATGCTCGTCAATCTGGATTCCCAGGCGCCCAACCAGGCGGCGGAAGAATGGCTGCGCAGTTACGAAGCCGAGAGGCTGATCGACGGCATCCATGATATCCGCCGTGAGGTGTCCTACAGAAAATCCCGTTTTGATCTGTCGTTTGCGACGGCCAGCCGCAGCGCGTTCATGGAGGTCAAAGGCGTGACGCTGGAACGGGACGGCGCGGCCATGTTCCCTGACGCGCCCACGGAGAGGGGCCTCAGGCATCTTCTGGAGCTGGAGGAGGCAGTCCGGCAGGGCTATTTGGCGTTTATCCTTTTTGTCATACAGATGAAGGGCGTGAAATATTTTGCGCCCAACTGGGAAACCCATGAAGAATTCGCCCGGACGCTGTATGAAGCGCACCGGATGGGCGTCCATGTGGTCGCCTACGACTGCCAGGTGCGGGAGGACAGCATGGAGATCGATGAGCCTGTGGAAGTGCAGTGGAAATGAGACGGCCGCCCGAAATGGTCCCGGAATGTCAAAGGTACCGTTTCGGACGGCCGCAGTGTCGTTTATGGGCCGGACGGCGTGCCGCGGTTACCGATAAGATGCACATCATTTTACGATTATCAGTGGAAAATTGAACAAATTCACCGTTGCGGGGCTAATGAAAGTATGCTAAAATTCTTTCGTTAAAGAAAGCCTGCGAAAGGAACGGCACGGCGATACAGACGGAATGCCGCCAATATCCGGGCAGGGAATTAAGGCCGCCGGGGTTCGGCGGCAGATTGGAGCATCATTTATGAAGGATATCACCTATCAGAGTACACGCGGCGGGGAGAGGGGCGTAAGCTCTTCCCAGGCGATCTTAAAGGGAATCGCGTCGGACGGCGGCCTGTTCATGCCGTCGGAGATCCCGCAGCTTGACAGGCCGCTTAAGGAACTGGCGGGGATGACCTACCAGGAGCAGGCCTATGAGGTTATGAAGCTGTTTCTGACCGATTTCACGGAAGAAGAGCTTCGTGACTGCATCGATAAAGCATACGACAGCAAATTTGACAATCCGGAGATCGCGCCGTTGGTCCATGTGGGCGTAGCCTATGTGATGGAGCTGTTCCACGGCAATACGATCGCGTTCAAGGATATGGCCCTGTCGATCCTGCCCCGGCTTATGACCGTGGCGGCGAAGAAGAACCACGAGGATAAGGAGATCGTGATCCTGACGGCTACCTCCGGCGACACCGGCAAGGCGGCGCTGGCGGGTTTCGCGGATGTGCCGGGGACGCGGATCATCGTTTTCTATCCGAAGGGCGGCGTCAGCCATGTCCAGGAGCTTCAGATGGTGACCCAGAAGGGGGACAACACGGCGGTCATCGCGATCCACGGCAATTTCGACGACGCCCAGACCGGCGTGAAGAACATCTTCGCGGATAAGGAATATGAGAAGCGGCTGGCGGAGGGCGGTTTCCGGCTGTCCAGCGCCAACTCCATCAACATCGGGCGGCTGATCCCCCAGGTGGTCTACTATGTCCACGCCTACGCGGAGCTTTTGCGCTGCGGCGGGATCGAGGACGGCGAGGAGATCAATTTCGTCGTGCCGACCGGCAATTTCGGCAATATCCTGGCCGGTTATTTCGCGAAGCAGATGGGCGTTCCGGTCAGGAAGCTGTACTGCGCGTCCAACGACAACAAGGTGCTGTACGATTTCTTCACCACGGGCACCTATGATAAGAATCGGGAGTTTATGCTGACCATGTCCCCATCCATGGATATCCTGGTATCCAGCAACCTGGAGCGGCTGATCTATCTGAGCACCGGCTGCGACGCCAGGGCGACCGCGGGGCTGATGCTTCAGCTGGCGAGAACGGGCCGCTACACGGTGACGGAGGAAATGCGGAAGCAGATGAAGGATTTTGTCGGCGGCTACGCCACCGAGGAGCAGGACGCGGATGTGATCCGCTATCTGTACCGGAAGCGCGGCTATGTGATGGATACCCATACCGGAGTCGCCGCCGCGGTGTGGAAGGCCCACTGGGAGGAGACCGGCGACCAGACGAAGACGGTCATTGTCTCCACGGCAAGTCCTTATAAATTCTCCAAATCGGTGCTGGAGGCGATCCAGGGGCCGATGATGCTGACGGACGATTTCGCCGTCGCGGAGGAACTGGAGCACATTTCCCATGTGCCGGTGCCAAAGGCGGTTACAGACCTGAAGACTGCCGAGATCCGCCATACGGCCGAGTGCGGCGCGGCTGATATGGAGGCGGCGGTGAGCAGGGTGCTGGGGATCTGAGCCGGCTTTCCCGGTTTTTTGCGGCGGCAGAAGCTGCAAATAAACCGAAAATTAGTTTGTCCGTACGCGAAAATATTTCTTTTCAAATGGTAAGTTATGGTGTATACTGATATGAGAATTTTGGTGCGGCGCACCGAAGAGATAATTTAAGAATATGGAGGTATTATCATGTTAGTATCTGCAACAGAGATGCTTAAGAAGGCAGTTGAAGGCCACTATGCGGTAGGCCAGTTCAACATCAACAACCTGGAGTGGACCAAGTCCATCCTGCAGACCGCTCAGGAGCTGCAGTCTCCGGTGATCCTTGGCGTGTCCGAGGGCGCGGGCAAGTATATGACCGGGTTTAAGACCGTTTCCGCCATGGTTGGCGCGATGATCGACGAGATGGGCATCACCGTTCCGGTAGCCACCCATCTGGATCACGGCACCTATGACGGCTGCTATAAGTGCATCAAGGCCGGATTCTCTTCCATCATGTTCGACGGCTCCCACTATCCGATCGACGAGAACGTGGCGAAGACCAAGGAACTGGTCGCCATTGCCCACGCGATGGGCATCTCCATCGAGGCTGAGGTCGGCGCCATCGGCGGCGAGGAAGACGGAGTGGTCGGTATGGGCGAGTGCGCGGATCCCGACGAGTGCAAGATGATCGCCGATCTGGGAATCGATTTCCTGGCCGCTGGCATCGGCAACATCCACGGCAAGTATCCGGCGAACTGGAAGGGCTTAAGCTTTGAGACCCTGGCCGCCATCAAGGCGAAGACCGGCGATATGCCTCTGGTTCTTCACGGCGGCACCGGCATCCCGGCCGACAT
>CANQGA010000237.1 GCA_947600145.1 uncultured Lachnospiraceae bacterium | reverse complement strand
CGCGATCGGCGTGGATATCGACGAGATGGATATCACGGACGCCGCTTCCGTGGAGCGCGTGATAAAGGGAGCGGCTCCCGAAGCGGTGATCCACTGCGCGGCCTACACGGCGGTGGACGCGGCGGAGGATAACGAGGATCTGTGCCGCCGCGTCAACGCGGGCGGTACGGCAAACATCGCCCGGGTCTGCAGGGAACTGAACTGCAAGCTCATGTATATCAGCACCGATTATGTCTTCAACGGTCAGGGCACCCGCCCCTGGGAGCCGGACGATGAGCGTCAGCCGCTCAATGTCTACGGCCAGACCAAGTACGAGGGCGAGCTGGCGGTAGAGGAGCTTACGAAATATTTCATCGTCCGCATCGCCTGGGTCTTCGGCGTCAACGGAAAGAATTTCATCAAGACCATGCTGAATCTGGGCAGGACCCGCGATACGCTGACCGTGGTCTGCGACCAGATCGGCTCGCCTACCTACACCTATGATCTGGCGCGTCTCCTTGTGGACATGATCGGGACCGACCGCTACGGCCGCTACCACGCCACCAACGAGGGCCTGTGCAGCTGGCATGAATTTGCCGTGGAGATCTTCCGTCAGGCCGGCATGAACGTGAACGTGGTCCCGGTCACCAGCGACCAGTACCCGGCGAAAGCGAAGCGGCCCGCCAACAGCCGCATGGACAAGTCGAAGCTGGACGCGGCGGGCTTTGAGCGGCTGCCGTCGTGGCAGGACGCGCTGGGGAGGTATCTGAA
Organism: uncultured Lachnospiraceae bacterium; assembly: GCA_947600145.1. GTDB lineage: Bacteria > Bacillota > Clostridia > Lachnospirales > Lachnospiraceae > UBA3402. The sequence continues at coordinate 3,715 of CANQGA010000237.1, read as the reverse complement.
GGAACTGGGGTACTGAAAATTATGACCATTCTTTTTTGCTGAGTGGTTTTAGGTAGTTCTTTTTCAGATCGCGGATATTTCCGAAAAAAGTCGTTTCCGATTTTGAGAACTGCTGGTTTTCCAATTTGAGTTTGACAAGTTCCATGGTACATAGTAAATCAGCAGCCTGGAACAGTTTATACTCTATCGGCATTACCTTGCGAAAAATGGGATTGGGAAGCAGTGCATTAAAGACAGATGCCAGTATTTTACTTACTTCTGTTTGCCCATTGTCATAGTAAATTTTAACTGCATCAAAGGAAAGAAATTCATTATAATGGTCATAGATAAAGCGTGATATCTGTTTTGAAAGTATACCTGTGGCTTCAACGGTATCGTGAATATGTTTCTTTTCTATGTAAAAGCACTTATACCGAATATTGATCTGCCGTATAAAAGCGACCATTTTATTGAAAATATGACGACGTTCTTTGATAGACATATTTTCATAGATTTCTTCTTTACGGATGATGGGGCCTGTATGAATGCAAAGATTATTCAGGTTTAGAAAAGAAAGTTCTTTATTTAGCTTTGCAATAAAAGGCTGTATATTTTCTTTCTGATCGTGGAATATCATTGTAATGATGTAATAAGGCGAAAGCGGAGTATATTTGCCAAAGTCGCCTGATTCATCGACGAAAATGCTGAGTTCTTTCAATTTTTGACCTCTGTGATAGTTGGGCGGAAAGTGCGTTGTTCGCGCTTTTTGCGAGGAAATAAAAGGCGGGGAACTTCCCCGCCGGAGATGGACCTGGGTCTTACGACCAGCCCAAATGAAATCAGAGATTTCTAATGATTAGTATACACCATGATAGACTAAAAAGCAATAAATAATTTTGAAGAAGATTCTCTTTCCAGGCAAGCTGGCGGGATTTCTGGACGATAGTCTCCAATTTGGTCAGCGATAAGAAAATGAATGACCGCTTCCCATCTGCTCAGCGGGCAGCTATGTCAGCTCCACTCGTCTGCGGTCAGAAAATCCCGGATATTCCGGTGTTTGATTCCGTTCCGGCTCATGTCGATCTCGTCCATCGTGACGACGTATTTCGGATAATTGTCCCGTATGAGGCCGTAAACGCCAAATTCCCGTGCAGCGGTATCCTCCGCGGCAAGCAGATAGGCGACCTGAACATAGAGCTTTTCTCCGTGCCGGCGGCAAACAAAATCAATTTCCCGGTCTCCGAATCTGCCGACCGTGACCGTGTATCCGCGCCTGAGAAGTTCCATGTAGACGATGTTTTCAAGGATCCGATTGATGTCCCGCATATTTCCGCCGAACACCGCCTCACGGATGCCATGGTCGGCAATGTAGTATTTTTCGTTGGTCGCGAGAATCTGTTTGCCCTGCAGATCTTCCCTTTTGACCTGGTAAAGGAAACAGGCGTCGCAGCAGTATTTGATGTAGTTTAGTACCGTCTCCGCCGCTACGGTCCGCTGCTGGCTCTTGAGAAATTTTACAAGGGAGGTTGCGGAAAAAGTATCTCCGACATTCGCCATTGCATAGGCGATGATCCGTTCCAGCAGATCGACATCGCGCACATTGTTCCGCTTGACAATATCCTTGAGCTGGACAGAGTTAAAGAGATCGGTAAGGTACTGTCTGGATGGTTCTTCGGCATAGCGAAGGTTTGCAAGATACGGCATTCCGCCGGACAGCAGATACTTCCGGAAGCTTTGCTGTACCGTGGCGTTTGGGTCAACCGTGTGGTAAAGTTCCAAAAACTCAGAGAAAGAAAACGGGTAGATCACAAATTCCACATACCGCCCGCCGAGATACGTCGCAAGCTCCCCGGACAGAAGCTTCGCGTTTGAGCCTGTGATATAGATGTCGCAGTCGAGGGAGACACGGAACGAATTGATGCACTTCTCCCAGTCCGCAACTTCCTGAATTTCATCAAAGAACAGATATGCTTTCCCTTTCATGTCCTTTGTCCTTTTCAGGATTTCTTCGTAGAGTGCGTCAGCGGTGAGAAGCCGGGAGTTTCTCATATCCTCAAAATTGATAGAGATGAACTGTCCGGCAGGGATGCCCGATTCTATCAGTTCTTCTTTTACCAGTTCCAGCATGACGGATTTTCCGCTTCGCCGGATGCCGGTCATGATTTTGATAAGGTCATTCCCGATGAATGGGCGGATGCGGCGCATATAGGTTTCCCGTTTGATCATAAAAACAGCCCCTTTCCTGTAACCATTCTTAGTATATGTCAGATACAGCGAAAAATCAAGCGAATAATTGGAATTTTATAAGATATAACTGATAAAATACATTTTTCGACACAGATCGAAGATTATAGAAAGGAATAGTTGACATTGCAATTCGTTTTTAATATACTGAATAGCGAATCTGGTTCCGGGCAAGGTATATTATCCGTGTCGGAACAGTCCCATGGAAGACAGAGGACAGAGAGAAGGAAATAGAAATGTTTTTTCACAATGATCCACTGATACATACCCATCGCCGTCCCCACCCGGTCACCGAGGAGGGGACGGCTTACTTATTCTCCAACCGGGACCTCGCCCGGCTCATCGGGCCGCTGATCGTCGAGCAGATCCTGGCGGTGACCGTAGGCATGATGGACACGATGATGGTGTCCAGCGCCGGCGAGGCGGCCACCTCCGGCGTGTCCCTGGTGGACATGATCAGCAACCTGATCATCAATATCTTCGCGGCCGTCGCTACCGGCGGCGCGGTGGTAACGTCTCACTATCTGGGACGGAGGGATGAGCGGGAAGCAGGAAAATCGGCCGGACAGCTGCTGGTGATCACGGCCCTGATCGCGGTGCTGATCATGATATTCGCGATCGTATGCCGCCGGCCGCTTATGAATACGCTCTACCGGGGCATCGAGGAGGACGTGATGAGAAACGCCCTCGTCTACCTGGTGATCTCGGCTCTTTCCTATCCGTTCCTGGCGGTGTACAACTCCTGCGCGGCGCTGTTCCGTTCCATGGGCAATTCCCGGATCTCCATGCAGGTGTCCATCGTGATGAACCTGATCAATGTGGCCGGCAACGCATGGTTCATTTTCGGCATGGGCTGGGGCGTGGCAGGCGCGGCGCTGGCGACGCTGATCTCCCGGATCGTGGCCTGCGTGGTGCTGTTCGTGCGGCTGCATAACCCAAGGCTTGAGGTGTATCTGGAGCGCGGGTGGATCCGCTGGGACGGCGCGACGATCCGCCGGATCCTGCACATCGGGATCCCCAACGGTGTGGAGAACAGCATTTTCCAGCTCGGACGCGTTCTGGTGGTCAGTATCATCGCCACCTTCGGTACTGTGCAGATCGCGGCCAACGCGGTAGCCAATAATTTCGACGGCATGGGCGTGCTGCCGGGACAGGCCATGAACCTGGCCATGATCACGGTCATCGGGCAGTGCGTGGGCGCCGGGGATTATGACCAGGCAGATTATTACGCGAAGAAGATGATGAAGATCACCTATCTGATCAACAGCCTGTGCTGTGCCGGGGTGATCCTGTCGCTGCCGCTGACCCTGCGGCTCTACAACCTGTCCTATGAGACGCTTCGGCTGTCATTTTTCCTGATCCTGATCCACGACGGCTTCGCGGTCCTCATGTGGCCGTCGGCGTTCACGCTGGCCAACGTCCTGCGCGCCTCCGGCGACGTGCGGTTCCCGATGGTGGTGTCCATCGCGTCGATGATCATTTTCCGCATCGG
>CANQGA010000236.1 GCA_947600145.1 uncultured Lachnospiraceae bacterium | reverse complement strand
AAGATCTCCTCAATGGTCTCCTTCGTGCTGTAGATCGGCACCGGGTGCTTCCGGGCCAGGATCCCCAGCCCCCGCACGTGATCCGAGTGTTCGTGAGTGATCACGATGGCGTCCAGTTCGCTGCCCTTTACGCCGATCTCATTGAGTCCGGCCTCGATCTTCTTGTTGCTGACGCCGGCGTCCACGAGCACGTGGGTCGTGTCCGACCCCACGTAGATGCAGTTCCCGCTGCTTCCGCTGGCTATGCTGACTAATCTCATCCTCTCAACCTGTCCCTCTTCTGTTACTTCCCCCGCCGCGGCCAGACAGCCGCTGGCCCAGTATAAAAGCAAACATTCTTATGTCCGCTCTGCACAGGACGCCAGGATCTCCGCGATCTGCCGCCTCAGCTGCTCTTCGTCCCCGTTATTATCGAGAACCCGGTCCGCCAGCGCCCGATACTCTTCCTCCGTGGGCTGCTGTCCCATGACCGCCAGACATTTCCCGCGGGAATATCCTCGGCTTTCCATCAGCCGCAGGATCCGCGTCTCTTCCAAGGTATAAACATACCATACTTCATCGTAAATGTCACCCGGTTTTTTCCGGACATCCGGCTGCTTCCGGTCGCCCTGCGGCTCCTGGTCTTCCGACCACTCCCGTTCTTCCGGCAGCGCCGTCTCCACCACAAGAAGAGGCGTAAGGTTTGCGTCCCGCGGCTCACTCCCCCGAAACTCCTCCGCCCTCCGGTACACTTCCTCCCACACCAGCGGATGGATCATTTCATTCACGCGTTCCAGAACCGCCTCATCGGAAAAGATCATTTCCGCCAGTTTCTCCCGGTCCAGTTCTCCGTCCGCCCCCAGGATCCCTTCCCCGAAGGTCTCTGTCAGACGCCGGTAGCCCGCCCGGCCTTTCTGCTCCAGTTCCCTGGCCGCCTGGTCGGTCTCGATCACCGCCGCGCCGTATTCTTCTCTCAGGATCCGAAGGACGCGGCTTTTACCGGCTCCCACGCCGCCGATCAATTCAATAACCATTTTCACCCTCCGATTGATGACAGTCCTATTGGCAACGCCGCCCATCCGGCTCGATAGTTCATTTTCACTCCTGCGTGCTGCCGTGCCGGCGATTGTCCGTTATTTTGGGAGACAATAATGCGTGTTCTTTCCCTTGCCTTTCTGGACGATCAGCCCGTTTCCTGCCATTTTCCGCAGCAGCCGTCCGCATGTCGTCTGGCTGATACCCAGCAGTATTTCAACTTCTTTTCTTGTAATAACTCCCCGTTCCTTTGTCAGCGCAATTACTTTTTCCTCTTCCGTGCTGCTTTCGGCCTTCGTATTATCCCGTTCTCTCTGCCCCGTCTCAGCGTTCAGGTTAGGAAGAATGATCTTAAACGCATGATCAGACGTTTCAATCTGCGGCGTCCGCCCGGTTCCTTCGTAAGCATCCAGGATCTTCAGGATTCCTGTGCCATAGGCTTCAATCAGCTCCAAACGGTAAAATACATTCGCAAGTTTTACATTTCGGCATACAGATATCCCCATCGTCACATCCTTTAATGTCACACCGCTCACCAGGCCGCCGATCGAGGTAAATTCGATCCTGTTTGTATAAATGCTGATGAAACTGCTGGCCCTGAAGGAATATTCGCGGTGGACAAGAAGGTTCAGGAGGGCCTCTCTGACAGCCGCCTCCGGGTAATCGCGCCTGTCGATACGGCGCAGCTTCTCAAAAGATGAATGGGTCTGATTGCGAAAATCAATAAAATTATAAACATCATCCATTTGTCGGAACAGGGAGCCGGCAAATTCTTTCCGGTCCTTAAACTGGTTCTGGTTCGTCCCTTCAAAAACTGCAGCCTTGATCGTATGCACGCACTGATCGGAAAGCAGCAGCCCCAAATTCGTATAAACACCATCCTGTGTCATAATACCCAGCGTTTTCATTTGAGACGACCCAAACTTTATATTCCGGTCTGCAAATTCTTTTCTTGTTCTTTCAAAGGTTAAATTCTGTTCCAAAGACCGCATTTCCTCAAAGTGGTCGCCATCTGTTTCCTTAATCATATGCCGGATCATCGTATTGGTAGCCGGCACAGAGGAATAACCCTGACGGACGTAAACGCCTTCGGGACGCAGCCCTTTTTTCGCAATATAATAAGGCCGCTCCGTCCCCTGCTGAATATCGACCGCGACAATTTTCTTTCCATCCGCCGTCAGGGTCTCATAGTGAACAAACATGGTTAGATCCGGTTTGATGGCATCACGGACCATATTGCTGACCTGCAGGGAAACGCTGTCCGGATCGTCCAGTCCTAATACAGTTCCGTCATCCCGGACGCCGATATACAGCTTTCCGCCTTTACCGTTTGCAAAAGCAACGATTTCTTTTTTGATGTCTTCTACCACGATCGTTTTCAGTTCAACCGTTTCGCTTTCATGAAAAAACATCCGATTGCCTCCCAGGCTCAATCTAACCATATTTTAACCATTCTAACCGTTCTTGTCAATCTTTTTGGTTAAAATGGTCAGAATAAATTGCAGGCACGGATTCCTGCTCCTCCCCGGAAGGCGAAAGGCTTTCATAAAACCCATAGTCAACGGTCCCGTGGATCTGATCCAGGCCTCCGGGTACAAGCTCCCGCACCATCAGACAGTCGATATGCGGCAGATGCAGGTTCTCCCCCGCATAGATGCCGTAATCCGCCGCCGTCTGAAAACCGCGTGAACGATAATTCCTGGGATCGCCCTCGACCAGAACCGCTTTGCAGCCAAGCCCTTCCGCCTTTTTAAAGCCGTATTCGATCAGTTCCTTGGAAATATGCTGCCGCTGCAGCTCGGTTTTTACGGCGACAGGCGACAGAAGCAGCAGTTCGTCCTCATATTTCCCCTCCAGATGGAATCTGGAAAACATTGCGTACCCAATGACCTCGTCCGCTTCATCCGCCATGATCAGTTCCAGTTCCGGGATATAATATTTCTTTGAGCGGATCTCCTCCACCAGACGCCGGACCAGCCGGCCCTCGTCCGCGTTTTCATGTTCGGTAAAAACCTTTTCTACCAGATCCAAAGAAGGGATTTTATACTGCTCCGTACAAACCTTTATGATCCGTTTCATTTTGCACCTCCGCTTTTGAAATCTTACGCTGTGTTTTCCCTTCCAAATCCCCGTCGGAGTTTATCATCCGATCCTCTTCACATACACCCTTGACGCCTCTCCGTCCATATCATTCATCTGTGTAAAATATTCGCAGCCGTATTTCTCATATAATCCAACATGATTCGTCGAGATATACACTTTCGCAACATGTTCCAGCTTCGCGAGCCGTTCGATCTCCGCAAACAGAAGTCCCGCACAGCGATGTCCCCGATGCTGCGGAAATGTATAGACAAAGCCCATCCACGGCGTAAGGCACGTCGGCTGAATATCGTCCTTTTGCGCATAAGTGCAAAAAGAAATCAGTTCGTCGCCATCTGTCAGCAACAAAACTCTGGAACCTTCTCCGACCGCGTCAAAAAAAGTTCCTTTGCTGAGCAGTTCATGCAGAAAAACTCCTGCGCTCCAATCACATTTCGCTATCTCTTTCAGCCAGTGCTCCTGCCTGTCGCTTTCAAAAAAGTCGATCACCTTCATATTCTCACCAATGCACAAATTCTCCTCCAATGACTCCGCGGACGCTGCTGTCCGACAGAATGCCATATCTGTCAGGACGCCGGTACTTATCGCCCATAATATCGCTGCTTCTGTGCGTCCTGAGCCGGTCCAGGTCAAGCTCGGCTATATAAACGCCGGGCTCCTTCGGGGCTTCGAAAACGCACATATCCCTGACCCCATCCGCCTGCCACGGTACGCCGTCGAAAAGCGTGGAATGTCCGTTGCAGTCGGGATGCCCCTCCGGATAATTGCAGGTCGCCACCGCCGCCATATTCTCGTAGGCCCTTGACCGCAAAGCGGACAGTCTGTTGATCTCCATCGGGCACGCATTGGGGGCCAGGATGAGCTCCGCCCCTTTTAGCATCAATATCCTTGCGCTCTCCGGGAATTCCCTGTCAAAACAGATCATCGAGCCGATCTTTACGGTTCCCCTTCCGAAGTCCAGATCCGCAGTGTAGAAATCATCCCCGCCGTCCAGCACTTTCTCCAGATCAAACGCGCAGGTATGCACCTTGGAATAGTGGAGGATCTCCCTGCCCGTCCGATCGAAAAAGATAACGGAATTCAGCGGTTTCGGCCTATGCGCTTCAAGAAATGTTATCCCAATCGCCATCTTAAGCTCTGACGCAAGATTGCGAAAACCGTTCAGAAAGGCGCTCTCTTTCTCAATGGCAAGATGACTTAATCTGTCATAGTCTTGCGGCAGATCGTAGCCGTCGCTCCACATCTCCGGGAAAAGGGCGATATCCGCCCCCTTTTCCTTTGCCTCTATGCAGGCTTTCTTTCCGATCAAAAAATTCTCATCGGGACTCTTTCCCGGCAGGATCTGTAAAAATGCTATTTT
>CANQGA010000235.1 GCA_947600145.1 uncultured Lachnospiraceae bacterium | reverse complement strand
AAGCACCTTGCCTTTGAGGAACTTACCCCCACCCTCTTGCGGGAAATGATTGAGAAAATCGTCGTGCATGAGTGCAGTTATGACGAGAACGGCACCCGCAGGCAGGATATTGAGATTTATTACAGCTTTGTCGGCAAGATTGACTTGCCCGAAGCCTAACGCCCGACCTATCCGACACAATGGCCAAGTGCCGGATAGGAACGGCAAAATTTTTTACACTTCTATTACTTCTTTATCGCACATAAGCAAATACGGAGGAATTAAAGCATGATCATGATAACAGGCGGCGCGTTTGCCGGAAAGCTGGAATTTGCGCGGGCTCATTTCGGACTGAACGAGGATGAGATCGTTGACGGGACGGACTGCGCCCCGGAAGATGTATTTACTGCGAAATGTATCGTGCATTATGAACGGCTCATCCGGCGGCTGATGGAGACGGATGCGCAGGGTGTTCGATATGGAACCGGCGGCGAGGATGAAAAAAAGGAAACGGTCAGTACAGATGGCGCGTCAAAGTGCAGAAATCTGTGGCCGCTTACATTTACCGACCGGCTGCTTTGCGAGAATCCGGGTGCGATCGTGATCATGGATGAGATCGGCAGCGGGATCATTCCGCTGGAGAAGAGCGAGCGCCTCTGGCGCGAGCAGACAGGCCGCGCCGGATGCAGGATCGCGGAGAGATCTGATACGGTGGTTCGGTTATGTTGCGGGATACCGGAGATTATTAAGGGAATCCCGCGATAAGTCGATCGTTTTTTGAATCGTAGAAGGTCTTTCAATGCTGTCTCCTGTCCGTGATCACAGATATCGTATAGCATAAATCGTGCGCGATCGATTGATAAAAATTGCGATTTTGAGCAAGAATAACAGGAGAAGCATCAAGTCAATGGCTGATTACTTATTTTTATCTCTGCTCGGATACAAGAATGTCTTGCTCTTGATCTATGAAATATGGTAAAATAAAATCGGACTGAAAGATAGGAGGCGGCAGTATGTTGGAAGCAGTAAGAGGTCATTATGACGATACGCATATTGTAATGGAGGAAAATGTCAAACTGACTGCAGGCCAGGAAGTGATTATAACAATTCTTGATGCCGGACAACAAACGAAGCCAATCCCAGATCTTAACAGATATATGGGCAGAGGCCCCAAGATGTTTCATGATGATGCCCAGGAGTATATAAAGGAGCTGAGAAAAAGTGAGAGAATATAAGAAAGTTTTTCTCGATACGGCTCCTTTTATATATTTTCTGGATGCAGATGAACGATATGGCTCCTGAACCCGTGATATTTTTTCGGTTTTATAAGTGACCTTCATATATCGGTTTATCCAATTGATATAGAAACTGCTAAAATAGCTGCGTTGATTCGTGCCGAATACAGAGATTTCAAAGGAATGGATGCCCTGCAATTGGCGTCTGCGTGTGTCCGTGGCTGTGATGTTTTTTTGACAAACGATAAGCAGCTGCGACAATTCACAGAAATTCCCTGTATAACAATTGATGAATGGGATAAATGAGCGTGGATAGTTGTGAGAAATTTTGAGGTGGAAATCGCGTTCCCATGCGCCGCATGCCGAGAGGCAATGGGCAAAAGAGATTCCGGAAGCGACGCGCCGGACAAAATTTCTCTTTCTTTTTCTATTACTGAAAGACTTATGATGGACAACGGTGAGGTATTTTAGCAACATGACAAAATCCGTAATTGATATTCTCATGGAGGCGGTCCGTAGCGGCACCTGGATACCGGCCGTGCCGCTTCTGGTCGGATTCCTGATCGACCTGGTATTGGGTGATCCTTATTGCCTGCCGCACCCGGTCCGGGCCATCGGCAGCCTGATCTCACGGCTGGAAAGGGCGGTGCGGAAGCATTTCGCGGGGAATCTGCGGTTTGGGGGCGCCGTTCTGGTGCTGGCTGTGCTGACGGTTACGACCGGCGCTGCATGGGTGGTTCTGTATGCAGCGTACCGGATCAGCATATGGATTGGGATCGCGGCGGAGAGCGTGATGTGCTATTATCTGATCGCGCCAAAATGTCTGCGGGATGAAAGCATGAAGGTTTGCCGGGCGCTTGAGGAGAAGGACACCGAGAGGGCCAGAAAGGCCGTGTCCATGATCGTGGGGCGCGATACCGGGAGGCTTGATGCAGCCGGGATTACGCGGGCTGCGGTGGAGACGGTGGCGGAGAATACCTCGGACGGCGTGACCGCGCCGATGCTGTTCATCGCCTTTGGCGGCGCGGCGCTGGGCTTTTTCTATAAAGCGGTCAACACGATGGATTCCATGATCGGCTACCGGAATGAGAAATACACCGACCTGGGGCGCTTTGCCGCAAGACTTGACGACGCGGTAAACTATCTGCCTTCCCGGATTACGGCAATTGTTATGATCCTTTCCGCATATCTGCTGGGGTATAACGGCGGAAACGCGTATCGGATCTGGCGGCGTGACCGGCGAAAGCACGCCAGTCCCAATTCCGCCCAGACGGAGTCTGTGTGCGCGGGCGCGCTGGGCGTGAGACTGGCCGGGGATGCGTATTATTTTGGGGAACTCCACAGAAAGGAATATATTGGCGACGATGAGCGGCCGGTGGAGGCGGAGGATATCCGCAGGGCGAACCGGCTTATGTATTGCACGTCGGTGATCGTGTTGGCACTTTCCGTGATCATAAGAATGGTGATCGGAGGCAGAATCCGGGTTTAATCAAAATTGAGGAGAGCAGAAGAAAATGCCTGAAGGAGCGCAGAAGCCATTGGACGCGCAAAAGGAAACCAATATACAAAGTGAGTTCGCGCGTCCTCCCCATGGAGGCGATGTTTATGGCGGTAGCTTTAACGGAGTCAGCGTCTGTGGCGGAAACACCAGTGCCCGCCGCATCCATGGCGGAGGTGTCCGCTATGATTTCTCTGCCAATATAGGTCCGCTCGGCATGCCGGAAGGCGTGAAAGAGGCGCTCAGACGGGATATTGACCGCTGGGATATTTATCCAGATCCATACTGCAGAGCGCTGACGGCGGAATTGTCCGCCCACATAGGGATAGACGGCGGCCGGATCGTATGCGGGAACGGAGCGGCGGATCTGATCTGGCGGATCATGCTGGCGCTGCGGCCGAAGAAAGCGGTGATCTGCGCGCCCACATTTTCCGAATACGCGAAGGCGCTCGCAGCGGTGGAAAGCGGGATCGTCGAATACAGACTGGCGGAGGAAAATGATTTTGTTCTGGATGAAGGGATCCTTGCATATCTGGACAGAACGGTTCAGATGCTGATCCTGTGCTCGCCGAATAATCCGACAGGGAGCGTGATCGATGCGGCGCTTCTTGAGAAGATATGCGAGGTGTGCCGGGAGAAGGGGATTCTTTTGCTGTGCGACGAGTGCTTCCTGGATTTTGTGCGGGATAGCAGAGATCGGAGCGCGGTGCGGTTTATAAAGTGTGCCGGCAGGCGGTCAGTGATCGTGCTGAAAGCATTTACAAAGCTTTACGCGATGGCGGGTTTGCGGCTGGGTTATGCGCTCTTTGGCAGCAGGCAGCTGGCGGAGACGGTACGGAACACGGGGCAGTTCTGGAGCGTCAGTTCCCCGGCGCAGGCGGCGGGAATCGCGGCTCTGGCGGAGCGGGACTACGTTCGCAGAACCGTAGAGATTGTGGAAACGGAGCGGGAATATCTTCGGAGAGAGCTTACGCGGCTCGGCCTGCGTGTGTATCCATCGGAAGCGAATTTCCTCTTGTTCCGCTGCGGGTTGCCGCTCGATGAACGATTGTTGAAAGAAAGAATATTGATCCGGTCCTGCGAAAATTACAGCGGCCTGGACGCGTCTTATTTTCGGATCGCGGTGAGGACGCATGAGGAGAATGCGGCGCTTGTCGAAGCGATAGACTGTTGTCTCGGAATATAACCGTTTGGGAGAAATCGATTTTATGAGTGGGGAATATTTGAGATGTAAGGTTGTGCGAGGTACGGCTATGGAGAAAAAGAGATGTGAATGGGTTTCAGGCGACGGGCAGAGACATATTTCGGAGGAGTCCCTCCGTTATCACGACACTCGCTGGTGCAAACCGGAGCACCGTGACCAGGAGCTTTTCGCGATGCTGGTCCTGGAAGGGATGCAGGCCGGCGTGAGTTGGGATATCATTCTGCGGAAAGAGGGTAATTTCCGAAAGGCGTTCGACGGATTTGATCCGCAGGCAGTGGCGGATTACGACGAGGAAAAGATCGGGAAACTGATGCAGGACGCCGGGATTATCCGGAACCGGCGGAAGATCGAGGCGGCGGTCACAAACGCCCGGGCGTTTCTTAAGGTGCAGGAGGAATTCGGCAGTTTCGACCGGTATATCTGGGGATTTACTGATGGAAAGATCATCGACCATCATCTGTCCGATATGAGGGATATGCCCGCGAAGGATGCATTGTCCGAGCGGGTCAGCGGGGATCTGAAAAAGAGAGGGTTCAAATTCGTGGGGCCGGTGATCATTTATTCTTATCTTCAGGGAATCGGAGTGATCAACGATCACTGGGAATATTGCGATTTCAGGTGAT
>CANQGA010000234.1 GCA_947600145.1 uncultured Lachnospiraceae bacterium | reverse complement strand
GCGCTTGATGGTCTCACGATGAATGTTCCCAAAGGAGCGATCTACGGATTCGTAGGGAAAAACGGCGCCGGCAAGACGACTCTGATCCGCCTGATCTGCGGCCTGCAGGAGCCGGATTCGGGAGATTACACGCTGTACGGCAGAAAAAACACCGAAAAGGACATTATAAGATCCCGCCGGAGGATGGGAACGGTGGTGGAAACGCCCGCCATTTATCTGGATCTGACGGCGGAAGAGAATCTGAAGACCCAGTACCGGATCCTGGGGCTGCCCTCATTTGACGGGATCGTCGATATTCTGAAGCTGGTCGGCCTGGATCACACGGGAAAGAAGAAAGCGAAAAACTTTTCCCTGGGGATGCGTCAAAGGCTCGGGATCGCCGTCGCGCTCGCGGGAGACCCGGATTTCCTGGTTCTGGACGAACCTGCGAACGGACTTGACCCGCAGGGGATCATCGAGATCCGCGAACTGATCCTGGATCTGAACCGCAGACAGCAGATCACAGTTCTCATTTCCAGCCATATTCTGGACGAACTGTCGAAATTCGCGACCCACTACGGCTTCATCGACGGCGGGCGCATGATAAAGGAACTCAGCGCCGAAGAACTGGAAGCCGCCTGCAGAAAATGCGTCCGCATGGAGGTCAGCAGCGCGAAGGCCCTCGCCCGCGTGCTGGACGGGATGAAGATCGATTATAAGGTCTTAAGCGGCACGACTGCCGACGTCTACGCGAAAGTGAATATTTCCCGCTTAAGCAGCGCGCTTGCGGCGGAAAACTGCGAGCTGATCTCGGCGCAGGAGCGGGATGAAAGTCTGGAAAGCTATTATGTGAGTCTGGTGGGAGGCGGAAAAAATGAATAAACTGCTGCGGTCAAATTTTGCGAGACTTTGGAGGGATAAGCTGTTCTGGCTCTGCATGGGAGCCATGCTTGTGTATGCGGTCGCGTTTATGCTGAATGGATGCAGGCAGGCGACTGTGGACATGTCGGAATACCAATATTCTATCGATAACTATTATTTTCACTTCGCGTTGTCGATCGGGCTGTTCTGCTCGGTGTGCGGCAGTATGTTTTTCGGGACGGAATACAACGACGGAACGATCCGGAATAAGATTATCGTCGGGCACACGAGAGAGGACATCTATCTGGCAAGCCTGATCACTACATTCGCGGCGACTCTGCTGATCATGTTGGTATGGCTTGCCGGCGCGCTCGTCGCGGTTCCCGCGCTCGGCTTCTGGAAAATGGGCGTTTTGCGGCTGCTTGGTTATCTTCTGATCGCCGTCCTGTTCGTTCTGGCATTGTCCGCGATCTTTACGGTGATCAATATGCTGTCGTCCGGCAAGGCCAATACGTTTCTCATTTCTGTTCTGCTGTTCATCGGCCTGCTGCTTTTGGCAAGCATGGTCTACAACGGCCTCAGCGAGCCGGAGATGATAAGCGGCGTTCAGATCACCCAGAACGGGCTCGATATGACGGAACCTTCCCCGAATCCGAACTATGTTACCGGGATGAGGCGGGAGATCTATGACTTTGTCGTTGACTTCCTGCCGACGGGACAGGGACTGCGGATGTGGCAGCTTGAGGTCATACATCCGGTCCGAATGGTCGTTTCTTCGCTGTTTATTACGGTCGTTGCGACGGCGGGAGGAATGTTCGCGTTCAGAAGGAAGAATATACGGTGATGAAAATGAAAAAACAGTAAAGGAGCTTGTAATGAAAATGTGGTCATGGACGCCTGCCGGTATTTGGGCTTTTGGTATCATTGTTATCAGCATTATGGCGGCCGTCATCATTTTACTGGCTCTCAAGATCCGCGTCCTGCGAACTGCCGCAAAGGAGATCGAAACCGCCTTCGCCGACAGGCTCATGACCGATACCAACACGCTGATCGATATCTCTTCCGCGGACCGGGATATGCGCCGTCTGGCAAACAGCATAAACAGGGAGCTTAAGAAACTGCGGGAAGCAAGGCACCGCTTTGAACAGGGAGACCTGGAACTGAAGAACGCGGTCACGAACATTTCCCATGATCTGCGCACCCCGTTAACGGCCATCTGCGGCTATCTGGACCTGCTTGAAACGGAAGAGAAGAGCGGGCGGGCAGAACAGTATCTTCATATTATCCGTGACCGTGCGGAACTTTTGACGCAGCTGACGGAAGAACTGTTCCGGTATTCGGTGATCATTTCCGCGGAAAACAGCGGAACACGCGAGCCGGTAAATGTGGGAGGCGTGCTGGAAGAGTGCGTCGCCTCCTTCTACACCGCGCTGAGAGAGCGGAACATCGAGCCTGAGATCCGGATCCCCCAACAGAAGGTGATCCGGACGCTCGACCGTTCTGCTCTGGTCCGCGTATTTTCCAATCTTCTGAACAACGCGGTCAAATACAGCGACGGCGATCTGGATATCACGTTATCGCAAGACGGCACAGTTACCTTCGCGAATACGGCGTCCGGCTTAAACGAAGTGCAGGTAGGCAGATTGTTTGACCGCTTTTACACGGTCGAAGCCGCGAGAAAATCGACCGGCCTGGGCCTGGCGATTGCCAGGACGCTTGTGGAGCAGATGAACGGGACGATCTCGGCCGGGTATGAGAATGGAAGGCTGAGTATTGCGATTGAACTTCCATATTAACGCCGATACATAAGTGCGGGTTTAGGAAATAATGAAGAGCAAAAGCCTCCGGCGCGGATAACGGAGGAACGGCGCAGCCACATGATGCGCCGTTCCTTCCGCAGCCCGCAAGCTTCGCCGTTATTTCCCGAAAAATCGCGTTACCAAAGGTATGTGTCGCGGCCTTTCAGCTTGCGGAGAGCCTCAATGTAATAATAGTCAGCATAGATGAAGTTGATGTTGCGCCCCGGCAGATGGTAGCCCGCTGTGCCATGCAGTGTGATGGGGTCAGTATCAGGGTTCCAGTCTGAGCTTTTTTCGTCGATGGCGTGCAGCATCTTGAGCGCTGCGCCAAGATAGGTGCCCTTTTGCTCCGGCGCCAGCTCTGCCAGGTCGATGAACGCGGTAGCAAGCACGCCGGCGGCGATATCATCCTGCACCCAGGGCTCTGGCGGCTGGCGGAAATCCGAGGGGATGAGTCCGTCTTCCGGGATGTTTGGCAGCACATAGGCGGCAATCTTCTGAGCTGTTTCCAGATACTCCTGTTTTCCGGTGGCCTTGTAGCTGTCGGTGAAACCGCACAGGCCCCAGCCTTGGCCGCGGCTCCACGCCGAACCCTTTCCGTAGCCCTGCCCGCCGAAGTTATCGACATAGGCGCCGGTATCGGGGTCGAATTCATTAATGTGGATCACGCTGCCGTCATCCCGGATAAAGTACTGCACCGCCATATCGGCGTGGCGCATGGCAATATTGCGGTAGCGCGGGTCGCCGGTCACCTCGCTGGCCCAATAGAGCAGCGGCAGATTCATCATGCAGTCGATGATGGTCACGCCGGCCAGACGCATCGCCGGGTCTACTTTGGAGAGCGCCATCTTCTCATCGCCCGCACCCCATGCGCGGATGATGTTCGCTGCCGGATTAAACCGCCCGGCCAGCCACTTGGCCGCCGCCAGCGCGCTCTTTTTGGCGCCATCATCGCCGGTCAGCTTGTAGTCCAGCACAGCGGTAGGCAGCCAGAGGAAGCCGATGTCATGGGTGTCCATGTCAAGCAGGCATTCGTCCAAAATCGGCAGTGTGAAGCGCGCAATTTCCTTATAACGTTCGTCTTCGGTTTCGGCATACATCTGCCACAGCATACCGGCCCAGAATCCGTTTGTCCAAAAGCCTTTTGCGATACCGATGTTGCCTTTGGCTTCCAGTTTGTTGTCATGTACGCCGTTTGGAGCCTCGCTGGGCAGCTTGGCTGCGGAGCGTTCCCGCACCCTGCACAGTTTGGCGTGGGCTTTTTGCAGCACCTCGTCCACCCAGGCGCGGTCGGCGGCGGTAAGCATTTCAGAAATTTTTTCACTCATGGTTGTACTCCTATCGTAGAATGGGTGGTTATTTGTCAAATCAGCCGTTGGAGGCGCGGCGCCTGTTCAGGATGCGGGTGTTCTCGTCGACCTGTTTTTTGTTAAGCGGATACAGGAAGAACATGCACAGGAAGGCCAAAATGTAAAGGACGGCGGGCAGAAGCGTCATACAGGTATAAATACTCTGGCGCACCGCGTCGGTCTGTACCACGACTTCACCGGCCGTGCTCTGCACATAGCCAATGGCGGATAAGAGCCACCCGCCCAGACCGGCCGCGGCGGCCTGCGCGATCTTGCGGGTAAAGGAATAGGTGGAGTAGACGGTGCCGTCGGTCCGGACACCGGTCTTGACCTCCTGCGAATCGATGATGTCGCCGATGTAGGCCCAGGTGACCATGCTGTTAAGACCCATACCCATGCCCTGCAGGACATACAATCCGATGAAGACCATTGGATTGGTCACGCGCATCAGGAACATGATCAGAAAGATCACAGCGGAGATGCCAATGCTGTTGTTCTTCAAACTAAAGGAGAAGCCGATCTGCAGATTATTTTAGCATCATAGATGGTTACTGAGGATTCTG
>CANQGA010000233.1 GCA_947600145.1 uncultured Lachnospiraceae bacterium | reverse complement strand
GTTCCATCGTGGAGTGGATCTACGGCCGGGTCTGCGGCCTGCAGATCAAGGCGGACGGAAGCGGACCGCGCAAGATCCTCTACGCGCCGCAGCCGGACCAGCGGCTTACATTCGCGGAGGCGTCCTTTGATACGGTTGCCGGAGAGTACAGGGCGGACTGGAAATGGGACGGCGATAAGGCGGTGTGCCATTTGAGCGTGCCGTTTGGCTGCGGGGCGGAGCTGGGCCTGGATCCGAAGTGGACGGATGTGACGGTCAACGGAAAGAACGCGGCGGCTGCTGCGCCGGACGGAGTGCTTACGGCGGGAGAGTATGTGATCGAAGGGATTTATGGGTGACCGGAGAGGAATGTTTGGAACTGAATGTCCGAAACTGAATGCCCGGGACAGAATGATTCCGGCATAGCGATCGGAGCGTAATGACCGGAAATTAGTGAATAGAGTCTGAGATGGGGCTGCCGTAAGACAGGGATATGGTTTGCGGCAGCCCTCATCTGCATACCTGGTAGAAATCTGCCGTATGCGGCCGATCCTCCAGCGGCGGTTACCGCTTCCTGCGGTATTTGCATGAAACGGACTCGCTTACCGGTTGAGTTCGTTAAAACGCACAGTTATTGAAATCGTGCGCCATGTAATATATGATCTGTTTATCAGCTGATACAGAGAAAAGAAACAAAAAATATTGGAGGAATCGAAGATGAATATGGACATCGGAGGCACGATCAAAAAGCTGCGGACAGACAGGAACGTGACGCAGGAGGAGGTAGCTGAATATTTAGACATTTCATTTCAGGCGGTCAGTAAATGGGAGACTGGAACGACCATGCCAGACATCACCCTGATGCCGAAATTGCGGACTTTTTCGGCGTCCGGATCGACGATCTGTTTTCTGTCGATCATGAGGATGAGCTGCAGTGCGGTCGGATTCTATTTTCCTAACAGCCAGTCAGACAGGTTTTTGATCTGAATGCCGTTGTAATTTCCTACAGTGAGCCGATCGCCGGTCAAGATGATTTTTTCATAGTTATCCCGGATATTTGTGAGGGACTTAAGTTCGCGGTCGAAGGTTTCTTTCGCCGTCATATCTGCTGTAACCTGAAAATAGGTATAGGTTCCCTGCTTTTCTGCAACGAAATCCACTTCCGTATTGCCAACCTTCCCGATCATGACGCGGTAATTTCGGCGCAGAAGCTCAAAATAAACAATGTTCTCCAGCGAAAAACCTAAATCGTACTGACTGCGCGGCAGGATATGGTTCCGTAAGCCAAGATCTACAATATACAGCTTTCGATTCGATTTCAGAAGCTGTTTTCCCACAACGTCAAAACGCTCTGCAGGATAGAAAATAAAGGATTCTGTGAGAGCCTCTACATAATCGCCCACCGTGTTAGGTGAGATATTTCTTCCGTTTGAGGTCAGATAGTCGGTAATGCTTCGGATGGAAACCGGATTCCCGGCTATACTGGCCAGATATTTGGCTATGGTTTTCAGCAGGAGAATATCTGTGATTTTTCTTTGATCCGGATCCGATTTCTTCCTGGCCTGCCGATCTTCAATGTCCTTTACGATAACGGTATTGTAAATACCTTCTAGGTAGATTTCTACCTTTTCCGGAGTTCGGTTCATAACGGCAATATACGGGAGTCCACCGTCACGCATATATTCCGAAAGACCGCGATCCGCATCCATATCGGTGATCTCCAGGAATTCTTTGAAGGATAGGGGCAGCATCTTAATTTCCACATAGCGTCCGGTCAACAGTGTGGCAAGATCTCCGGAAAGCATGCAGGCGTTGGAGCCGGTGATGCAGATGTCTACATCCGGCTTGACATACAGACTGTCTACGACCTTCTCAAAGGATGGAACCTTTTGAATTTCATCCAGGAAGATGTAGGTCTTTTTTCCCTCGCACAGATGCTCCTTGAGATAGAAGTACAGTTTTCGGTAGTCATGCAGTTCTTCATATTCCAGTTCTTCAAAATTAATAGAAACGATCTGTTCTTTGGGGATACCGTTTGCCTTAAGCCATGTCTGATACTGAAGCAGCAAGGTGGATTTTCCACAGCGCCTGATACCGGTGACAACTTTGATGACCTGTTCATCCTTCCATTGAATCAGACGATCCAGGTATTCTTTTCTTTCAACCAAAATGTTCACCTCCATCAAATAGTATTCTGATTTTAGCACATAATATGCAAAAAGTCAATTTATGTTCCGAAATCGGAATATTAGACCGTTTGAAATGGATTATATTCCGAAATGTGAACATTTCAGTCAAGCCTTCGGGCGGTTGTTTTTGATGTTGGCGCAATTATCATTATTTTGCAATTGTTTTCGGAGCAGGTATCGGAATTCCGTCTTCGATGGCATAATCGATCCATTCTTTGATCATAATTCGGGCGTTTTCTACGGCTTCGGTTACGGTATGTCCGTCAGCCATACATCCGGGGAGATCCGGAACGGATACGATATAGACGTTGTCTTCATCACTCCAGGTTACGATCATCTGGTATTTATAGTCAGTCATAAAATACCTCCATATTATATTTGAAAATAATCTCTCGAATTTGTCTGACTTGGTAGCTTTTGGCTTTATTTCCAAGCGGTTGGATGTTCACTCGTTCTGTAATGCCTGTTTTGCTGAAGAAGTGGTGATCTCCTTTTATTCTCTCTCGAAACCCGAGATATATCAGGAGATAGCGAAGATCATCGAAATCGATATTGTTATCCGACTGGCCTTTCATAATTTTCAGATAGATTTTTTGCACCCGCGGCATGCCATTCCATTCCCCTTTCTTAATTATAATACATTCATTACAAGTTAGCTACTGTTTTTTACCTCGTGGAATTTCTGGCGAAATGCCATATGAAACACACAATTAAGAAGCTCCAGAAGGTGATTCTATCATAGCACATTTCCGTGAAAATGAAAAGTCATAAAATTTCTATAAACTCCTTGCATTTCCGGAAACCGGATAGTATACTAACAAACGGTTAATTAACTAACTATCAGCCATCTAATTACGCCGGGCCTATGCCCCAGGAGCGGGAGAGATGCCGCCTGGAAGAAAGAAGCTTTTCGGGCGGGATGCTGTTTTGCGCGGCGGGTGCGCCGCAAGAGCAGGACCATTAAGGGCAGGACCGGCGGCTGAATACGGAGGTGAGATCTTGAGTAATTGCAGGAAGCCGCGGCACGATACGCCGGAAGGCAGGCTTCTGAACCAGTACATGCGGATCGCCCGCAAGCACCGGTGCGTTCTGGAGAAACGGTTGAATTCCACGGGCGTGTACCGGAGCCAGCACAGGGTGCTGATGTGTATCCACGACCATCCGAACATTTCCCAGAAGGAACTGGCGCGGATGAACGACGTCACATCGGCGACCATCGCCGTGACGCTTAAGAAGCTGGAGAAGGGCGGCTACATCAGCCGCACGGTGGACGAGCGGGACAACCGGTTCAACCAGATCACGGTTACGGAGAAAGGACAGCAGGTCGTAAAGGACAGCCGCAGGATCTTCTCGGAAGTGGAGAAGGCCATGTTTTCGGGCTTTACGGAAGAGGAGTTTTCGGCCATGGGCGGCTATTTCGACCGGATCATGGAGAATCTGGCGCGGCTGGAGCTGGGCGAAGGCTTCGGCGGGGCGTGCAGGCACGCAGCAACAAACATAGAAAGTGAGGACATTTCCCATTGAAACGCTACAAGAAGTATATCATGCCGTACCTGGCGGCGTTCATCCTGTCGCCGGTTCTGATGCTCTCGGAGGTGGTGGGCGAGATCGCTCTGCCCAAGCTCATGTCCCTGATCATCAATAACGGTATCGCCAACCACGACGTGGCCTACATCATAGAGATCGGTTTTGTGATGATCCTGATGGCTTGCGTCATGATCATCGGCGGCGTGGGCGGAGCCTATTTCTCGACCAAGGCGTCCACCTGCTTTACCGCCGACCTGCGCCGGGACTTATTCGCCAAGGTGCAGGAATTTTCCTTCAATAATATCGACCAGTTCAGCACCGGTTCCCTGGTGACCAGGCTGACCAACGACCTGACCCAGATCCAGATGGTGGTCATGATGTGCCTGCGGATGGCCTTCCGTTCGCCCGGCATGTTCGTGGGCGCGCTGATCATGGCGCTCTCGATGAACGCCAGCCTGGCGGTGATCGTCCTGATCGTGATCCCGCTGTTGGCGGGGGCCATCGCCTTCCTGATGATCAAGGCGTACCCGCTGTTCGGCGTCATGCAGCAGAAGATCGACCGCCTCAACTCGGGGATCCAGGAGGCGCTGACCAATGTGCGCGTGATCAAGTCTTTCGTGCGCGAGGACTTCGAAAACAAGCGGTTCTACGACATGAACCTGGATCTGAAGCAGCACAGCTTAAAGGCCATGAACATCGTCATCACGACGATGCCGGTCATGATGCTGGCCATGAACGTCACGACGATCCTGGTCGTGTGGTTCGGCGGCAACCAGATCATCGCGGGCAGCATGGCCGTCGGCGATCTGACCGCGTTTACCACCTATATCGTACAGATCCTGTCGTCCTTAATGATGCTTTCGATGATCTTCTTAAACGGCGCCCGCGCCATGGCGTCCGTGAAGCGTGTCAATGAGGTTCTGGACGCGAAGATCGACCTGACCGACGACGCCGCTTCCAGGAA
>CANQGA010000232.1 GCA_947600145.1 uncultured Lachnospiraceae bacterium | reverse complement strand
GCGCTGTAGAGGGCGAACGCAGGCGTCACGCCGCAGTAGCGGCTGAAATAGACCAGTTCCCGCCACATATCGTAGTGGGTGATGAACGGACAGCCGGTGTCGGTGCCCAGGCCCACGGGGATATCATGTTCCAGACAGGCCCTGCAGCAGGCGACGATACCATCGAAGACGATCTTGCCGTTATACTGGGCCATCTCCGTACAGTGGCTGACCGAGCGGTCGAACAGCGCGTAGGGCAGCGCCGGGGACAGCGTGGTGACGATGGCGGCATTTCTTTCTTTGAAGAGCCGCAGGATCTCCTCGTCCGGCTGCGCGCCGTGCTCGATGGTATCGACGCCATTGGCGAGAGCCACGCGGACGCCTTCCGGGCTTTCCACATGGGCGGCGACCGGCAGGCCGAGGCGGTGGGCCTCGTCGCAGGCGGCCTTCACATATTCCGGGGGCATGCGGAGCACGCCGGGCTCGCCCATCTCCGTGGCGTCCAGGACGCCTCCGGTGATCATCAGCTTGATCAGGTCAGGCCTGTCTTCGGCGATCTTCCTGACATACGCGGCGGCTTCCTCAGCGGAGGTGGCCTCGTAGGCCAGGGAACCGGCCATGTGGCCGCCGGGAACGGAGACCGCCATGTTGCCGGCCAGGATCGTGGGACCTACGCCGCGGCCCGCGGCGATCTCATCCCGCAGCCAGGTGTCGTAGGCTTCCACGCCGCCTACGGTGCGGATCGTGGTCACGCCGCTTAAGAGTTCCGTCTTCGCGTAATCGCGGTACATTTTTTCCAGAACCTTACGGGTCAGGCGGTTGGCCGTTACAAGCTTTACGGTCTTGCGCGCGTCCATGGGCTTCTTCGACGGCTTTCCGCCGGACGGGATGTGGACGTGCATGTTGATCAGGCCGGGCATCAGGTATCTGCCGTTCAGGTCGACCTCGCGGCAGTGGGCCGGAAGGGGCTGGTCCGCCGGCTGGATCGCGGCGATCTTCTCGCCGTCGGTGATCAGGGTCATGCCGGTGACCGGCGCCATGTCTTCATGGCCGGACAGCAGGATGCCGTTTAAGTAGGCGGTTTTGCGCGGGATGGTGTTATGCCCGCGCTTCTTTGAACTGTTCTTTTCCATAGTCGTGTCCTTTCTGTGATTCCCGGCATGCGGCTTAGGGAATCTTTTTTGTATTTCGATGCGGATGAATCTGCCTTTTGTATGATACGCCGACGGCACGGAATTGCATTGATGGAACGATTTCACTTGTAAAGTGCCGCAAGCCTGTTATCTTGCCGTCGGGCAGATCGCTTCTTCCTGCGCTACGATGCGCTCGACCGTCTTTCTCCATTCCTCCGGCGTCTCCTTGATCGGAGAGTGGCCGGAATCCTCGAACCAGATCCACTCCTTGCGGGGCGCCTTGAGGGTTGCAAACCATTTCTCGGCGATGGAAGGCGGGCAGTTCTGGTCGTGGCGGCCTTCGGTCAGATAGACCGGGACGTCGATGTCCGGGATCATTTCATTTAAATTACAGGCCACGATCTCGTCCCACAGGGTCCGCAGGCTGAAGAACGCGCCCTTGTAGTAGCGCCACAGGTCGAAAAGGCTGTACTCCGGCGATTTCAGGATCGGGATCAGGACAGACTCAATGATGCCGTCGCTCTTGCCGTGCTCCTCGCCGCCGTATTTGCTCATCAGGTTGCGCTGGACCATCATGTCGTCCATGCTGGCGTAGCGGCCTTTCTTTGGCCAGCCGATCCGCTCCAGTTCTTTGAGGGCCTTCGTGTCGTTCCGCTTCGTGGCTTCGTCCAGGACAAACTGATAGGAGAGCGTCTCATTCTCATCGCCGTCCACAAACTGGCCCATGCCGATGTAGGCCGCCACATCCTGCGGATAGCGCTTCGCGGTGAGCGATCCCAGAAGGGAACCCCAGGAGTGGCCGACGATATAGATCTTCTTCTTGTGAAAGCGCCGTTTCAGATAGCAGATGACCTCGTGGGCGTCCTCGATCATCCGGTCCAGGGTCATGTCCTCCTCCGGCTGTTTGCGGAAATAGCTTAAGCCCGCGCCGCGCTGGTCCCAGCAGACCATGGTCATGTGCTGCGCCAGGGCGGACTGGTCCTTTAAGACCCAGTGGCGGTCGCAGACGCCGGGACCGCCGTGGATGAACAGGATCACCGGGAGAGCCGGGTCGGTGCCGCGGATCCGCAGATTCTGGCCGAAGCCGCCGATAGAAACGTAGCCTTTTTCGTCGATCGCGTATTTCATGTGAACATCCCTCCTTAGAGAAATTGTTTGAAATTTCCTAAAATTATACCACATCCGGCGCGTAAAGTCCATGAAATTGGGGGTTTTCTTTTTCCGAAGTTTGAGGTATACTGTGCTGAGTAAGAAGATGATAGGCGGAAATGCGCGCAGACGCGTTCCCGCAGACGCATATTCAGGAGGAAGATCATGTTAGACCTTAGATTTGTGAGAGAGAATCCGGAGATCGTAAAGCAGAATATCCGGAATAAATTTCAGGACGAGAAGCTTCCGCTGGTGGACGAGGTGATCGATCTCGACGCGAAGAACCGGGCGGCCAAGGCCGAGGGGGACAACCTGCGCGCGGCCCGCAACAAGCTGTCCAAGCAGATCGGCCAGCTGATGGCCCAGGGGAAGAAGGAGGAGGCCGAGGCTGTGAAGGCGCAGGTCACCGCCAACGCGGAGCGTCTGGCCCAGCTTGAGAAGGACCAGGGGACTTACGAGGAGCGGATCACGAAGATCATGATGACGATCCCCAATATCATCGATCCCAGCGTGCCCATCGGCAGGGACGACAGTGAGAACGTGGAGCTTCAGAGATTCGGCGAGCCGGTGGTGCCGGATTTTGAGATCCCGTACCATACGGATATCATGAAGACCTTCGACGGCATCGATCTGGACGCGGCGGGACGCGTGGCCGGCAACGGCTTCTACTACCTGATGGGGGACATTGCCAGGCTTCATTCGGCGGTGATCGCCTATGCCCGCGATTTCATGATCGACCGGGGCTTCACCTACTGCGTGCCGCCGTTCATGATCCGCAGCAATGTGGTGACCGGCGTGATGTCCTTCGCGGAGATGGACGCCATGATGTATAAGATCGAAGGCGAGGATCTGTATCTGATCGGAACCAGCGAGCACTCGATGATCGGCAAGTTCATCGACACGGTCACGCCGGAGAGCGAGCTGCCGAAGACGATGACCAGCTATTCTCCCTGTTTCCGCAAGGAGAAGGGCGCCCACGGCATCGAGGAGAGAGGCGTGTACCGCATCCATCAGTTTGAGAAGCAGGAGATGATCGTGGTCTGCAGGCCCGAAGAGTCGCCGATGTGGTATGACAGGCTGTGGCAGAACACGGTGGATCTGTTCCGCTCCATGGATATCCCGGTGCGGACGCTGGAGTGCTGCTCCGGCGATCTGGCGGATCTGAAGGTGAAATCCTGCGACGTGGAGGCGTGGAGCCCGCGGCAGAAGAAGTATTTTGAGGTCGGTTCCTGCTCGAATCTGGGCGACGCCCAGGCCAGACGTCTCCGCATCCGCGTAGAGGGCGAGAACGGCAGATATTTCGCCCACACGCTGAACAACACGGTGGTGGCTCCGCCGCGTATGCTGATCGCTTTCCTGGAGAATAACCTGCAGGCGGACGGCAGCGTGAAGATTCCGGCGGTCCTTCAGCCGTATATGGGCGGGAAGACGGTGCTGGTGCCGAAAAAGTGAGAATGCCGAGGAGATTCACATCCGGGGGTTTTCCGCGCGCCGCGGAAGAAAATGCGGAAAGTCCCCGGACGTTATTTTGCCGGCGCACTTTAACACGGTAGCGAGATGCATTGACGGCGCTGCGGAGAAAATGCCGGCATGAAAGCGGCGGACGGATCTCCCCGAGAACAAAGCGGCGGCGTTCTGTCCGCATCAGTCAGCAGGAAAATAAAAAGGAGAGAAACTTAGTATGAATATTGTATGTTTGGATATGGAAGGCGTACTGGTACCGGAGATCTGGATCGCGTTTTCGAAGGCCAGCGGGATCCCGGAGCTTTCGCGGACGACCCGGGACGAGCCGGATTATGACAAGCTGATGAGATGGAGGCTGGGGATCTTAAAGGAGCACGGCCTGGGGCTTAAGGAGATCCAGGATGTGATCGCCGCGATCGATCCGATGCCCGGCGCGAAGGAATTTTTAGACGAGCTGCGGACGATGACCCAGGTGGTCATTTTAAGCGACACGTTTACGCAGTTTGCCAAGCCGCTAATGAAAAAGCTGGGCTGGCCCACTATTTTCTGCAATACGCTTGAGGTGGCGGAAAGCGGCGAGGTGACCGGCTTTAAGATGCGTGTGGAGCAGTCGAAGCTGTCCACCGTGAAGGCGCTTCAGTCCATCGGCTACGAGACCATCGCGGCCGGCGACAGCTATAATGATCTGGGCATGATCCGGGCCAGCAGGGCAGGGTTCCTCTTTAAGAGCACGGAGAAGATCATTGCGGACAATCCGGATCTGCAGGCGTTCGAGGAGTTCGGCGATCTGCTGGCGGCGATCCGGGGAGCGCTGGATCCGTTCAACTAGAGGTGCGGGATGCAGCTGACACCGGTTATGTTTCTGATCGTCTGCCCGCTGGTTTTTCTGGCCGGGCTGGTGGACGCCATCGGCGGCATTCAAAACCTGGACGAGGCGGAGGG
>CANQGA010000231.1 GCA_947600145.1 uncultured Lachnospiraceae bacterium | reverse complement strand
ACCCTGGCCGCCATCAAGGCGAAGACCGGCGATATGCCTCTGGTTCTTCACGGCGGCACCGGCATCCCGGCCGACATGATCCGCAAAGCCATCGACCTGGGCGTGGCGAAGATCAACGTGAACACCGAGTGCCAGCTGTCCTTCGCGGCCGCGACCCGCAAGTATATCGAAGAGGGCAAGGACGAGCAGGGCAAGGGCTACGACCCGAGAAAGCTTCTGGCTCCCGGCGCTGCCGCCATCAAGGAGACCGTCAAGGAGAAGATGGAGCTGTTCGGATCCGTGGGCAAGGCCTGAGAATGTCTGAAAAACTCCTGCGCAAAAACTTTTATGAAAAAGTGCTTGCATTTTCCCGAAAAAGGGAGTATCTTATTGAAGTGAGGAACGACGGCGTTCTCCCTGTGATGGGGAGGACGCCTTCTTTTGTCCCATGGGGCCGCGGGGGAAGCCGCGTCATACTTGCGGAAACGCCGCTTTGAGTCTGCGGAGATGACGCGTCGAATTTGCGGAGACGCCGTGTTGTGTTTGCGGAGATGACGCGCCGAATTTGCGGAGACGCCGTGCCGCGCGGGACAGAAGAGATTTAAAATCATCGCTTCGTGAAGCCGGGAAGCGCTTATAAATGCGGCTGCCGCCGGGCGGAGCGGAAAAGGAGAGGATGGAAAATCTATGAGCGAAGTAGTAAATGTTGCGGAGATCTTCGGTAAGAACGTGTTCAATGAGACCGTCATGAAGGAACGTCTTCCCAAGAGCGTCTTTAAGAAGCTGAAGAGGACGATCGAGGACGGCACGGAACTGGATCCGTCCATCGCGGACGTGGTGGCCCACGCTATGAAGGACTGGGCGATCGAGCGGGGCGCGACCCATTACACCCACTGGTTCCAGCCGCTGACCGGAACCACGGCGGAGAAGCACGACTCCTTTATTTCTGCTCCCGACGCGGAGGGCAAGGTGATCATGGAGTTTTCCGGCAAGGAGCTCATCAAGGGCGAGCCGGACGCGTCGTCCTTCCCGTCAGGCGGCCTGCGCGCCACCTTTGAGGCCAGAGGCTACACGGCCTGGGACTGCACCTCGCCGGCGTTTCTGCGTGAGGACGCTGCCGGCGTGACGCTGTGCATTCCCACCGCCTTCTGTTCCTACAAGGGCGAGGCCCTGGACCAGAAGACGCCGCTGCTGCGTTCGATGCAGGCCATCGATACCCAGGCGCTGCGTATCCTTAAGCTGTTCGGCAACACCACCTCTAAGCGCGTGGTTCCGTCGGTCGGTCCGGAGCAGGAGTATTTCATCGTGGACCGCGCCAAATATCTGCAGAGAAAAGACCTGATCTACGCCGGCCGGACCCTGTTCGGCGCCATGCCGCCCAAGGGCCAGGAGCTGGAGGATCATTACTTCGGAGCGATCCGTGAGCGGATCGGTTCCTATATGAACGAAGTCAATCAGGAGCTGTGGAAACTGGGCGTCACCGCCAAGACCCAGCACAATGAAGTGGCTCCGGCGCAGCATGAGCTGGCCCCGATCTACGATCAGGCCAACCTGGCTGTGGACCACAACCAGATCGTCATGGAGACGCTTAAGAAGGTGGCCGGCCGCCACGGCCTGACCTGCCTGCTTCATGAGAAGCCCTTCGCCGGCGTCAACGGTTCCGGCAAGCACAACAACTGGTCCCTGACCACCAACGACGGCATCAACATGCTGAACCCCGGCGACACGCCCCATGAGAACATCCAGTTCCTGCTGGTGCTGGGCTGCATCATGAAAGCCATCGACACCCACGCGGATCTGCTGCGCGAGGCGGCCTCCGACGTGGGCAACGATCACCGTCTGGGCGCCAACGAGGCTCCGCCCGCGATCATTTCCATCTTCGTGGGCGAGCAGCTGGAGGACGTGATCAATCAGCTGTGCGATACCGGCGCGGCCACCCATTCCAAGAGCGGCGGCAAGCTGTCTACCGGCGTCGCCACGCTGCCGGATCTGGACAAGGACGCCACCGACCGCAATCGCACGTCGCCGTTCGCGTTCACCGGCAATAAATTCGAGTTCCGTATGGTGGGCTCCTCCGATTCCATCGCTCCCGCCAATGTGGTGCTGAACACCATCGTGGCCGAGGCGTTCAAGGAGGCGGCCGACGAGCTGGAGAAGGCGGAAGATTTCGATATGGCCGTCCATGACATGATCAAAAAGCTGCTGTCTGACCATCAGCGGATCATTTTCAACGGAAACGGTTACTCCGACGAGTGGATCGCGGAGGCCGAAAAGCGCGGCCTGCCCAACATCCGCTCCATGGTGGACGCGATCCCCAGCCTGGTCACCGACAAGGCCGTGAAGCTTTACGAGACCTTCGGAGTGTTCACGAAGGCGGAGCTGGAGTCCCGCGTGGAGGTGGAGTACGAGGCCTACGCCAAGGCCATCAACATCGAGGCCCGCACCATGATCGATATGGCAGGCAAGCAGATCATCCCGGCGGTGATCCGGTATACAGGGACGCTTGCGGATTCCATCAACAAGGTGAGATCGGCCTGCCCGGACGCGGATGTGAGCGTTCAGACTGAGCTTCTGACCGAGACCTCCGATCTGCTGAGCGAGATGAAAACGGCGCTGTCCGATCTGCAGTCGATCACCGAGGAGAGTCTGGCGGTCTCCGACGCCTGCGCCTGCGCCCGCGCCTATCATGACAAAGTGGTTCCGGCCATGGCGGCCCTGCGCGCGCCGGCGGATAAGCTGGAGATGATCGTGGATAAGGAGCTGTGGCCGTTCCCGAGCTACGGCGATCTGATCTTCGAGGTGTAACGATGTCATAACTCTTCAGGGAACAGCGTTTCGGGGGAAAATGCTGTTCTCTGAGGCACGCCAAAGCCGCTGTTCATTCAGTGGGGGAGTGTTATATAAAAGCCGTCGGCAGGAGAGAGCTTTTGCCGGCGGCTTTTCTGCGGTCAAAAACAGAATTTGAACTTACAGTTGAATTTTGGAGCATTTTGCCGCATAATGGAAGCAGCGGCCGCGTGCCCGCGGCGGAGATAAATCCCTCGGAGTGAAGGAGAACGGGCCTATGAAAAGGAAAACAGACAGAGAAAAACCGGGCAAAAGACATAGGGGGCGGTTGGCGCTGATCATCGGATTCCTCCTGATCCTTGCGGCAGGGGCGCTGCTTTATTTCCGGGAGGAGAAATCAAATAATAAAAAGAGCGAGCCGGAGATCGTCACGGAGTCTCAGCTGAAGGAGATCATCAATGTCAGCGAGCTGTCCACGTTCACGGCGGTCTATAACGGCGTCGCACAGGTGATGAATGAGGAGAAGCCGGAGGAGACGGATTATTACGTGTCCTACGAGGCGAAGGTCAATGTGGGCATCGATTTCAGCGAGATCGGGATCGATAAGGATGACAGGGGGATGATCATCCGTCTGACGATCCCGGAGGTGGACATCACGGACATCGAGGTGGACATCGCGTCGCTGGATTACATTTTCCTGAATGACAAGGCGAACACCGCGTCCGTGTCCATGGAGGCGTACAGGGCCTGCGAGGAGGACGTGAAGAACGAGAGCGCCGGGCAGAAGAAGATCTTCGAGCTGGCGGAACAGAACGCGGAGAATATAGTCACGGCGCTGGTGCGGCCGGTGGTCGAGCCGCTGGGCTATACCGTCGAGATCGAGTAGAGGAGGCGTGGAAATGAAACGGATGACAGCGTTATTACTGGCGTTTTCCATGACGGTCCTCTGCGCGGCCTGCGGGAAGACGGAAGAGCCGGAGCCGGAACTC
Organism: uncultured Lachnospiraceae bacterium; assembly: GCA_947600145.1. Lineage (GTDB taxonomy): Bacteria > Bacillota > Clostridia > Lachnospirales > Lachnospiraceae > UBA3402. The sequence goes on along the minus strand of CANQGA010000231.1, from coordinate 919 downwards.
TCCATCAGGCCCCAGGAAGCCCAGATGAAGGCGATCTGCGAGCTGGCTGTGATGGACTGCTATTACCATAATGTGGCGAAATACAGAGAGGAAGACGCGGAGGGCTTCTGGCTCTGGAAGAAGGACAAACATTTCTGGATCGAATACAGCGGCGTCGTGCGGTTCGGCATCGATGTATCGGCGGTGAAGATCGAATCAAACGGCGATGAGATCACGATCACGCTGCCGCAGGCGAAGGTGCTCAGCTGCAAGGTGGATTCCTCTTCCCTGACGGAAGATTCCTACATCGTAGACAAAAGATCGGCGGATATCACGGCGGAGGACGAAAACGCCGCGTTCGCTGCCGCCCAGAAGAAGCTGGAGGAGGCCGCCGCGGGCGACAAGGCGCTGCTGTCCAAAGCGCAGCAGCGGGCCCAGACGCTCCTGGAGGATTACGTCGATAACATCGGAGATGTGGTCGGGAAGGAATATAAGATCAACTGGATCTACATAGATGCGGAAAGCAAGCCCACGGGAACCGGCGCCGGCGGGACGCAGCAGGAGACTGCGGCCGCGGGCGCGTAAGGGAGCCGGGCAGGCTGAAGAGTATTGCCGGCCGCCCGGGGCAGATAAGATTTGGGGCAGATAAGATCTATTCCGGATAATGCAGCCGTTCCTCTGTGAGGTCGTTCATGACTTCGCGGAGGAATTTTTTTGCGCAGTACTGCGCCATCGGAAGGTTCATATCCAGGTAGTTGCCGCAGTCGCGGGCGGCCGCGCCGGGAACCGGGCCTTCATAGCCGCTGATGAAGAGGAACATCTCCTCGATGAGCGTCACGATATCCTTCGGCTCATAGTCGCCGGCCAGCAGCAGATAGAAGCCGGTGCGGCAGCCCATGGGGCCGAAATAGAGGACTTTGTCCTTCCAGTCCGGCTCATT
>CANQGA010000230.1 GCA_947600145.1 uncultured Lachnospiraceae bacterium | reverse complement strand
AATGAAATATTCCGGAATCGGCGGCCAGGCCGTCATTGAAGGAATCATGATGAAGAATAAAGACGATTACGCGGTGGCGGTGCGCAAACCCGACGGTGAGATCGAGGTGGTGAAGAACACCTATGTCAGCATCACCGAGAAGGTGAAGCTGTTCTCCCTGCCGTTTGTCCGGGGGATATTTAATTTCGCGGATTCCCTGATCCTGGGGATGCGGACGCTGACGCTGTCCGCCGATTTTTACGCGGACGACGAGACGGAGGAGGAACCCAACCGGTTCGAGAGATGGCTGGATAAGGTGTTCGGGGAGAAGCTGGAGAAGTATCTGATGTCGGCGGTGATGGTATTTTCCGTGATCGCGGCGGTGCTGATCTTCATGGTGCTGCCGCTGGGCCTCAGCCGGCTTCTCGCGCCGGTCGTGCCGTCGGATACGCTGATGGCGTTTTTCGAGGGAGTGCTTCGGCTGGCGATCTTTATCATTTATATCAAACTGATCTCGAATATGGAGGACATCCGCCGCACGTATATGTACCATGGGGCCGAGCATAAATGCATCAACTGCATCGAGCACGGCATGGAGCTGAACGTGGAAAATGTGCGCGCCAGCTCCAAGCAGCATAAGCGCTGCGGCACCAGCTTCCTGATCATCGTCATGCTGATCAGCATTGTCGTGCTGATGCTGGTGCGGGTGGACGGGTTCCTGATGCGCGTGGTCAGCCGGATCGTGCTGATCCCGGTGATCGCGGGGATCTCCTATGAGTTTTTGCGGCTGGCCGGGCGGAGCGACAACTGCGTGGTGAATTTCCTGAGTAAACCGGGACTCTGGATGCAGAATATGACGACGAAGGAGCCGGACGACAGCATGATCGAGGTGGCGATCGCCGCTGTGGAGGCGGTCTTCGACTGGCGCGGATACCTGAAGGAGAATTTCGGGTGGACGGGGGAGTGAGGACGCCGCGCCGCTCCGGCGGAGAGACGCATGCGCCGCAGAGCTCCCGCGGCGGGGCGGTGACGCTGCTTCGGCTGGAGACGGAGGGCGCGGATGAACTGGCCCGGGCCGGCGTCGAAGAAGCGCGTCTGGACGCCCACAGACTTCTTCTGGAGGCCTTCGGGCTGGACGAGACCCATTATCTGCTGGAACGCATGCGGCCGGCCGCGGGTGAGGCGGAGGCATGCGGGGCAGGAAGTCCGGCCGCGGGCTGCGCCGATATGAGCGCGGATACAGCTGGGAGAACCGGCCGGGCAGCGCGGTATCGTGAGATGATCGCGCGGCGCGCCGCGCGGATCCCTCTGCAGCAGATCCTGGGGCAGCAGGAGTTCATGGGCCTGGCATTTCAGGTGAATGAGCATGTGCTGATCCCGCGCCAGGACACGGAGACGCTGGTGGAACTGGTGCTCGCGGAGCAGAAGGACGCGTCGAAGAAGGTGCTCGATCTGTGTACCGGATCCGGCTGCATCGCGATAAGTCTTGCGGTGAAAGGCGGCTACACGGATGTGACGGCCGCGGATCTGTCGGCGGAAGCACTTGCGGTGGCGGAGCGGAACGCGGAGACGCTGCTGCCGGAGATGGAGCGCGATGTGGAGACGATGCTGCCGGAGATGAGGCGCGATGCACAGGCACAGCTTCCGGAGATGGAGCGGAACGCGCCCCGCGAACCGGCCGCGTCTGCCCCCCGCAGACATTTCCGCCTGTACCGGGGGGATCTGTTCTCGGCGCTTCCGAAAGGCAGCCGCTATGATATTATTGTTTCCAACCCGCCATACATTCCGTCGTCCGTGATCGGCACTCTTCAGCCGGAGGTGCGCGATCACGAGCCCCGCATGGCGCTGGACGGCGCGGAGGACGGGCTGGCTTTCTACCGCCGGATCGCCGCGCAGTCGCCGGAGTGGTTGAACCCGGGCGGCGCGGTCTATCTGGAGATCGGCTTCGATCAGGCGGCCGCGGTGAGCGCGCTGCTGGCGGAGGCCGGATTTACCGGTATTGAGGTATTTAAGGATCTTCCCGGTCTGGACCGCGTGGTGCGCGCGTTTCGCTAGAATTGCCGGACCGTGGCCAGCCGGAAAGCGCCGGAAGCGAGAAGGCGTCGGAAAGCGCGGGACTGCCGGACTATGGCCAGCCGGAAAGCGCGAGACTGCCGGCCCGGTGCCGGCGCGCGTAACAGCGTAATTTTGGCGGCACAGCCGCATATTACAGGAGGAATACCATGTTTGACCGTTTAGACGACATTTTGATCCACTATGAGGAGCTGATGCAGGAGCTGAACAGCCCATCGGTCACCGAGGACCAGAACCGGTTCCGAAAGCTGATGAAGGAACAGGCGGATCTGCTTCCCCTGGTGGATGCGTATAAAGAATATAAGAAGGCCAACCAGGACGCGGCCGACAGCCTGGCGCTCCTGGATGAGGAAAATGACGAGGAAATGCGCGAGCTGGCCAAGGAGGAGCTCTCCGACGCCCGGAACCGCATCGCCGGACTGGAGCAGAGGCTGAAGATCCTGCTTCTGCCCAAAGACCCCAACGACGACAAGAACATTATCCTGGAGATCCGGGCCGGGGCCGGCGGCGAGGAGGCGGCGCTTTTCGCGGCGGAACTCTATCGGATGTATGTCAATTACGCCGAGCGCAACCGCTGGAAGGTGGAAATGGTCAGCTTAAGCGAGAGCGGCATCGGCGGCTTCAAGGAAGTGGTGGCAATGATCACCGGCAGGGGCGCTTATTCCAAACTCAAATACGAGAGCGGCGTCCACCGCGTCCAGCGTGTGCCGGAGACCGAGAGCGGCGGCCGCATCCACACCTCTACGGCCACGGTGGCCGTCATGCCTGAAGCGGAAGAGGTGGACGTGCAGATCGACATGAAGGACTGCCGCATCGACGTGATGCGCGCGTCCGGCAACGGCGGCCAGTGCGTGAACACGACCGACTCCGCCGTCCGCCTGACCCATATTCCCACCGGTATCGTGATCTACAGCCAGACGGAGAAATCCCAGCTGCAGAACAAGGAGAAGGCGTTCCGCCTGCTTCGCTCCAAGCTCTACGATATGGAACTGGAGAAACGGCAGAATTCCGAGGCGGAAGAGCGCCGCAGCCAGATCGGCACCGGCGACCGCTCCGAGAAGATCCGCACCTACAACTTCCCGCAGGGCCGCGTCACCGACCACCGGATCAAGCTGACCCTGTACCGGATCGACTCGATCATGGACGGAGATATCCAGGAATTGTTGGATAGCTTGATTGCTGCTGATCAGGCTGAGAGACTCAGCCGATTGAATACATGATGTAGATAAGTGGGAGGTTGATTTGAGAGAGCAATATACACTGTACTTGGATGAAAGCGAAACGCATATTTTTAACCCAGCGATAGGTGGTGGAGAGAACTATCATTTTTGTATGGCAGGAGTTATTGCAAAAAAAGATGATAGTTCAAGGCTGGAGGCTGGTATTAGACAATTGAAAAATATTGTTTGGAGTGAACTCCCCAATCCTCAAGACATCATTCTCCATCAGATGAGAATTTTGGAAGCAGAAAAAGGACGACTGGATATAAAGAAATATCCAGAGTATTCCAAATTTAGAAAGAAGGAAGAGAGAGTAAGATTTTACAGAGAATTGAAGAAGATATTTGTACTCAATGACATTACTATTATCGGAAGTAGTATCAGTGAAGCAAATCTGAAGTACTTTTATGGGGGTTCCGGAAGAAATAAACAGGATCAGTATTTAGTGGCGATGCAGCTTTTATTGGAAAACTATTGTCATTTTTTGTGTACCAAGGACGGTATAGGAAATGTGATTTATGAGTACCGAGAATTGATTGGGAATGAAAAGCTCCGTGACAGATATTATCATATGAAATTAATGGGTTCTATGTATATGGCAAAAGCAACTGCTGAAACGAGACTTTTGGGATTAGATTTTGCTGATAAAAATGATAATATCGCTGGACTTCAACTTGCGGATTTTGTTCCGAATCCATTTGCAAGAGATCACGCAGGGTTAAATCAAAGCAGACCTAATATTTGGGGGACATTAAGGTATTTTCGGTATGACGGCGGAATTGGACAGCCAGATCGCTTTGGCGTAAAGTATATGCCATAGAGATTCCATTTATGAATAATGTACATAAACAAAAATGCATGTTGACAAACCTATTTGCATATACTATTATAAATGCAGGGATTGGGAGATGCCAATTACGTTTCTGTACGTTTGTACGGGAGATAATCATTGGAATAGCCAAAAGCTATGTACGGAGAAAAGTACCGTCGGCAACGAACCCTGCATCAAAGAGGTCACCGCATCAGGTGGCTTCTTTGTGTTTTATGGATAAAATTTATCTTGCCAGATATTTTCCCCTGTGATATAATCAAGGAACGCTATAAAAGACAGTTATGAAAAGCAGCTGATTCGCGGAAAGGAATGATGAAAGATGGGGCTGGCCCGGTGAACAAAGTGAAGTTGAACATTATCAGAAAATATAGCGTGATCTACCGACTGTGTGGCTTAGTGTGAGAATTTGGCATTGTATTCGTATATTTAGTTAGAAATAGCAGCAAAGCCGTGTGTGCTGTTGTCCCGTCACGGAGAAGCCCATGGCTCAAAACCGATCACAGATGCGGGGGGCAAATCTGATACCCCGCGCCGCACAAGAAGGAGGATCCAATCATGTTAAATTATAAGAGATATAAACACGTACCCCCGGTAGATTTACCCCAG
>CANQGA010000229.1 GCA_947600145.1 uncultured Lachnospiraceae bacterium | reverse complement strand
GCCGCGGATCCTTCTGGCGGATGAGCCGACGGCGGAGCTGGACAGCGCGATGGCGGCGCATATCACGCAGCTTCTGCGGGAACTGACCAGGAAAGAAGGCATTACCATTCTCATGACGACCCACGATACGGGCCTGATGGACGCCGGGGATATGATCATTGAACTGGAGAACGGACGGCAGGTCGGGGTGACGGTGAAGGAAACTGCAGGGGAGGGAGGTGCCCTTCATGTCTGAGCCGATGGTACAGGCGGATGGTCTTGTGAAGATCTACAAGACCAGGGAGACCGAGGTGCTGGCCCTGCAGGGGCTGGATCTCACGGTGGAGACCGGCGAGCTGACGGCCATCATCGGCAACAGCGGCAGCGGCAAATCCACGTTCCTGAACATGATCGGCGGGCTGGACCGGCCCAGCGCCGGGAAACTGGCGGTGGACGGCAAAAATCTGTTTACGATGACCACGAAAGAACTGACCCGCTACAAGCGTGACACCGTGGGCTTCGTGTGGCAGAACAACGGCCGGAACCTGGTGCCGTATCTGTCCGTCATGGAAAATATCATGCTGCCCATGCAGTTCGCCCACGCCGGGAAGCGGAAAGCCCGGGCATTGGAGCTGTTGGAACTGGTGGGGCTGCCGGACAAGAAGCACAGCCGCATGAACACCTTATCCGGCGGCGAGCAGCAGCGGGTGGCCATCGCGATCGCTCTGGCCAATTCGCCGAAGCTGCTGCTGGCGGATGAACCGACGGGCAGCGTGGACGCGCGGACGGCGGATTACATTTTCGATATCTTCCGGGAACTGAACAGCCAGGGACAGACGGTGCTCATCGTGACCCACGACGTGGCGCTTTCCAAGAAGGTGAAGCGGGTGGTCGCGATCCGCGACGGCAAGATCAGCAGCGAGCGCATCCTGCGGGAGAGCTATGCGGAGCGCTTGAAGGAAAGCGATATCGACTGGCGGGGGGAGGACACCCAGGAGGAGTACGCGATCCTGGATAAGGCCGGACGGGTGCAGATCCCGCGGGAAATGCTGGATGAGCTGAAACTGAACGATTCCAAAGTGCGCGTTCAGATCCGTGACGGCGAGGTGGTACTGTCCGCGCCGGAGAAGGAGTAATTATGGAAGAATTAAAGAAAGAGTACCGCAACGTATTTGCCGAGATCGGCAAAAGCGAGGCAGAGATCGCAAAGAGACTTAGGGAGACCGTTAACACATTTTTCTATGACGAGGAAGACAGGGTCTATTTCCCGGTGGGGGACGATATGGCTTATATCGAAGACACCGGAAATGTGGACGCCCGGACCGAGGGCATGTCCTACGGAATGATGATGAGCGTCCAGCTGGACATGAAGGAAGAGTTTGACCGCATCTGGAAATGGGCCAGGACTTATATGTGGATGGACGAAGGGCCGAATGAAGGGTATTTTGCCTGGTCGTGCGCGCCGGACGGAAAGAAGAACTCCTATGGCCCGGCGCCGGACGGCGAGGAGTTTTTCGCGATGGCGCTCTTCTTCGCAGCCCACCGCTGGGGCAGCGGCGATGGCATTTTCAATTACGAGAGAGAGGCGAAGGAGATCCTGCGGGCGTGCCTGCACAAAGGAGAGGACGGCCGGCCGGGGCACGCGATGTGGAACCGGGACAACAAGCTGATCCTGTTCGTACCGGGAAGTCCGTTTACGGATCCGTCCTACCACCTGCCGCATTTCTACGAGCTGTTCGCCCTGTGGGCGTATGAAGAGGACCGGCCCTTCTGGAAGGAGGCGGCGCAGGCCAGCCGGAAATATCTGGCGGCCGCCTGCCATCCGGTGACCGGAATGTCTGCGGAGTACGCGGAGTTTGACGGAAATCCGGTGAAGCGGGCCCTCTGGACGAAGGACAGGCACGACTGGTTCTTCAGCGATTCTTACCGGACCGTTGCCAATATCGGGCTGGACTGCGAATGGTGGGGTGTCGACGAGGGGCAATGGACCGCGGCGGAGCGGCTCCAGCATTATCTCGGAGTTGAGCGGGCGGCGGAACCGTTCTGCATCTATGAGGTGGACGGGACGCCGATCCCGAACGCGGCCCTGCATCCGATCGCGATCACAGCCACGGCCGCCCAGGGAGCGCTTGCGGTGCCGGAGAGGCTGGATGGAAGCGGCGGTCTTTCGGAACGCGCCCGGATCGCCCGCATGTGGGTGGAGCGGTTCTGGGAACTGCCGATGCGGAAGGGAAAATGGCGGTATTACGATAACTGCCTGTATTTCTTCGCGTTCCTGGCGCTGAGCGGAAGATATCGTATTTGGTGAGACAGCCGGGCTGCACAGTTTGGTGATACGGAAGAATGATATTTTAGATAAAAAAGTGTATGGAGGCAGGAGGACATGATCAGAATCGCGAAAACAGAAAACGGACTGGTAAGAGGAATCGAAGCCGCGGACCCGCGGATCACGGCGTTTAAGGGCGTGCCGTTTGCCGCGCCGCCCGTCGGGGAGAACCGATGGAGAGCGCCCCAGCCCTGCGCCGACTGGGAGGGAGTCCGCGACGCATACCGCTTCGCGCCCATTTCCGTGCAGGACAGGCCCGGTGTGGGAACGGACATCTACTGCCGGGAGTGGCATGTGGATCCGGATATTGCCATGGATGAGGACTGTCTGTACCTGAATGTCTGGACAGGCGCGAAGAGCGCGGATGAGAAGCAGCCGGTTCTGGTGTGGTTCTTCGGCGGCGGCCTGCAGTGGGGGTATCCCGCGGAGATGGAATTTGACGGCGAGCGCCTGGCAAGGCGCGGCGTGGTCGTGGTGACGGTGAACTACCGGATCAATGTATTCGGCTTCCTGGCCCATCCCCAGATCACCGCTGAGCAGCCGGACGCGCCGGCGAATTTCGGCAATCTGGATCAGCAGACGGGCCTTAAGTGGGTGGTCCGCAACATCGCGGCCTTCGGCGGCGATCCGGGCAATATCACGATCGCTGGCCAGTCGGCGGGAGGCGGCAGCGTCTTAAGCCAGATCGCGTGCCCCGCCAATAAGGGACTGTTCCAGAAGGCGGTGGTCATGAGCGGGATGATCCGCAGCCCCTACGGCGGAGGCGGGATCGGGACGCCGGAGCCGCTTGCGTCGGCGGAGAAGAACGGAGAGGATTTCTTCGCGTTCCTAGGCGTTTCCACTCTGGAGGAAGCCAGAAAGCTGGACGCCTTCGAGATCTTACATAAATACAGCGAATATGTCCGGGATCACCGCCGTATGTTCACGGTGGAGGACGGCCGGTTCTGTGTCGGCGAGCCGCTCGCGCTGATCCTTGCGGGAAAATGCGCGGACGTTCCGATCATGGCCGGCAACACCAGCGACGAGTTCCCCAATTTCCTTCAGGCAGAGTCGGAGGAGGAGCTGAAGCGGAAGGCGGAAGCGGCCTTCGGGGAGCGGGCGCGGGAATTTCTTGCATTTGAAGAGGCTCGCAGGGCTGAGCAGCCGGGACTTTACGCGAAGGCTGCGGGCATCGAATGCACGGCCAAGAGCCTGTTCCTGGAGAAGAAGCGGCTCGGAAGCGCCAATGATTATTATTACTACCGGTTCGACGGGGAGATCCCGGGCTGGGACCATCCGGGGACCTTCCACTCGGTGGATCTGTGGTTCTTCTTCGAGACGCTGGCCAAATGCTGGCGGCCCTTCGTGGGAAAGCATTACGATCTGGCCAGGCAGATGTGCAATTACTGGGCCAATTTCATCAAGACCGGCGATCCCAACGGCCCGGACGCGGACGGAACCCCGATGCCGGAGTGGCTTCCCTACACGGACGAGACGCCCTGCGATATGGTGTTCGGCCGCAACGGCGCGGCGCCGGTGACGGAGCCGGAGAGGCCGTTTATGAAGTTCCTCATCGATGTGACCGGGAAACGCATGAAAGGAGAGGCATAAGGCATGAGCCAGGAGAATACCGGATTTTCGGTCATGGTCTATACGCGCGCGCCGGTTCCGGGAGAATATCCTGCGGGCCTGGCGCAGAGCGTCCATCTGGCCGTAAGCGGGGACGGCGTTCATTTCCGGCCGCTGAACCAGAATTACGGCGTCGTGTTTGCGCAGGGCACGATCCGGACGGACGATACGATCCATCCGAAGGGCGTGAAGGAGCCGCGGGTGTTTTCTATCGGGGAAGGAAGGTACGGGATCGCGGCTGTTTCCGTCAATGAGGACGGGAGTCCGGATGAAGAGATGGCCGGGAAAATGTTCTTCTGGACGACGGCGGATTTTATTAGCTTCCGGGAAGAGACGCCGCTGGATGCGAAGGAAACTGAGTCTGAGGCAGGACAGGAAATCTCCGGCGCTATGTTGAAATTGAAATCCGGCGAAGGCTGTGAATTCGGGAGAGCTGTTTCTCAGAATGCAGATTTCGGTTCTATATCACAGACTGATGTTTCTGGTTCTATGCAGGAATTAGGCAGAATCCATGATGTCGGAAGTACTGTGTCGCAGGCTGTTATTTACAGATTTACGCTGGAAGACGGCGAGACCGTTACCGGCAGCGTTGTGAACATTAATGAGCAGTTATACAACCGCATGAAACAGTACTGGAGCCGGATTTACAACTGCGGCGTATCCGTGCCGGAAACGGTGGAGACAGATTCGCCGGAGGCGCTTGCGGATGTGAAGGCGACCCTGACTTATTCCGACGGCTCCCGGACGCTGCGGCGGGTGGCGTGGGACATTTCCACCGTCAATTTCGGACGGAGCGGGATCTA
>CANQGA010000228.1 GCA_947600145.1 uncultured Lachnospiraceae bacterium | reverse complement strand
ACAGATGGTCAGCCCTCTCTAATGAGATAATACCCATGTGTCCTTGAAACCTCCTCCCTGCGAAGAATTCACCACAAAGGAATCCGGATTCCGCGAGAACCTGGTCAGCCCGCTGGGCCACACCCGCGTCTCCTCTCCCGCCAGCACGAAAGCGCGCAGATCCGCCTTCCGCGGCACCTGCTCATTTCCATCCACGATCATCAGATCCACGAAATCGATAACCTCCTGGGCGATGAAGCGCCTGGGCTCCGCCTTGATGGCGTCCGCCAGCTTCTGAAGCTCCCCGGCGCTCAAATTGCTGCCGAAGACCACGCCGTAACCTCCGGCCTCCGACACGTCCTTTACCACAAGCCGGTTTAAATGCTCCAGGATAAAGCTACGGTCCTTCTCATAGAACGCCAGATAGGTTGGCGCGTTTTTCAGGATCGCCTCCTCGCCCAGATAATACCGGATCATATGGGGCACGAAGTAATAAATGCCCTTGTCGTCCGCCACGCCGTTGCCCGGCGCGTTGATGACGGCCACATTGCCGGAGGCGTACACGTTCATCAGCCCCGGCACGCCGATCAGCGACTCCGGCAGGAAACATAAGGGATCCAGATATTCGTCGGAGATACGCCGGTAGACCGCGCCCACCTGCATTTTCTTTCCCTCATAGCTGCGGTAGTAGAGCCTGTTGTCCTCCACCGCCAGATCCTGGGGCATACAGAGGACGGCTCCCGAACGCTCCGCCAGATAGGAATGCTCAAAGAACGCCGCGTTGTAGCGCCCCGGCGTCAGCACCACGTTGATGCCGCCGGTGTTCACATAGTCCATGGTCTGGCGCAGCATGGAGGCGTAATTGCGGTTGTCCAGCACATGGCGGCGGGTAAACGCCTCCGGCGCCGCCTGCCGTGTCAGATCCCTGGCGATCATCGGATAGGACGCTCCCGACGGGATCCTGAGGTTGTCCTCCAGGATATACCAGTCGCCGTCGCGCCCCTGCACCAGATCGATGCCGGAGATATGGCTGTAGATCTTCTTCGGCGGCGCGATGCCCTCGCACTGGGGCAGATACCCTTTGGACGAATAGATGAAATCCGCCGGGATGACGCCGTCCTTTACGATCTTCCGTTCCGAATACACGTCGGCCAGAAAGCAGTTCAGCGCCCGCACCCGCTGGGAAAGTCCCCGGTTCAGGTAGTCGAACTCCTTCTGCGTGATGACCCGGGGGATCGGGTCGAAGGGAAATAACTGCTCATGAAACACATTGTTCTTATAGATGCCGAACTTGACGCCGTAGCGCGCAAGCAGGCGGTTGATCGATTCTTTGTGGTCTACCAGATCCAGCAGCATACACGTTCTGTCCTTTCACACAGATGCAGATAAAGGAAAAGCGCCCCACCGGAGCGCCCATTCACTTCCATCATACACGATATCTTTCAGCAGGCAGGTCATAAGCCAATTTTACCTACACTTCATTATGTAGTTTAGCACAGATGAAAAATAAAGTCTAGTACTTTTTTATTTTTCCTGTAAAATAGTACGTGTCACCCAAGGCCGGGCAAAAGAGGTCCGCCCGGTCAGTACCCGCAAATACGGAAAGGAGGATCCCGGTGAACCAGGAATCCAGCATACTCCCCCGCGTCTCCCGCGCCGATGAAGAACAGTATCTGGCCGATACCCTTGAGCTTGTGCGCAGAAACACTGATATGTACAGCGAACAGACCGCAAAAATGCAGGCGGATATCGACGAGATGCTGGAGCATTATCATGACAATGATGTGGAATCCCTGACAGAACTGAACAACACGGTCACGCTGCATGAATATATGAAGCGGACTCTCGAGAAGAACCGGCGGGCTCTGAGCAAGCCCTATTTCGGCCGGATCATTTTCCGGGACGAGACCCTTAAGAAACAGGAATCCCTCTATATCGGCCGCGGCGGGATCAGCAGGGACACGATCCATCCTGTGGTGGTCGACTGGCGCGCGCCCGTCGCCAACGCCTACTATGAGAGCAACCTGGGGCCGTGCTCCTACACCGCTCCCGGCGGCGAGGAGATGCCCATCGATCTGCAGCTGAAACGGACTTTCGAGATCGAAGACGGGACGCTTAAGGAGTATTTCGACAGCGAGGTCATCGCCAATGACGAGCTTCTGACGAAATATCTGGCTAAAAACAAGCAGGCCGTCCTCGGCGAGATCGTCGCGACGATCCAGAAGGAGCAGAACGAGATCATCCGGCTGACTCCCTACCGGAACCTGATCGTCCAGGGCGTAGCCGGCTCCGGCAAGACGACCGTGGCCATGCACCGGATCTCCTACATTCTCTATAACTACGCGGAGCGGTTTCAGCCCAACGATTTCTATATCGTCGGCAGCAACCGGATCCTCCTGAATTACATTACCGGCGTTCTTCCGGAGCTGGATGTTACCGGCGTCCGGCAGATGACCATGGAACAGCTGTTTACGCGCCTTCTCTATGAAGAATGGGATGAAAAGAAATATCGGATCTGTCCGATCCGCGCCGACGCGCGCGGCACTCTTCCCTGGTTTGAGGATCTGAAAGCCTTCTGCGACAGGCTTGAATGGGATTACCTGCCCCGCAAAGACGTCTGGCTGGAACCGTCGGAGACGGCGGCTGCCCCGCGCGGCTTAGGCCGTACTTCGGCGGAGGACCGCGTCCTCCTTCTAAGCCGGGAAACGATCGAAAACTACATCCGGTCAAATCCCTCCCTCTCCATTCAGGCCAAGATAAGCGGACTCAATGAGCGGCTGACCAGCCGGCTCCACAACCATTTTCTCGAACATATCGGGAAATATACGAAGGATGAACAGAAGGAACTCCTGCGCTCCGTGCGCGGATGGTTCGGCGGAAAGAAAATGAAGCTGTCCATCTTCCGGCTGTACGACGATTTCCTGGCCGGCCAGCGCCGGAACGGATTCCGGGTACGGTTTCCCGCCGAAGCGTTCACCGGCGGCAGGGATTCCCAAAACTCCGGCGGTCGCGTCACGGAATTTGACCTCTACGACCTGGCGGCCCTGGCTTATCTTTACGCCCGCGTCCAGGAGGAGGAGGTCATAAGCGAGGCGCATCACATCGTCATCGACGAAGCCCAGGATTTCGGAATGATGGCCTACGCGGTTCTCGACCACTGCATCCGCGGCTGCACCTATACGATCATGGGCGACGTGTCGCAGAATATCCGTTTCGGCAGCGGTCTGAACGACTGGGAAGAGCTTAAGCGGCTGCTTCTGCGCGATCCAGCGGACAGCTTCCGGGTACTGAAGAAGAGCTACCGGAATACCGTGGAGATCTCCGAATACGCCCTGCGGATCCTGCGGCACGGACGTTTCTCCGTCTATCCGGTGGAACCGATCATCCGGCACGGCGATCCGGTCACGGAAGCCGCGGCGGAGCCGGACCAGCTGTACCAACAGGCGGCAAAGATCCTGACAGGCTGGCAGAAGCAGGGCTACGGAACGATCGCCGTTATCTGCCGCGACGCCGCCGGGGCCTCGCTCGCGGCCCGCAAACTGTCCGGATCTGTCCCGGTCATAGACGGAAATCTGGAAGAGACCGTGTTCAGCGAAGGCATCATGGTCCTCCCGGTCGAATATACGAAGGGCCTGGAGTTCGACGCGGTGCTGATTCTCAACCCGACCGGAAACGACTATCCGGTCGACGACGGCCACGCCAAACTGCTCTACGTGGCCGCCACCAGGGCGCTCCACGAGCTGTGCGTTCTCCACTGCGGCAGTCTGACCGGCCTGATCACCGAAGCTCCCGCTGACAGCGCTTCTCTCTATCATGACGAAGAAGTGCGCAAAACCGCGGCGTTCCAGAAAAATACCGCCGTCCGGCCCACCAGCCTGTTCTTCACCTCCGGTAAATCCATTCAGATGCCGGATCAGTACGACGCGAAAACGATCTTAAATAAGGCGAAGGAGCCGGTTCCGGCCGGGCCCGCGCCGCGGCCGCAAAAGAATGCTTCTCCCGTCCGCGGATCATCCGTCCCGCCCGCCCGTCCCCGATTCGGCGAAACGCCTTCCCCGGATACGCTCCGTCCGCCGGGTCATTCCAGGATCGATCTCTCGGTCCGATGGGTCTTGCGCCAGCCGGACGGCCTGTGCGTCCAGAGCAGATACGGAATTCTCCGGCTGAGCCCGGTAACCGGCCGGATCATCCGCGTCTCCTTCGCGAAGCTGGGCGGCTTAAGCGCCGCGGTCCACTCCGGGATCGCGGTAAATCAGGTGGACCGTCAATGGATGTACCGCGAGATCGGCGGCTGCGTAGAACTGCTGACAGATGAACTCTGTCTCAGGGTGGACAAGGCATCCGGCGCGGTCTGCTATATGACCAGGGACCGGAAACCGCTCCTCGCCGAGCAGCCGAAGGACTGCCGCCGGCTGGAAGCCGCCAACGACGTTTCTCTCTCCGCCTGGCTCTATCTCAGGTGGTCCAGAAATGAGATCCTGACCGCATCCGGCCTTTCGCTCCGCGGCCGCGCATATGTCATTTCACCGGATGATCCGGCCTTTCCCTTCCCTCTGATCTGTTCAGACAGAGGATACGGCCTGCTGATCGCGTCGTCCGGGACAGTCATATCCTGCGACATGCCGGAATACGGCTCCTATATCCATACGGCGAGATGCAGCCAGATGGACTTCTATTTCCTGCTTGGGGATCAGGAAGAGATCAGAAAAGAATATCAGTATCTGTGCGGGGTGTAAGGATCACCCCGCACGGTATCTGCGCGCCACTTCTTCGGCGATCTTCATGCCGTCCATTGCAGCCGAGGTA
>CANQGA010000227.1 GCA_947600145.1 uncultured Lachnospiraceae bacterium | reverse complement strand
AGCGACAACGACCTGCTGCGCTACGCGGACTACGGCGCGATCATTCCGCTGGAGGAGTACATTGACACCTATATGCCGAACCTGAAGAGCGTTTTCGACAAATATCCGGAGTACCGGAAAATGTGTACCGACGTCAACGGCCACATCTGGGCGCTGCCGTGGATCGAGCAGCTGGGTTCCAATTATACGGCGATCCAGACCATCGGCGACATGAGCTTCATCAACAAGAAGTGGCTGGATTTCCTTGGACTGGAGATCCCCACGACCGTGGATGAGTTCGAACAGACGCTGATCGCGTTCCGCGACAACGCGGCCAGGCTCCAGGCGGAGTTCGGCATCGACGGAAGCATCATTCCCATGTCCTGCATCGTCAACGACGGCGACCAGGATCCGGCGATCCTGATCAACGGCTTCGGCGAGGGCTACGGCGACGCGGACCGCGGCCGCCATATCGCGGTGACCGACGATCTGAAGGTGATCTGCTCCGGGACCCAGGAGGGCTTTAAGGACGGTATCGCCTGGCTCCACAAGCTGTACGAGGAAGGACTCATCGATCCGGAAGCATTTACCCAGGAATGGTCCACCTACGTGGCGAAAGGCAAATCCGGCCGCTACGGCGTCTGCTTCAGCTGGGACGTGGCCAACATCGACAACCTGGTAGACTGGGTTCCCCTTCCCGCGCTGACGGCCGATGTGAGAAATATCACGCCGTCCAACGGTTCCTTTACCAGCGGTTTCGACCGCGGCCGCTGCGTGGTGACTTCCGTGGCGAAGCAGCCCGCGCTGGTCTGCGCATGGCTGGATCAGATGTACGCGCCGCTTCAGTCCCCGCAGAACAACTGGGGCACCTACGGCGAAGACGACGAGTTCGATATCTTTGAGATGGGCGTCAATGACAAGGGAGAGCCCATGCTGCACCATGCGCCGCTGGGAGACGCCTCCCCGGTGGAGGTCCGCGAGGCGGAATGCGTCGGCGGTCCGCTGGCCGTGCTGGATGAGTATTACGGCGTGTACGTGACATGCCCGGACGACGCCCAGTACCGTCTTGACTGGATCAAGGATTACTATACGCCGGATATGCATACCAAGTATGTCTATCCCAACGCGTTCATGAGCCGCGAAGATACGGAGCGGCTGTCCAACCTGCAGGCGGACATCACCAAGACCATCAACGCGAAGAAGTCCGAATGGATCATGAACGGCGTTACCGACGCGGACTGGGACGAGTACCTGAAGTCCCTGGACGCTTACGGGCTGCAGGAGTTTCTGGGGATCTACCAGAAATATCTGGATTCGTTCTATGCGGAGTAAGAGGCAGTTAAAGCCCGGCGTTCTTCCTGCGTGAAAATAAGACATCCGCCTCCGGCGAGGCTTAACTGCCTGCCGGGGGCGGATGTTTATGTTGCCGGTCAAAAAGCGTCACATGCTCTCGTTTGTCGTCCCGCCGCAGGCGTAGCTGACCGGAAGACACACCAGAGGGGGGCGCAGGATCGCGTTGTCCATCAGAACCAGCTCCACGCACATTTCGGCGATGGCTTCCGTGGGCTGGACGATGGTGGAGCAGACGTAGCTGCCGTCGCCGAACATCCGCGCGCCGTCGAAGCCGATGATCTGTACATCTTCCGGAACCTTAACGCCCATCGACTCCAGAACCTTCATGATCTGGAACGCCAGGTTGTCCGTTACGCAGAACAGTCCGTCGAAATCCAGCTTTCCGCCATGGAAATGCTCTTTCAGAAAATCTACGAAACCGTCGAATGGATCTCCGTCGTCCAATATCTTCATCTCATAATTCAGCTGTCTGGCCAGGCAGCCGTTCTCGAAACCGGAGCGGCGCTTATTGGGCTCGTTGGTGAGAGAGGAGCCGATCCGCAGGAAGGCCACTTTCTTACAGCCCAGATCGGCCAGCTTCTCGGCGGCCATCTGCCCGCCGGCATAGTTATCGCTGGCCACGCAGGGAATGCCGGGGCCCATATAGCGGTCGATGGTCACGTAGGGCGTGTCCGGTTCCACGACCAGATCCGGATTATAGGTCAGGCCGATGATGCCGTCCACCTTGTTCTGGCGGACCATATTAATGTATTCCTGCTCCTCGGTCGGGTTGAAAGCCGTGCAGCAGAGGAGCATCTTATATCTGCGCTTCTGCAGCGCCAGATTGAGGTGGTAGGCCAGATCCGCGAAGAATGGGTTAAATGTATTCGGAAGCAGTACGGCTACGGAATGGGTGCGGCTGGCCTTCAGACCCTGGGCGTAGCTGTTCACCTGGTAATCCAGCTTCTCGATCGCGGCCTCTACCCGGATCCGGTAATTCTCGCCTACGGGCAGGCCGTTGACTACCTTTGATACGGTTCCGAGGGCCACGCCGGCTTCGCGGGCTACATCTTTCATGGTTGGCGCCGTGCTCATCTTTTTCATGATAATGATCTCCGTTCCATCGTCAAAATGCGGTTGACGCAGTTAATTGTTTGATAACGATGCGATAAGTATAACATATTATTCGATATTTGTAAAGTTGAAATTTCATGTAACGTTTCGTGAAACGCGCAAAATTGGATGCAGGCTTCAAACTAGGCATAATACACAAAAAATAACCCGAAATACAGTAATAATATACAAAAATTGATTTCAGGAATAAAAATTATAAATTCTATATTGACAATCCTGTCAGTTAGTGCTATCTTAAACACAACAAAAATAAAATAACGTTTCACGAATATGTGAAACTGATTTCACGAAAACCACAGCCGAAACCGTATTTGCTGACTGTAATCCTTACATAAATGGACGGCCGGGATTTCGCTGAAAGGCTTCCAGGTTCGGGAAACGCAGCCCGCGGGCCGGGACTGATACGAAAAGAGAGATTCCTTTTCATGCAGGCGCCTTCCCGACGGACAGAAAGGAGAGGTTCGTATGAGCAAGAAACAGGCCGCGAAAGCAGTGGCCGCAGCGAAGCCCAAATCGGGCAAGCCGCTCAGGCAGCGCATCATCGAGAACTGGCAGTTGTACGCGATGCTGGCTGTTCCCTTTGTACTGACGCTGATCTACAAGTACCAGCCCATGTACGGTATCCAGATCGCCTTCCGTGATTTCGTGGCGTCCAGAGGATACTGGGGCAGCGAGTGGGTAGGGTTCCAGTGGTTCCAGAGGTTCTTCAAGGC
The DNA here is from genome assembly GCA_947600145.1 of uncultured Lachnospiraceae bacterium. Taxonomy (GTDB): domain Bacteria; phylum Bacillota; class Clostridia; order Lachnospirales; family Lachnospiraceae; genus UBA3402. The sequence continues at coordinate 1,641 of CANQGA010000227.1, read as the reverse complement.
CCCGACATTCTGGAGGATGATCAAGAACACGGTGCTTTTGAGCCTGTTCAGTCTCCTGTGGAGCTTCCCGATCCCGATCGTCCTGGCGCTGATGATCAACCAGCTGCGGTTCCAGAAGTTCAAGAGAGTGACCCAGACCGTCCTGTACGCGCCGCATTTCATTTCCACCATGGTCGTCTGCGGTATGATCCGGATCTTCTTAAGTCCCTCCGGCGGTCTGATCAACCTGATCGCGGGAACGAACATTGACTTCATGACGCAGGCCAACGCATTTCGTACGATTTACATCGCGTCCGGCATCTGGCAGGACGCAGGCTGGGGCATCATCGTTTACATGGCGACGCTGTCCAACATCGATACTTCCCACTATGAGGCGGCGAAGATCGACGGAGCCAGCATGTTCCAGCGGATCCTTTACATTGACATTCCGGAGCTGATGCCCACCATCGTGCTGATGCTGATCATGGCGGCCGGCGGACTGATGAACGTAGGCTTCGAGAAGGTTTACCTGCTGCAGACGGATCTGAACAAGGCCACCAGCGATACCATCGCGGTGTACGTGTACCAGCAAGGTATCGAGCGCGCCCAGTACAGCTACTCGACGGCCATCGGCCTGTTCAACACGGTGATCAATATCGTCCTGTTAATTATTGTCAATAAGATCACGAAGACGCTTTCCGAAGACGTCAGCTTCGTATAGGAGGTGGAAGAGATGGCAAAAAAGAAAAGTGGAGAGCTTCACGGCTTCTCTGAGAGGACCAGCGATATTGTTCTGGTCGTGATCTGCGCCATATTCCTGTTCCTGGTGGCGTACCCGCTGTTTTACGTGCTGGTCGCTTCCGTATCGAACCCCTACGATGTGTACGCCGGCAAGACTTTCCTGTTCCCCAGCGGTTTCACGCTGGACGGCTACAAAGCGGTGTTCGCGGATTCCAGCATCCTGACCGGCTACATCAACAGCATCAAGTACACGGTCATCGGTACGGTATTCTCCGTGACCATGCTGTACCTGACGGCGTATCCGCTCAGCATTCAGGATCTGCCGGGACGGAAGTTTTTCAGCCTGTTCTTCATCTTTACGATGTATTTCGGCGGCGGCCTGGTTCCTACCTACCTGATTGTCAAGCAGACCGGCCTGATCAATAACATGTGGGCGCTGTTCCTGCCGGGCGGCGTGGCGGTCGGCAACATGATCATCGTGAGGAACTTCTTCCAGAACAGCATTCCGAAGGAGCTGATCGAGGCGGCGGAGATCGACGGAGCGTCCAAGTTCCGCATCTTCCTGCAGGTGGTCATTCCGCTCAGCATGTCCATGATGGCGGTTATGGTGGTGTTCAGCATGGTCGCCTACTGGAACGACTGGTTTACAGCCCTGATCTACTTAACCGGACCGGAGAAGGCCCCGCTTCCGCTGGTTCTCCGCAACATCCTGATCCGAAGCTCCGCTTCCGCGGCCCAGGCGAGTACGATCTCCGGCGGCTACGCGGAGTTAAATAAGCTGACCGAGATGATCAAGTTCTCGTCGATCATCGTGGCGGCTGCGCCGATGCTGATCATCTACCCGTTCGTGCAGAAGTATTTCGAGAAAGGCATGATGGCCGGCGCGGTCAAGGGATGACCGATATCGGCAGAAAAGAGCTT
>CANQGA010000226.1 GCA_947600145.1 uncultured Lachnospiraceae bacterium | reverse complement strand
GCAAAGGCTGCTTAGAGAATTCGAAGAAGCTGAGCATAGTTTCGAATCTATATCCTATTTCCCTTCAGAAGAAAGAAGGAGGAACAAAGAAATGCCAAGAGTATTCGGCACAAAACCCTGTTGCTACAAATCAATATTATACGTATTTCCCAACCTTTTGCACACTTTCGTAATATATGCATTTCCTACAAGAGGCTCTGAAACAGATAAGTACGTAATACTGTTTTCCCGGCAGCGCAAAAAGTATCCAACACATACCTGGCTGTACTGTGCGGAAACCCGAGGCTTACTTCTGACAAAAGCAAGGGCCAAGGGAAAGACAGGTAAACGGAAAAAGCAGTATGATGATCAAAAACCACATCCCCGAATTGCATGAAATGTTTTGCGGACTTATCAGTGATATGAGACTTAGGTTACTAAAAAAAATTTTGGCACTGGAAGGCAAAAAGCGTTTTTTTGGCACTTAAACTTGGCCGGCCGTTTCCATAATTTATATAGCAAACGTGAAAGGAGGCCGAAGCGGGTGATTCGCCACAGGCAGAGAGGTTTGTCACCCGTAGCTGTAAAATGACGAAAGATAGCATGGATTTTATGTATCAGAACAAGGACAACCCAATGAATTGCCCAGCCGGCACCGATGCCATGGATACCGTGGCCAGTATCGAAGAGACAGGTATGAAGGATCAAATGGAAGCCAAGGCGTGCCGAGGTGTCGTCCGTGTCACCCATCGTTCATCAAGGTTCCCAGGCTCCCAGTCCAGCACCAAGAGGCAGGCGTATTTCAAACGCCTGCAGGACGAGTATGACAGAATCTACTGTTGGCACCAGAGCCTTGACTGTAATCCATACCAGTCGGAATTGGATTTTTACGACATGCATTACAGACCATGGATTGAGAAGCGGAACAGGGTCTACGCGGTGGAACGACATTGGGAACGGATCACCTCTGCCAGCAAGCTGCATGAGAAAACGCGCACCTGTCCAGAAGAGCTGGTCATACAGCTAACAGCGGATGATGGTGAGATTCTGCCGGACATTAGCGTGTTCCTGGGATGTATCATGGGATATGTAACATGGATGCGTGAATGGGGACGGGAAAACGGCGACTGCCTCCACGTCCTTGGTGTCTACGTTTCCAGAAATACGCGGAATAAGGCGATCATACGCCGGGTATGGGATTGCAATGACGGGAACGGCCTTAGGAAGGTGTGCCAGACTGGGGCTCTAATCCAGGCGGGCGTGTTATGCCCGGACGGGAGCGCTGAGGCATCACGGTACAGCAACCCTAAAATGACTTTCGACCAGGAGTCCAGAGAAGTTCTATATGGTCTGCTTGAGGCCGCCGGTATACCGGTCAATCGCAAGCCGCGCATCTACACGTCCCGCAAAGCGCGGGCCCTGAGGGACAGTGCGAAAGCGGCCGAACAGGACGCAGCTGCAGTACTTAAGGAAATCTTAGACGTGGAAGCGATAGCGCCGATGTTGGACCCGGACGGTAACGCACCCGGTGCGGTACCGGAAGGGGACGGGATCGTGCTGGTGCCGGAAGGCTCATGGAGGATCCTGATCATCCGGCAGAGCCTGGAAGGGGCCTTCGCGTACCGGATGCGGGCGTCGAGGGAACGCCTTAGCGAGGATATGACCGCAAGAAGGAAAGCTGTGGCGGGGCTGGCGGCACAGCGGGCCGAACTGGATGCGGCGGAGGTTGACGGCACGTCACAGCGCCTTGGCTTGATGAGACTAGGCTACACCACATTTGAGGAATGCGGCCCGGGAGACAAGGAAGATATTGATAGATATTAGTAGAAAGGAGACATTTTAGATGAAGGTATCATACACTAATTCAAGGGCGCAGGGATCTGCGAGGCATAATGACAGGAAATTTGACGTCACGAAGACAGAGCACATCGACCCGGGCAGGACGGGGGAGAACAGGTACTGGTGTATCTACGATGGCATGACGTTCGATGAGGCAGAGCGCAAGTTCTATGATGAGCATTATGGACCTATGCTGGAAGCACGTAACAGGAACCAACATGGCAACAGCATAGACATGAACGAACTCAGGAAAATGCTGAGGTACTGCCCGGAAGAGGTGATCCTCCAGATTGGGAATGCCGGGGACAAGCCGGTAGATCCGGCACTGTTTGATGAATGTTTCGACCAGTACATGAATCAGTTGTATGAATGGAACCGGACGCACGGCAGTCACATGCATATCCTTGACTGGGCCGTTCACAAAGATGAGGCAACGGTACACGCGCATATCCGGAGGATCTTTGATTATACGGACAAGGATGGGATCCTGAAGATCGGACTTGATAAGGCACTTATGGATGCAGGCGTGGGCCTCCCGGACCCGAACATGCCGCCGGGGAGGAGGAACAATCGGAAAATGGAGTTCGACCGCATAATGAGGGATCGGTGGGCCGACATCTGCGAGGAACACGGGGTCGAGGTTGACAGGGTGCCGTTGCCGGCACGGCACCTGAAGATTAGCGAGTATAAGCGCGACCGCTGGATTGAGGAAGCGGAGATTGCCATGACCAATACAGATATGGTCAGGGGCATCATGGATCAGACAATGGGCGACATACCGGCAGAGAAGCTGGTCGAGCGGGACGGCGTGAAATACGTGAGTGAGAGTGCCGAGGAATATGGGAGGCTCCTTGAGATTTCTATCCGACTCGCAGCCTACAAGGAAGAGGAGGCCGCTAACAACAGGCAGGCCGTAGCCATCAAGGAAGAGACAGCGCGCATCCTGAAGGAGACTGCTGCCGTGCGTGAAGCGACCTTGGCGGCAGCCGCAGAGGCGGCGCAGCTCAGGAAGAGGATTGCGGACGCCGGCCTGCTTGCACAAGTGGAGCGGATAGGGGCGGAGGCGCTCCGGGAACCTACGGAACTGGAATTGGAATTCATCGGGGAACCAGGCCGGGCATATGACCCAGCGCGCTTTTCCTCAGCCAAGGAAGCGATGGACGCGCTGGAGCGTATGTACAGTACCAGTTTGAACAGAGACGAACCAGACGGGCAAGTCCGTATTTAACTCCCGCAAAAAGGATCCGGCATTTGTCAGAAGACCCGGATCGGCGCCTTCGGCAGATAGATGATGCCAGGGCTGAATCCATGTAACATACCTATTCGGCCCTGGCATTTTTCATATCAGTACCAAAATAACCCTCCAACAACTTAGTACCAAAAAGAGTTGACATTCCCTCTGTTCATGTTAGAATAGAAGTGCCAAAAAAGACGCTCGCTTAAATTGGTACGAAGGAGGCCGGGAGGTCATGAGGGAAGAATACGGGTATTGCAGGATCAGTACACCCAAACAGAACATAGACAGGCAGGAGCGGAAGGAATCAAAACCGCAAAACTGAACGGGAAGCAGGTAGGCAGAATCAAGGGCAATAAGTACACTACCAAAAAGGAATCTGCCGCCAAAGAGATCATCCTGAAAAACAGTAAAGATTTTAATGGTACCAATACTGATTCAGAGGTTATCAAAATAGCAGGGATTTCCAGAAATTCGTACTACAAATACAAGGCCGCATTAAAAGCGGAGGCAGGGAGCTGAATTTCTTCCCGTGGGCGTATGCATTGTTTGTTGCCTTAATGCTAAACAAGACATGTCACCGATTGTTAAGGAAAGGGCCGTCAGTTTCCCGAACGACTTATGATCCTTCGAAGTTGTTGTGCCATCTCCCGCTGGGGATAACGGTGGCATCCTCAGCTGTTTCCCAAAACTGAACGAATTCACTTGGAATTCCAGTACAAATGGCTGAACATGAGTGCATTCTTGATGATGTAGAGCTCCTGTACGAAGATATCATAAAAACCCAATAATGACAGAGGAGACAACTGAACTATCTTCCTTATTAAAAATGGAATACCTATTGACAAAGCCAGTTGTGTACGCTATTATGTACATAGAAGGAGGCGCTATCCATGCTCAATACCAGTGCGACCAATTTCCGAAAAAACTTGTTTGCCATGCTGAATACAACCATCAAGTACAATGAACCCATCAACATCTCCACCAAGGATGGCAATGCCGTCGTACTGAGCCAGGAGGACTATGAGGGCCTAATGGCGACGGCGGAGCTTTCCGCTGACCCGCAGATGAAGCAGAAGATCCTCGATGGCCTGCACACGAGCCTCGACGACTGTGTGCCGGAGGATGAAGTGGTATGGTGAAGTATAATATCGTCTATACAAAAACCGCAGTTAAGGATATCCCCAAGCTAAAGGCTGCCCATCTGGACGCCAAAGCAAAAGCTCTTATCGACCTGCTGCGTGAAAACCCTTATCAGACGCCGCCCGCATATGAAAAGCTGGTTGGTACCCTGAGCGGGGCCTACTCACGGCGCATCAATCTGCAGCACCGGTTGGTGTATGAGGTCTGCGAGGCGGAAAAAACAGTCAAGATCATCAGCCTGTGGAGCCATTACGAACGATAGAACATTAAAATGGCGAAGTGCTTATCGTAACACTCCGCCGAAAGCCTAACCGATTTGAGCATAACAATGCTTGGTTAGGTCTGCTTTACTATTTTATGCAACTCTACTTCATTTATACACTTAGATGTGCTTTCCAATCCGCCGGAAGATTCATTGCTGTAAGGCCGACTACACCAATATTATTTTGAATCAGCTTATCAAAATCATCTACAAATACTGTCCACTCCTCATCAGATGAACGCAGATACTTCATCGCCAGTAGAATTTGATACAAACCGTTATGTACCGGCAGTGGCATGACTTTATCTGCATCCAGAATTTCCGGTGTCGTATGTATTGTGCGATTGTAAATTCTGGAATTATGAGCACAAATATTACGCAATAC
>CANQGA010000225.1 GCA_947600145.1 uncultured Lachnospiraceae bacterium | reverse complement strand
CGGCTCCAGCACCCACCACAGCCAGTTGAGGTACGAGTTCGCCACCTCCGAGCGCAGCTGGGAGCGCGCGGAGACGATGGAGTAGCGGAAATATTTTCGGATGTCTTTTATAAAACGTTTAAACAAAAAATCTCCTCCTCTGTCAGCCTTCCCGCCGGCCCGCCGTGCCTGTCGGGCGGTTCGGTCCCCTCTTCTTCATGCTTTTACCTCTGTGTACACCAATTGTCTATCATCCTGCAGGCCGCCTCCGTCGCATTCCCGGTCTCGTAGCTCCCTACGTCCCGGTAGTGCTGTTTTACGGCGCGCTGGTACGCCTCCCCGTCAAATCCGGCTATCTTGTCCAGCAGTTCCCGGAAATTCCCGGCGACGGGATACGGCCATTCCTCAATCGGCCTGTAAAACCCCGGGCTGACCGTATATTCCGCAATGTCATCCGCATAGATAAAGCAGGGGTTCCCGGTAAATGAATAATCCCAGATCAGGCTGGAAAAATCGGAGATCACCAGGTCGGCTGCGCACAGCAGCTCCTGCGTATCCGGATAACCGCTGAAATCCACGACATCCCGGCGCCCTGTCACGGACCGGCCTTCCAGCCTCGGGTGGCTCCTCTCCGCAAGGACCCAGCTTCCTCCAAACTTTTTTCCCAATGTGTCCAAAAGCTTTTCCGGATCCATTTCCATCCGCTTCAGCCGGTAGAAATCAGCGGTTGTATTTTTCCCGCTCCGGAAGGTCGGACAGTACATCGCGATCCGTTTCTCCCTGCCGATCCCGAAATGCGCGTAGACCTTATCCCGGACGCGGCTGTAATCCGTAAAGAAGATATCGGTCCGCGGAAGCCCTGTTTCCAGCATTTTGTCTTCGCTGATCAGCAGCGCTTTGGGGAATTCTTCTTTTGTGACCCTCGTGGACGCCATCATGTACGTGATCTTCTTCGCGTTCAGCCTTGTCTCCATCCTGTATGAAAAGCCGTGATAGACGAGGACTCCCCCGCGCTTATACGCCCCGCCGCCATGCCAGGTGTTCAGCACCATCTGCGCCCTGCGCACGGGCAGATAGGAGATCCCTCCGCAGTTGGTGACGACCGCCCTGCTCGTCAGCGCATAATAGAAATACCCCGGCGATCTCGGCCGGACCGTGGTCAGACTGCCGGGGACGGAATCGTCCGGCGCCGCCAGCGGGTATATGATCTCGTACCTTCCCGGCTCATGGGCCAGAAGATACTCGCAGATGTATTTGGGACTGCCGCCGTAGGTGTGCGACAGGTCGTTCATGATGAAGAGCCGGTTCTGTCTGACCGGAAAGACCCAGAAAACGTGAAGGAGCAGATCCGCCAGATATTTACAGCACAATTTGATCAGTTCCATTTCTTCTTCCATCCATTCCGTTCCCTTGCCGCTGTTCCCCAGTCTCTTCTGGTCCTGTAATCCGGTATTCCTTCCTCATCTTCACTTTCACATTTTCAATCCGATATTTTTTTATATAGTACAAATGCCTTTCTGTTGTCTCAGATAGATCCGACTTAAATGCCCTTTGAATGCATCCAGCGATATCTGCAGCATCCTGCGGATTGAACCGCAACTCCTTGTCCGGTACCAATTCCCGGTTTCCGCGAATATCCGAACAAACCACCGGCGTCTTTGCCGCCATCGCTTCCATCAGCGCCATCGGCAGCCCTTCGCGCAGAGAAGGGAATATAAATAGATCAGCCGCCTGATAGATATCGGCAACATCTTCCCTGTATCCGAGAAAGATCACTTGATCCTCCAGATTCAGTTCTTTGGCCAAAACTTTCAGTTCCTCTTCAAGAAGACCTCTGCCGCATATGTAATATCGATAGACTGGGTTCTGCAACTCACTCAACGCCCGTATGACACTTTCATGGTTTTTATTTCTGCTCAGCTCTCCCACCGATAACAGCATCTTCTCATTTTTGCTGATGCCCAGGCTCCTGCGAACCGCTTCCCTAGCTATCTCCCGGTCTGTTTCCAGTTCCGCACTCCCCGGCTTAAATTTCTCCAGGTCGATCCCGACTCCCGGCAGGCGCACGACCTGCCCGGCCTTAAGCCATCTCTTCGCGAACCGGTAATCCTCCCGGTTCACCGTATTCAGGATATCCGTCCAGCGGGCGCAGACCCATTCCACCGGGAAGTATAAAAGCCAGTTCTTAACCGGCGCTCCCCTAAAAAAATGGAACCCGTGGGCGGTGTAGATTACCCGGGTTCCGTGTGTCTTTCTTTTCTTTCTGAACGCCAGCCGCGTCATCGCGGCGCAGATCGGCGAGTTGCAGTGGACCAGCGCAAAATCCTGTCCCGCGGCCAGCGCCTGCAGCTGGCGGAAGGACCGTATCTGCCCGGAAATGTTCGCGGGCTTCCGGCTGAAATCGATCTGTACCACCCGGCAGCCCAGCGCCTCCATCTCCGCCCTGAAGGACGCGATCCTGGCAGGCGGACTGGAATCTTCGGCGGAGTCAAAGTTAGCTGCCAGTGTAACCTTGTAACCCATTTCTAATAAAAGGTTTATATTGCTGCGGTTGAAGTTGTCGAGCATGGATGCCATGGATGCCGTCATCAATGCTTCTTTCATCTGCCATCAATCCTTTATCCGCTTCTGTTATATTGCCAGAACCGATTTCCGGCTCTGTCCCGGCAGCACCGTCACCCGGCTTCCGGCCCGATATACGTTCCTTCCGGTCTCGTCCTTTCCGATCTCAAGCAGAGTATAATGACCGGTATCCGGCATCTCCGCAGTCGTCTCTGTTCCGTGATACAGGATTCCGGAGCCGATGTCTTCTCTGGTAAGGATCCCAAGCGGGAGCACCGTGTCCTCGCCCCACAGCATCTTATGGGTCTTCGCAAACCGGCTGGAAAAATGGATCTTCTCGATCCCGTCCGTCAGATGCTCAAGCGGGCCGAAGACCCGGTACATGCTGCTTTCTTCCGATTCCCGCAGAACGCAGGACGCGCGGACCAGATGATCGGTTCCCGAGATTGCCTCCAGGAACTGACCGTCCTTCTCCATAAGAGGGAACATGGAGAGATAGCCCGCGGCGATCAGATGCGAAACAGCCGGAACCCTCTCAAGGCGGCGCAGAAGGGAATCCGTATCCCGGCAGGTCAGAAACACGCAGCCCCGAAACAGCGGCTCGGTTATAAGGATGCTCTGTCTCTGACGCCTCAGGTTTCTCTCGTTATACATGACAAATACATCTTCATACAGATACGGCGGAACTGTCCGCCGGATCTCCTTCACCAGCGCTTCTTCTCCGCCGTACCACGTTTTCAGCTTGTACCAGAACAATATCTCCCCTCCTCCCGCGCTTATTTTCGGGCATTCCCATGTCCCATTCTATGCCAGTTTTCGGACGCTCCCCGCCGGTACCTCCGCGAAAATCTCTCTCTCAAACAGATGCACGGAGATTCTTACCGCGTCTTTTCTGACCTGGCTGATCACAGCCACATTTCCCTCGAAAACGCCGTCGATGACCGCCACGCTGTCGCCGGGCTCCAGTTCAGATGACCGCTTCTCCGAAAACGGGACATTTCCCTCTAAGTTTTCCTGACGCAGACGGTATTTCTCCGGCATTGCAATCAGCGCCTCAACCTTTCCGTAATTCAGTTCACGGCGGATATCGTTATTTAAAATGATCCCCAGACGCACATCTTTATCCTGTCCGGCGATCTGCAGGCGTACCATCGCGTATCTCCTTCCGAATTCATAGGCCAGAATACTCTCCCTGCATTTCTCCAGGGGCCCGGACAGATAAGAAACATGGTTTCTTCCGTCCGTAGCCGCGTAAGAGAGGCGCACTACATGGGATTCGTCCATGATATTCTCAAGGAACGCGGCTTCCTGCTCGTACAGCGGAGAGAACGCGAACGCTTCCGCCGCCATGATCTTCGACATGGCGGGGATGCTCTTAAGAAGCCGATAGATCTCATCGATCTCATCAGTCGTAAGGAAAACATATCCCGGAAACAGTCTCAGGATATGCACCTGATTTTTCTGACTGCTGTGCCACAGCTGCTCGAAATAGGCGACAAAACACTTCCCATAAAGCTTTTTCGGCACCATACGGCGGATCATCTCCACCAGCTTCTCCTCTCTTCCTGTGAAGGTCTGTATCACATACCACAGCATATCTGGCGTCTCTCCTTTCGTCTGCATCTCACCTGTCCGGTCTGCCGTGCCCGCGTCTTCCTAAGACCGCCCGGTCCGTCAGCGCAGGCTCCGCCAACTTACCCTTTTCAAAAACACCTCCAAAAAGCGTAAGCTTCGCCATTCCGTCCCGCTCCGTCTGAGCGGTACGGACAGCATTCCCGTATATGCAGATCAGAAGATCCGGCATATACTGCGGCCGATATAACCCCTTTCACAGGAAACGTCTCCCCAAGGCCCGCGAATCCTTTCAAGGTTTTGTGTTTTGATGGAAATGTCTGCAGCCGGAAGAAACCGGAGATTCTCTGACGGCTTATCGTGTCGTAGAGTAACCCACTCTACGACACATGCCTGTTTTTTGTTGATTTTACGATGAAATCTGATTTTCTGACGGTAATTCCTGACGGCGGATAAAGCAGCTGTGCGCCGCCCATTCCACAGTTCCCGTTCCCGAAAAACGGGATGGATCCTTCATTTTTTCCCTCGTCGCCGAACCGGATGACTGACGGTTATCCTGACGACTGATGGCGCTATATTTCCCCCGTAGCTTGTACTTTAACGCATAGATGCAGCTCTATCTGGAAATTTTCCATTCCCTGTTCGCTCTGGGTTTATCTGGATTTTGGCTCAAATCTATTGACAAAAACCTTATTCTTTTGTAAAATGCCTATGATGAAAGCGTATTGCGGCCTGGAAAAATGTCGTAGAGTGGGTTACTCTACGACATTTTTCTGCCTTTTTCTTCTCTACTATACTTTTTCCTGTATCCGCACCCC
>CANQGA010000224.1 GCA_947600145.1 uncultured Lachnospiraceae bacterium | reverse complement strand
GCGGAAGAAACCGCGGAGGCGGAAGAGCCGGCGGCAGCGGAAGAGCCGGAGGCAGAAGAAACCGCGGAAGCGGAAGAGCCGGCGGCAGAAGAAACCGTGGAGGCGGGAGGCCCGGCAAAAGCGGAAGACCCGGCGGAAACGCCGGAGGCGGAGGAGCCGGAGAAAGCGCCGAAGGCGCTGCCCCCGGAGGAGGAGACTTCTTACACAGATCCGGATTTCGACGAGGAAGAAGAAAGCCCGGCGCCGGCGCGTTTCCGCTTCCTGGTTCCCGCCGTAACGCTGGCGGTGCTGGCGCTGGTGATCGCTGCCGTTGCGCGGATTTTTACGGCGCGCGGACCTGAGAAACGGCAGCAGACGGAGGTCCTCTTTTATCGGGAGGATTCCCTGTATATGACCGATGTGAAAGGGAAAACGGAACCGCGGGAGATCACGGATTCCTGTCTGGACGGAGGCATTTCCCCGTATGAGGGGCTGGTGGAGGGAGATATCCTGAGCGAAGACGGAAGATATCTGTTTTATCGCGAAGATTACGACGGCGAATCGTTCAACCTGTACCGCAGAAGCATGTCCGTGAATTCGAAAGGCGAGAGGATCGCGTCCAACGTGACGGATTATGAGCCTCTGCCGGATAATCTGGTGGTCTATCGGAAGGGAGATTCGCTTTACTATTACGGCGGAGGGGAACCGATCCGCATAGGGAAGAACGTTCGTTCCTACCAGGTGGATCCGGACGGAAGGGCCATTGTCTGGATGGAAGAAGAGGGCCGCAGCCATTTCTGGTATTACCGGGAACTGAGTGGAGAGGCGGAACCAGTGGAGCTGGAGAAGGATACGTCCCTGTTTGCGGCCAATGACAGTCTGACCTGCTTTTTGGCGCTGAAAGGGGGCGTCCTGTATCTGGTCGGTCAGACCGGGGACAAACAGCGGATCGCGCAGGATGTGACTTCCGTGGAGAGCTTTGATCTGGATTCGGAGGAGATCTACTATATGACGGAAAGTCCGGTACGCATGGCTTTCACGGACGTGATCGTGGATGATGACGGCACGATGACAGAGGACGACTGGCGCAGAGTCAGTGATCTGGGGCAGTTTGAGATCCCCTACCGGAAGCTGATCTACCATCGTAAGCAGGGAGACGCGGAGATCTCTGACCGGTGCCGCGGCGGCGTGTCCTCGCTGGGACAGGGCCTTTCCCAGAATGCGGATTTCTGCATGTATCTGGAGGGACCAAGGATCGAGAAACTGAAAGCGGACTGGTCTGAGTTCCGGGACAGCCTGGAGGATGAAGATTTCGGCGCTGATCTTCTGACGCGCCTGGTCTGTGACGGTGGATTCTCCGGCCTTAAACTGGCGGCGGGTGAGCGGACCCTGGCGGAATATGAAGACCTGAACGGGATCGATGAAGCGGTAAATGCCGTTTATGATGAAGAGAACCGGAAGATCTACCTGCTTACGACGGATCCGGAAGAGGGAACGTCGAAATTGTGCGAAATCCCTCTGACCGGGGGAAATGCCGGCGTCCGCGCGGAGATAGCCGGGGACGGCGGGCCGATCAGCAGCCCGATCGTAACGGCGGAGGGGATCTGGTATATCCGGGACGCGGGGGAATACGGAGGCGACCTGTATTTAAACGGACAGGAGATCGCTTACGACGTCCACGGCGTCTGGAAAGTGCGGGACGGACTTCTGGCTTACAGCTATGACTATGATGAAAGCCGCGACGGCGGGGTGGAATTTTCCCTTGTCCTTTACGAAGGCGGGAAGAAGACCAGTGTGGAAAAGGAGATCAGTTTTGCGGAGTGCGCCCCGGACGGGACCGTGCTGATGCTTAAGGAGTTTGATCCCCGGAAAGGCGAGGGCAGCCTGATCTATTTTGACGGAAAGGACTGCGAGCTTCTGGAGGAGCATGTGAACGGCTTTACGGCGAGGGACGAAAGCGTGCCGCTCCGCTGAGACAGCCGGCCCCAGAGCGGCGCGGTTTTGCGGCCCGACGGGATGGACGCGCTGAAAGATGACGGGAGGATCCTGCGATGGAAACGATCAGAATCAGATATTTTACAGACCGGATCGACAGGCTGGCCTATATTGACGGCAAATCTGACTGGATCGATCTGCGGGCGGCGGAGGATGTGGAATTGAAAGCCGGACAGTTTAAACTGATCCCGCTCGGGGTCGCCATGAAGCTGCCGGACGGCTATGAGGCCCATGTGGTCCCGCGCAGTTCCACCTTCCGGAATTTCGGGATCCTGCAGACGAATCATTTCGGGATCATCGACGAGACCTACTGCGGCGACGGGGATCAGTGGTGTTTTCCGGCGCTGGCGGTGCGGGATACGAAGATCTGCTGCAATGACCGGATCTGCCAGTTCCGGATCATGAAGCATCAGCCGGTGATCCGTTTTGAGGAGACGGAGCATCTTGACGGCGAGAACCGGGGCGGTTTCGGCAGCACCGGCGTCCGGTGAGATCGCGGACCGAAGCGGGCAATAAGCGGACAGGACAGCACAGGAGGGAATTTGCGATGAGAAGAGGGATCCGGGGCCTGGCGGCCGTGCTGGCGGCCGTCCTGCTGACGGCAGGGTGCGGGTCGAAGGAAAAATACGAATACAGGGAGACGGCCGTCGGGCAGATGGAAGCCGGAGATTACGCCGCGGCTGTTGATTCGCTGAACATGGCTCTTGAAAAATCGGACGGCACGGTGGGAGAGTTTGAGCTGGACGTTCTGAAATACCGGGCGGAGGCGGAGTTCCGCCTCGAGGACTATGAAGCGGCGGCGGATACCTATGAGGTGCTGTGGCAGACCGACGGACAGAAGACGGAATACCTGACGCGCTGCTGCGCCGCGCTGATCCGTTCCGGACAGCTGGAAGCGGCCGGGAAGAAATATAAGGAGCTGTACCAGGCGCAGCGCGAGGGCGGGGATACGCTTCAGATCCTGTTCGCACTGGGACAGGCATACAGAGAGAACGGGCAGCTGACGGAGGCCGCGGAGCTGTTTCAGCAGGCGGCGGACGACGGCGTTCGGAGCGGAGAGATCTACAATCAGCTGGCGTTAAATGAACTGGAATTCGAAGAGTACGACCAGGCGATGGCATTTATTGAAAAGGGACTGGCGGTCGGAGACGGAGCCAGGGAGAAGCTGCTGTTTAATCAGGCCGTCGTATATGAAAAGAAGCTGGATTTTGCCGGCGCCCTTCGGACGCTGCAGGCTTATGCGGCGGAATTCGGCTCCTCGGAGGAAGTGGAGAAGGAGATCGCGTTTCTTAAGACACGCGCGGACTGAAAGCGGGGAGGAAGATTTGGCAGAACTGTATGAGATCAAAGATGTCGAGGACCGGGTGATCCTGCTGGCCGCGGATACCGGAGGCACGGACACGCGGGCCTGTCTGGATGAGCTGGAGGAGCTTGTGAAGACGGCCGGCGGCGTCGTGCTCGGACGGGTGGTCCAGAACCGGGAGCAGGTCCATCCGGGGACCTATTTCGGAAAAGGGAAGCTCGATGAGGTGAAGGAGCTCCTCTGGGAGACGGAGGCCGGCGGCGTGGTCTGCGACGACGAGCTGTCGCCGGCGCAGCTTAAGAATCTGGAAGAGATCCTGGACTGCAAGGTGATGGACCGGACCATGGTGATCCTGGATATCTTCGCGTCCAGGGCCAGCACGCGGGAGGGAAAGCTTCAGGTGGAGCTGGCCCAGCTCCGTTACCGGGCGGCACGGCTGGTGGGACTGCGCAGTTCCCTTTCAAGGCTCGGCGGCGGTATCGGAACCAGGGGCCCGGGCGAATCGAAGCTGGAGATCGACCGGCGGCGGATCCATGAGAGGATATCGGTCCTTAAGGAAGAACTGAAGGATGTGGAGCGCCACCGTCAGGTGCAGAGAACGTCGCGGGAGCGCGGCCATGTGACTCAGGCAGCCATCGTCGGTTACACGAACGCCGGCAAATCCACGCTTCTCAATTATCTGACGGACGCCGGGATCCTGGCGGAAGACAGATTGTTCGCGACGCTGGATCCGACGACAAGAAGCCTGCGGCTGCCGGACGGCCAGCAGATCCTTCTGACGGACACGGTCGGATTTATCCGCAAGCTCCCCCATCATCTGATCGAGGCGTTTAAGAGCACGCTGGAAGAGGCGAAATACTGCGACATCATCCTGCATGTCGCGGACTGTGTGAACCCGCAGATGGAAATGCAGATGCACACCGTCTATGAGACGCTTAAACAGCTGGGAGTCACGGACAAGACGATCGTGACCGTATTCAACAAGACGGATATGCTGGGCCGGGAAGTGATCCTTAAGGATCTCAGGGCGGATTATCAGGTGAAGATCTCCGCGAAGACCGGGGACGGGATCCCGGAGCTTCTCGGGACGCTGGAGCGGATCATGCGGGAGAGGAAGGTATGTCTGGAGAAAGTGTTCGGGTATCAGGAGGCCGGCAGGATCCAGGAGATCCGGAAGTACGGGGAGCTTCTGGAGGAGGAGTATACGGAGAACGGGATCCGGGTGCGCGCGTACGTGCCGGCGGAAGTGTTCGGAAGGTTAGTATGACAGAAATTTAACACAATATCTGGCCATGAAAAAAAATTCAAACTAGATATTGTGTTTTTCTTTGCCCTCTGCTATAATAAAACGAGCGGCGCTTCTGCGGCAGTGGGGGCAGGCATCATTTGATAAAGAAGCGGACAGATGAGAGGACCCGGGCGGGAAGAAAGGGGATTTATAATGATCAGCGTAGTAAAGCGGGACGGCGAGATTGCGGAGTTTAATCTGACCAAGATCACGGAGGCCATCAAGAAGGCGTTCAAGGCCACGGAGAAGGAATTCAATAACGAGATATTAGAGCTTCTGGCTCTTCGCGTAACCGCGGATTTCCAGAGCAAGATGAAGGACGGGAAGATCACCGTGGAGCAGATCCAGGACAGCGTGGAGCATGTGCTGGA
>CANQGA010000223.1 GCA_947600145.1 uncultured Lachnospiraceae bacterium | reverse complement strand
GAACGCTGGAGTCCATGATGACCTGCCCGGAAGAACTGTCCACATTGGCCGCGATGTCATGGCTTTCGAAAGCGGTATTCAGCTCATCCAGCATGCTGGTCTGGGTCGTAATCAGGTTCGTAACCTGATCGTCGCTCAGGCTGCTTAAATCCAGTTCCTCCGCGGTGCCGGAAAGCTTTCCGCTCTCATAGGCAAGGGAGTCTGTCAGATATCTGTACTCTTTTCCGTCCCTGAAGAGGACGATGCCGCCATGATAGTTATTCCCGCCTGCAGTCAGCGAAACGATATCATATTTCGGGATCAGCAGATAATCAAACGTGATCGAAGCGGGGTCGCTGACTTCCTCCGCCCTTCCGTTATAATACCGCCGGCGGGTCTCCCAGCTGAGGGTCAGTCTGCCCTCCGTACTGAGATCATACGTTCCCTCGCACCGGGTCCCGTCCGTGAAATATACGGTTCCTTTTCCTTTCTCATCCAGCGGTCCGTCGGGATCGTACAGGTAAGAAAGTCCCGCAATGTCCTCATAGGCGCCGCTGTCTTCTTCGACATACCCCGAGATGGGAATCTCCTCGGGCGCAGGCGCGAATTCCGCCATCATATCAAACGGTACCATCGTGATCGAGCTGCCGTCCTTTGTGAAAGTAAAGCTGCTCCCCTTTCTGACGATCCGGCAGCTTTCACATTCCTCCATACAAAGTTCGCCCGTCTCCCCGTCGACGCCGATATCGCAAAGGTGAAGAACGCCGTCCTCGACCCGGTAGAGCAGGTAAATGTAGTTTCCTGGCCTTTTCATCTCTCCGTCAAAATACTCGAGGCGCGCGAAATCATATTTGCCCTCGATCTCCTCTTTCCAGAATTTCTCTACCGCCCTGCCGTCTTCACTGTTTGCCAGATCATCATTCTCCATTCCAAAGTAACCGGACGCGAATCCGGACTCCGACTCAAGCTTCCCCATCTCTTTCCATGACTCCGGGGCAAGCTGGATCCCCTCGAAGCTCCACGGCACCGCGGACAGGTTATACATCTGCCCCGTGCTTTCATCCGTCAGCCACGGCTTATCCTCCAGCCGGATCCCTTCGATCTCCTCAAGCTGTTCCGCCGTAAAATCTTTTCCCAGATCGTCGTAGCTGTGCGGCGTCCCGTGAATCCCGTAGAGCATATAGTTTTCCACCGCGCCGCCGTCTTCCGCAGTCTGCCCGTCTTCATCCGCATACATCTGCCCGGACTCTTCAGATACTCCGCCGTTTTCCGAAACCTGACCGGCTGCCGTCCCGGTTTCCCCTGAAGACAGAGGGCCGCCCGTCCGGGAACCGCCTGCCAGCTTCAGGACCAGTATAAGAAGCAGCACTGCCGCCAGAACCGCGGGCACTGCCCAGAGCAGAGGCTTCGGGATACCCGACTTCTCAGTAGATCTCTTATCCCCGGCCTCCTTTTTCCCCTCCGCGTCCTTTGCGGCGCCGTCACGGCCGCCGGCCGCAGCGCGCCTGCCGTCCTTCGAGAAGACGGAAATACTGCCTTCCGGATCGCTGCCGTCCGGGATCACGTTCTCATCCGCCCCGCCGTCCGGAACCTTCTCCTTCGGTATCTCTTCCCCGCTGAAGACAGAGATGCTTCCCTCCTCATCAGGGCCGCCGTCCGATACGGGGGTGCTCTCACTCAGCAGCATTTCCTCGTCTTCCGGATAGATCGCCGGTCCTTCTTCCTCCGAATAAAGGACGGCCTCCAGCTCCTGGCGCATCTGGGCCGGGCTTAAATAGCGCTCCTTCGGGTCATAAGCCATCGCTTTCAGGACGATCTCTCCCAGACGTCCCTCTCCGTAATACGGCGCTTCAACCGTCTCGCCGCGCATACGCCTGGACAGCGCCCGCTCTCTTCCGGAAAATGTGATCGGCTCCGGCGCCGGCGGAAGGAACGGCGTCCGGTTCCGGTTCAGCAGCCGGTAGAGCACGACGCCCAGGGAATACATGTCCACACTGAAACCATACTCATCTCCGCGGTATACCTCAGGCGCCATATAGCTGTAGGTACCCTTCTTCGACAGGCCGGACACGGTCTTCTCGATCGTCCTGGCAATCCCGAAATCCCCCAGCTTAAAATCCCCGTTCGCGGACACAAAAATATTCTCCGGCTTGATATCGCGGTGAATGATATTATATTTCTGGCAGGCCTCCAGCGCCTCGCAGATGTGGACGCCCAGACGTATGATATCCCTGCGGGACAGAGGATTCCCGGACGCGTAGGAAAAGAGCGGAGTCAGCTCCTCCATGCGGATCAGGATATCCCAGCCGGTCTTCCCTTCATGGGGGATCACCATATGATCCTCGTAGCCCACCACATGCGAGGTTCCTTTCACCTTGGACATCAGGGCAAATTCCCGGACGATCTCCTGGACCATGGAGTAGAAATACTCTTCCGCCTCCTTCTGCCCCATTCCTTCATCCAGCGCGTCCTTCAGTTCCGCGTCGCTCTGCGGAACCGTGATAATCTTAAGAGCGGCGTGGTACGTCTCTCCGAAATCGGAGCGCTCGATCTCATAGACTTTCCCGTAGCTTCCTTCTCCCAGCTTCTTCGTGATCTTCCAGTTCGAAAATACGACCTCGCCTGTCCGATAGCTTCCGTTCATAGCTTCTCTCTCCCTCTGCGTTATAGAAATGTCTGAGCGACCGCCAGACAGAAAACATTTACACAAAATATCATACTGACTATACCATATCCGGCGGGTTTTGTGTTTTCACCGGCAAAACTGGTAGGAAAATCGGCACAAATGGCATCCCTCCCTCACGACAGAAAAAAAGCCCCGCGGAGAGCGCACCCTCCGCGGGACCAGCCGCAATATGCCCTGTTCAGAATCCTGTTCCGTTACGCCAGAAACGCAAGAATCTCCTTCCAGTACCCCTTAAGCACTTCCGTTGAGGAATTAAAGATCTCATGCTTCGTTCCCGCCACCTTCACAAGGCGGGCAGCAGTCAGTCTTTCCCGGTTGATCCGGTTCACAAAGATCTCCTGCTCCGATCCCACGACGAAGGTATCGTTCTCCGACTGGAACAGAAGGATCGGCGTCCTGATCTTCTTCACCGCTTCCTCACGCAGATATTTGTTCAGCCGGGCGGCGCCGTAGACCCAGCCGCAGCTGGGAGACGTCATCTGATAGATCTTAATGGTGTCGCGCTTCTGCTGATAGTAGTCATATCTCTCCCGGTTCATCGACGGGCTTCCCTCAAAGGTCTCCCTGCCGTCAAACGGATGGCCTCCCGGAACATAAGACGCCCGGCGCCCCATATGGCAGAGGATCCAGGCCAGGCTCTTCGCCAGCGGCCACGGGAGACCCGCGGTGATCGGCCGGATCATAGGCGAAGAAAGGATCGCCTTTGTAAACAGCTCCGGCTCGGCCGCCAGAGCCGCCGCCCCGACGCCGCCGCCCATGGAATGGGCGTACAGATACAGCTTCATATCCGGATGCTCTTTCCGCGCCAGATGCGCCACCGCCAGCAGATCCCTGATATACCGGCCGTAGCTGTCCACATGGACCAGGCTTAAGTCGTCCACGAGCCGGTAGCTGCGGCCGTGGCCGCAGTGATCATGCATATACACATGGTAATTATTTTTCAGGAAATAATAGATCGTCTCCTTATACTTCTCCTCCGACTCCGTAAAGCCGTGGGAAATGACCATAACCCCAACCGGCTCGTCCGCCGTATAGCAGGCGCAGTAAAGCTTCCTGCCTTCATCCCGCGTCAGATAGACCACCTTTTTCCTGGCCTCCAGATACGGGACGACCGTCTCGTCCATAGTCTGTCTGTAATTTTCTTCTTTCAGGATCTGGTCATACATGCTGTTGAAATCTCCCTTCTGAAATTAGTTTCCGCTCTGACACCCCTATTGTCCCAAAAGCCCCCAGATCAGATACACGAGCGTCACGCACAGTCCCGCGCAGGCAAGCATCAGACCGTAGGAGAAGCTCTCCTGGATCAGATGCATATTGCCCTTGAACTGCTCTTCGCGCCGCACCAGACGCGCGTCCGCGGATTCACGGACCGGCAGCTTCTCTCCCCGGTTCCAGGGCAGCCTGCTCCGAAATGCCGCCGCGGCGTCGATGACGCCCCCGATCACATGGGCCGCCAGGTTCGAGTCATGGGGCTCACGCTCCGCGGGCACCTGCTTATGGGTCGTAAGACGCGCGATCCGGATCAGCCAGTCCACGCCGCTGTCCATCACCCTTCCGACGAATGTGGATACCGTCAGGAATACCGCCAGAATGGGCCGGTAGATCAGATTCTCCAGATCAAGCCAGGACGGCCACCGATCCGCGTAGCGGCGGCTTCCCGCGCCGTCCGGCTCCGTCAGAAGTCCGCGGATCACCAGGAAATAAAGGATCACGCCGATGCAGATACTGACGGCGCCGCCCTTCAGGTTCGCGGGGGACAGATACGCCACCGTATGGACATGGCCCTGCACATGGAAGAACTCCTGCCCCAGATCCGCGATCCGGTCCATGCTCAGATGGGCCGTCAGACCGAGGATCGGAAGGATGGCCGCCGCGATGACGAGCGCGGCAGCCGTCTCCGGCCGCATGTATCTATGGGACATCCCATCATACCGCTCCTGCAGCTTCGGATTCGCATTCTTCTCCACGAACACCGCGACGAACAGCTTCAGCATATACGCCACCGTCATGCCCCCGGTGATGAGGAATACCCACTCCGCCAGGTGCCAGACCCACGGTCCTCCCACGGCTTCCATATATTCCACGATGCTCTCATGGATCAGCGTCTTGCTCACATAACCGTTCCACATCGGGATCCCGCCGATGCCCAGCGCCCCCATCGCAAACGCGAACATGAGCGCCGGCTTCCTGCGGCCGAACCCCCGGATCTCATTCAGATCCAGCTTGTGCAGGTTCATATATACCGCGCCCGCGCACAGGAATAATACCAGCTTGAACAGCGAGTG
>CANQGA010000222.1 GCA_947600145.1 uncultured Lachnospiraceae bacterium | reverse complement strand
AGGCCCTTGTTGTTCCGGCCCTTCACGCCGCCCTCATCGCGGGCCGCGCAGCCGAAATCAAACATGTTCCACACATGGCTCGACCAGATCCAGGGCCTCTCGTCGAACACCTTGGCCATATGCTCGTGATACAGCGCCTGATATTCCTCGCTGTAATCCTTGCAGGCCGGGTTCGGGCCATGGTAGGTGATGATGCCTTCGCAGCCGTACTCCGACATTCCCAGACAGATATCCGGATGAACCTCATGGAAATGATCCAGCCACGGGCCGTTGTCCTCCATCTTGCCGCCGTACCAGCCGAAGTAATGGTTGTAGCTCTCCACGTCGGTGATATGGTGAAGCGGGCTGTCGATCGGCGTCATGGACACATGGGCGATGGTGGTCAGCCTCGTGGGATCCAGCTCTTTGCAAAGGGCCGCCAGCTCCTTATGGTTCTCCACCAGCTTCTCGGAAATGCCGCCGATCAGGATCTCATTGGACACGCCCCAGAAGCAGATGGACGGATGGTTATAATTCTGGATGATCAGCTCTTTCATCTGGCTGATGCAGTTTAAATGAGCCGCCGGATCCTTATTGAACACGCTGATAAACGGGATCTCCGCCCATATGATAAAGCCCAGCGCGTCGCAGGCGTCGTAGAAATCCTGCGAGTGCTGATAATGGGCCAGACGGATCGTATTGGCGCCCAGCTCCTTGATCATGCAGGCGTCGTTGTAATGATCCTCCGCGCTCAGGGCGTTGCCCTTATACAGCATATCCTGATGGCGGCTCACGCCCCGCAGCGGGGTCTCCACGCCGTTTAAGATGAAGCCCTTCTGGGGATCGCAGGAGAAGCTGCGCACGCCCACCAGGGCGGACACCTCGTCGTAGGCCTCGTTGCGCCGCTGCAGCGTCGCCGTCACCTCATAGAGGTACGGATTGTCGATGCCCCACAGAGTCACTTCCGGCACGCAGATCGTGACCGCCGCGTCGTCCGCCGGACGCGCCGCAGACGCCACTTCATTGCCGTCCTCGTCATAAATGGAATACAGGACCGTGAAGTTCTCATCCGGGTTCGTCACCCAGGACCTGATCTCGAAGGTCGCCCCGTCCCCGCAGGGCTTCGGCGTCACCTGGATGCCCGGGCCGCCGTAATAGTCCAGATCAAAATGGGTGTTCGGCACACTGATCAGGTTCACGCCCCGGTACAGGCCGCCGTAGAACGTAAAGTCCGCCGACTGGGGATAAACGCTGTCCTTGTACTCGTTGCTGCAGGCAACGACCAGCAGGTTCTCTCCCTCTTCTTTGCACAGATCGGTAATGTCGGCGCGGAACGCGGAATAGCCGCCCTCATGGTAAATGACTTTGGTACCGTTGACATAGACCGTGGCCTGCTGTCCCGCCGCAGGGAACTCCACGTAGACGCGGCCGCCGGCCAGAGGCTGCTTCGGCGTCTCAAACTGCTTCGCGTACCAGTACGTCCCCCGGGCATAGCCGCCGTTGCCGTCATGGCCGTCGATGGCGTTCCAGGTATGGGGCAGATCTACCTTCTGCCAGTCCTGCGGAAGGCTTTCCGGCAGGCCCGCGTCTTCCTGAATGAAACGCCAGTCCTCGTTGATACTGATGATGCTGCGCATATGTATCCTCCTCCTTCTGTTGAATTTACTCATTAAAACTGCTGAAACTTCCTCAAACCGGTTCGCACGCGCGTCTGCCGATTCGCACGTCAGATCCTCGCGTCGAACAGTCCGCAGAAGCTGTCGATGGGATCCTGTCCCTTAAACGCCTCCGGCCCCGCCAGCAAGTCGTCCACCAGGGCGTCGAACGTGGAATCCTTCGAATCGTAGGTATTGATATATGTCCGCACCTGCGGGATGTCCGCCAGCATCGTGGGCTGTCCGCAGCCGATGGCCACCACCGGCAGTTCGAACACGTACCACGGGATCTCACCGCCGCCCTTGCTCATGCCGAAGCTGGGCCGCCCGCCCGACACGTCGCAGAGGGTGATCACCAGATCCATGTCCTTCACGAAATCGGCGATGGCGTTCTTGCCGGCGAAATACAGGTTCAGGCTGGGTTTCTCGCCCGCCTCGATCTGCTTCTTGATCCGGTCTAAGGGGCTCTCGTAGATGAACGCGTCGAAGCCCTTATCGCACAGCCGTTTCTTAAGCTTCTCCGCCGCGCTCTCCGCGCCGCCGGCCATGCCCATCAGCTTCATCAGCCCGCCCATGGCGCCGCCGTCGCCCTTCACATGGACGATCATGATCCGCTTATAGCGCTCCGGCGTGATCGGAAGCACATCCTTATCCTTATACTTGACCAGGGTAATGCAGTCGCGGCTGATCTGCTTCTGCATCTCCTTATACTCATCCCTTCCCAGGACTGCGTCAGCCGTTTCCGGCGAAGGCACCAGCTCTTCCTTCGGCTTCTTATGAAGCCCCATCTTCGCCTTCAGGCCCAGGATCCGCGTCAGCGCTTCCTTCATCCGCTCTTCGCTGATCACGCCGTCCCGGTAAGCATTAAGCATCGTGGAGAAATCCTCCTCCGGGTCATTAAAGAACAGGAACATGTCGCAGCCGGCGTTGATGGCCGCGGGCAGCATCTCGCAGCGCTTCATGCGGTCCGTCATGCCCACCATATGGGAAGCGTCCGTCACCACCATACCGTTAAAGCCCAGCCTATCCCGCAGAAGCGTGGTCATGATCTCCGGGCTTAAGGTAGCCGGCATCAGCTCGTCGTCCGTCAGGGACGGATTGATGGCTTTGGCGTACTCCGGCATCAGGATATGGCCGCCCATGATGGCGTCCAGACCGTTGTCGATCAGGGTCTTATACACCAGGCCGTAGGTCTCGTCCCACTGCTCAGGCGTAAAATAATTGACGTTATTGGACATATGGGCGTCGCGGAAATCCTGGCCGTTCCCCGGGAAATGCTTGGCAGCGCAGGCGAAGCCCGGGATCGTGTGGGCGCCCTTTAAATACTCTGCGCTCATCTCGGCCACCCGCTTCGCGTCCCCGCCGAAGGCCCGCATGATCACCTCGGTGTTCTGCCAGTTGTAAAGGATGTCGCAGACCGGCGCGAAGGCCATGTTGCAGCCGATGGCGGCCGCTTCCTCATTGGCCATCTTTCCAAGGGCAAAGGCGTACTCCGGCTTCCCGGTGGCCGCGATCTTCACGCCGGAGCCGATGGCGGTTCCGTCCGCGCAGGCGCCGTCTCCGCCGGCCTCCGTGTTGCAGGCGATGAAGATCGGGATCTTCGCGTACTTCTGCAGGATCCGGTTCTGCTGCTGGATAGCCTTGCCCGGCGCCGGATTATAGCGGCAGCCGCCCAGGTGATATTTCTCCATCAGTTCCTTCAGATGGGCCTCCTCATGGGAGGACGTCAGCTGGAAAAACAGCTGGCCCACCTTCTCCTCATCGCTCATGCCGGCGACAGTCTCCTCCACCCACCGGCAGTCCTCATCCGACAGGTAATACGGATTGGCTTTCAGATCAACCACAGGCATTTCCCTCCTACTCTCCCAGATTTTTCAGAAATGCTTCCGTCTTCCGCTGCTGGTACTCTCCGCCGTAGCTTCCGTCAAGAAGCTTCGGGACCGCCGCGGACACGAATTCCTCCCAGCTCTCCTTCTCATGGCGGACCAGGATCGGATAATAGTTCACCCCGTTCTTCGCCGCCGCGTCCTTATCGCCGGGCGCGTCGCCGGTCATCAGGACCTTCGTCCTGTCATAGCCTTTCTTCAGGAGTTCCTGGATACAGTAAGCCTTGCTGCCCACGTTCTGCGACATCAATATGTCCACATACTGACTCAGGCCGTAGAGATCCCATTCCTCCTCCACCGCCTGCTGATTGGCCGATGACACGATAGCGATGTCCGCGTACTCATGGGCGTAGGCCAGGGCCTCCTTCACGCCCTCAAAGGGCTTCTTCTCTTCAAATGGCAGGGCGTTGATCGCCGCGTTGACCTTCTCCGACCAGGAAAGGGCCTTCTTAAGGATCACGCTGTCATTCCCCTCGATGGCTTTCTTAAGGGCGCCGTTGGACAGTTCCGGGCTGTTGGCCGCCCAGTCCGCCAGCACGCCGATATCCTCGATCCGCGTATACTTCTGATCGATCTCGCCCAGAACCTGCGCCAGTCCCTTAAAACGGTTGATCCCCCGCGTCATGGTATAGAGGTTCACGTCGTTCCACCTTGCCAGAATGGGCTCCTCCCACCGGGAGAGCCCCCACTCCTCCACCATACACGGCCCGAAGCACCGGAAATGCTTGATGTCCATCGTGTCCATCGCGCAGCCGTCGGAATCAACGCAGATCAGATAATCCTTTTTTTTCGTGAAATGTTCCAGATCCATATGATTTCACCTCTCATCCGCTTATTCTGCCGTGACTGTTCTTATACCGCTTCTGTCCCTGCCTCACCATCCCCCTTTCTTTTGAAAGCTTCCGTTCCCAGTCACATTTGTTTATGCAATTCTTCTAAAAATTATATCATAGAAACGCAATTTTTCGTTAGTAAATTATTTTTCTCTTTTCGTACAGTTTTTCGATTGCTTTTTCTTTGTAAATGCGTAATAATATTAAGGAAGAAAGACTCGATCCTGCGAGTCGGAAATACGGGGGATTACATAAGATGCAGCATGAGGCCGAACTGCTTTTTTTCAGCGATATCCTTAAAAATTCGCATATTCCGTGCCATATCATCGACACGTCCGACACTTCGGCAGCCGGCGTATATGACTTTGGTCTGCGGCGCCTGATCGACCCGAAGCTGGATTACCGGGAAAAATTTTACCGGACGGTCGGGCTGTGCGAACCAAACGTCGTTTACAGGATCCATGACCCTTTCCTGTGCCGCTACTACCTGAGCCGTGTTCCCGGCGAAGGAGATTTCTTCGTCCTCGCGGGGCCGTACACAGAGGCAGAGGTCACGCTTCAGGATATCCTGAATATCGTGGAGCGGTACGGTCTGCCCCACTATCTGACCGGCAGAT
>CANQGA010000221.1 GCA_947600145.1 uncultured Lachnospiraceae bacterium | reverse complement strand
GCGCAGGGAGCGGAGGACGCGCAGAGGGCGCAGGGAGCGGAGGAGGCGCAGAGGGCGCAGGGAGCGGAGGACGCGCCGGAGCGGGAGATGAGCATTGAGGAGACGCTGGACGAGCTGGAGAGCCTGATCGAGAAGATGGAGGACCGGTCCAGTTCGCTGGAGGAGACATTTGCCTGCTATGAGCGGGGAATGAAGCTGGTGAAGGAGTGCAGCGGCAAGATCGACCGCGTCGAGAAGAAACTGATGATCCTGACGGAGGACGGACAGAATGACGAGCTTTGACGAATGGCTGAGGGACGCGGTCTTACGCGCGGAGGAAACGGTCTGTTCCTATCTTCCCGCGGAAGAAGGGTATCAGAAGACGGTCCTGGAGGCCATGAATTACAGTGTAAAGGCAGGCGGCAAACGGCTGCGCCCGCTGTTTCTTAAGGAAGTTTACCGGATGTTCGGCGGCAGCGGCCGGGAGGAGGAGCCGTTCATGGCGGCGATCGAGATGATACATACCTTTTCCCTGATCCACGACGATCTGCCGTGCATGGACAACGACCGGTTCCGGAGAGGCCTTCCCACCGCCTGGGTGGCCTATGGATACGATATGGCGGTCCTGGCCGGGGACGGTCTGGCGATCTACGCCTTTGAGACGGCGGCGAAAGCATTTTCGATGACCTCCCGCCCGGAGAGGGTGGCGAAGGCGCTGGGACTTTTGGCGGAAAAAAGCGGGATCTACGGTATGATCGGCGGGCAGACCGCAGATGTGGAGCTGACCGGGAAATCGCTCGACGGGGAACAGCTGGACTTCATCTACCGGCTGAAGACCGGGGCGCTTCTGGAGGCGCCGATGATGATCGGAGCGATCCTGGCCGGCGCGTCGGAGGAGCAGGTCCGGACTGTGGAGCGGATGGCTTCCCTGGTGGGATACGCGTTTCAGATCCAGGACGACATTCTGGATCTGACCAGCACCCAGGAGGTGCTGGGCAAGCCCGTTTTAAGCGATGAGAAGAACCATAAGACCACGTATGTGAGCCTCTATGGGATGGAAAAAGCGAAGCAGGATGTGGAGAAGCTGTCGGCGGAGGCGGAGTCGCTTCTGGAGACGCTGCCCGGCGGGCACGAGCGCCTCGGGCAGCTGATCGAAATGCTTGTGACGAGGCAGAAATGACGGCACTGCCGGCCGGAACGCGAAGAATGCGCGGGATGCAGTAAGGGCGCGAAGAAAGCGCGGGATGCAGTAAGGGCGCGGGGAAGGCGCGGGAATGACAGGGAAGAAAGTCACGGAAAAGGAACGAGAGGAATGCTGGAACGGATAAACGGGCCGCAGGATATCAAGGCCCTGAACAAAGAGGAGCTGGAGGTGCTGGCCTCCGAGATCCGCGAGTTTCTGATTGAAAAGACAAGCGAACACGGCGGTCATCTGGCCTCGAACCTGGGCGTGGTGGAGCTGACCATGGCCATGTTCCTGACGTTTGACCTGCCCAGGGACAAGATCATCTGGGATGTGGGCCATCAGTCCTATACGCATAAGATCTTAAGCGGCCGCAAGGACGATTTCGACGAACTGCGGCAGCTGGGGGGGATCAGCGGGTTCCCCAAGACGAAGGAGAGTCCCTGCGACGCCTTCAATACCGGCCACAGTTCTACGTCCATATCCGCCGGTCTGGGGATGGCCCAGGGGCGCGATCTGCGGGGAGAGAACTATTTCGTGGTGTCCGTCATCGGCGACGGCGCGCTGACCGGAGGAATGGCGTATGAGGCGCTGAACAACGCGGCCAGACTGGATTCGAATTTTATCATTGTGCTCAACGACAATGAGATGTCCATCTCTGAGAATGTGGGCGGGATCTCCCGGTATCTGAGCGGCATCCGCACCGGGGAGGGCTATAATGACCTGAAGGAAAATGTGACCGGATTCCTGGAGAAGATCCCGGGTATGGGACCGAAGCTGATCGACAAGATCCGCCGGACCAAACAGGGCATCAAGCAGCTGCTGATCCCCGGGATGTTTTTCGAGGATATGGGCATCACGTATCTGGGGCCCGTGGACGGCCACGACCTGCGGCAGCTTTGCAAGGTTCTGGGCGAGGCGAGAAGACTGAATCACGCGGTCCTGGTCCACGTGGTGACGAAGAAAGGCAAAGGTTACGGGCCCGCGGAGAAGAATCCCGCGCGTTTCCACGGCGTGGAGCCGTTTGATATCGCTACCGGCAAGCCGAAGAAGGAAAAGCATTATCCCGGCTATACGGACATATTCGGTCGGGAACTGTGCAGGCTGGCGGAGAAGGACGATCGGATCGTGGCGCTGACCGCCGCCATGCCGGACGGTACGGGGCTGAACCGATTCAGGAAGCAGTTTCCGGACCGGTTTTTCGACGTGGGCATCGCGGAGCAGCATGCCGTGACCAGCGCGGCCGGAATGGCTGCGGCCGGGCTGCGGCCTGTGGTGGCGGTGTATTCTTCCTTCCTGCAGAGAGGTTACGACCAGATCGTCCACGATGTGTGCCTGCAGAACCTGCCGGTGGTATTCGCCATCGACCGGGCGGGGCTGGTGGGAAGCGACGGAGAGACCCATCAGGGGATCTTTGACCTGTCCTATCTGACATCCATCCCGAACATGACGGTGCTGGCGCCGAAGAATCTGTGGGAACTGCGGAGGGAGCTGGAGTTCGCCCTGAAGCACGAAGGGCCGGTAGCGGTCCGTTATCCGAGAGGAATGGCTTACCGGGGTCTGAAAGAGTTTGATTCGCCGGTGCTTTACGGAAAAGGCGAGATCCTTTACGACGAAGGAAGAACGGAGGATCCTTCGGAGGAGGCCGGATCCGCGGAGGCATCGCGGGCGGAGGAAACGGCTGCCGCGGGGATGCAGCCGCGGGCGGAGGAAATTCACATCGCTCTCTTGGCTGTCGGCAGTATGGTGAGTACCGCGGAACATATCCGCAATAAATTGAAATCAGAAGGTTACAAGGTTACACTGGCTAACGGGCGTTTTGTGAAGCCGGTGGATTATGAGCTGGCGGAGGCGCTGGCGCTGCGGCACGATTATCTGGTGACGCTGGAGGAGAATGTTCTTCAGGGCGGTTACGGCCTGGAGATCACGGCCTGGGCGAAGAAGCACGCGCCCCTGCTTGCGGTCCTTAACATCGCGCTGCCGGATGCCTATGTGGAGCATGGCAATGTGTCGCTGCTGCGAAAGATGCTGGGGATCGACAGCGATTCGATCATTCGGAGGATGAAAGAGGAGTTCGGACTGCCGGATGAGCGGCCGGGATCCGCACAAAAGGAGGCGTCCGATGAAGGAGAGGCTTGATGTTCTGCTCGTGAACCGCGGCCTCGCTTCATCCCGGGAGAAGGCGAAGGCCATCATCATGTCGGGCGTCGTCTACGTGGATGGACAGAAGGAGGACAAGGCCGGCGCCGCGTTCGAGGAGACGGCCGGGATCGAGGTCCGCGGAAGCACGCTCCGATATGTGAGCAGGGGCGGTTTAAAGCTTGAGAAGGCCATGGACGTCTTCGGCGTGGACGTGAAGGGGAAGATCTGCATGGATGTGGGCGCGTCTACCGGCGGTTTCACGGACTGCATGCTGCAGAACGGGGCGGCGAAGGTCTACGCGGTGGATGTGGGTCACGGACAGCTGGACTGGAAGCTGCGGGGCGACGGAAGGGTCGTCTGCATGGAGAAGACCAACATCCGCTATGTGACGCCGGCGGATGTGGCGGACGTGATCGATTTCGCGTCCATCGATGTGTCGTTCATTTCCCTGACCAAGGTGCTTGGGCCTGTGCGGGCTCTTCTGCGCGGCGGCGGCCGGGTGGTCTGCCTGATCAAGCCTCAGTTTGAGGCCGGCCGGGAGAAGGTCGGCAAGAAAGGCGTCGTGCGTGAGAAGAGCACCCATCTGGAGGTGATCCGCATGGTGGAGGATCACGCCCGGGGCAATGGTTACAGGATCCTGGATCTTGATTTCTCGCCGATCAGGGGACCGGAGGGAAATATCGAATATCTGCTGTATCTGGAGAAGACCGGGACGGACGCTTCGGCGGATGCGTGTCCGGCACAGGCAGATGCCGCCGGCGCGGCCGATCCGGCGCTCGTCGTCGACGAGGCCCATCGGACACTGCAGGCATAGGAGAGAGACACGGTTTATGAAACATTTTTATCTGATCTGGAATCCGCAGAGAGACGGCACGAAGGCCATGGCGGAGAATATCAGCAGTTATCTGAAGACAATGGGCTGTACCTGCGCGGTGAGGGACTGCGGGGACGCGGCGGAAGGAGAAGCTGCCCCGTCGGGAGCAAGGCACACAGACCCGGCGCAGGTCCCCGCGGAGACGGAATGTATCATCACGCTGGGCGGAGACGGTACGCTGATTCGGGCGGCCAGGGACCTGTCTCCGCGGCAGCTGCCGATGATCGGCGTCAATATGGGCCATCTTGGATATCTGACCCAGGTGGGCTGCCAGGAACCCGGCGAGGTCACGCAGATGCTTGACGACCTGATCGCCGGCCGGTTCCAGCTGGAGAAGCGTATGATGCTGAAGGGCACGGTCCGCCGAGGCGAGGCGGTCCTGAAGGAGGACCTGGCGCTGAACGAGATCCTGATCTCCCGGCGCGAGATGCCCAAGCTTCTGGAGCTGCGGGTGGCGGTCAACGGCCAGCCGCTGTGCCGGTACAAGGCGGACGGCATGATCATTGCCACGCCCACCGGTTCCACCGCGTACAACCTGTCGGCGGGAGGCCCCATTGTGGAACCTTCGGCGAGAATGACGATCCTGACTCCGATCTGCCCCCACGATCTGAACAGCCGCAGCATCGTGCTGGCGGCGGAGGACACGATCGAGATCGAGATCCTGGGGCATGACAATGAGGGGCAGGCGGTGGTATTCGACGGCGGAGCGACGGTAAAGCTCATGGTAGGAGACCGCCTCTTCGTGGAACGGTCCCGCGTGGAGACCGTGATGGTGAAGCTTCACGAGGTTTCCTTTGTGGATAATCTGAGGAGCAAAATGGCAGGGAA
>CANQGA010000220.1 GCA_947600145.1 uncultured Lachnospiraceae bacterium | reverse complement strand
AACACGACTTGCAACACGAAAATGAAAAAGCACCGTAAATACGGCACTTTTTCCATGCGGCTAACAGGACTCGAACCTGCACCCTCTCGGAACAGAACCTAAATCTGCCGTGTCTGCCAATTCCACCATAGCCGCTCATTTTATATCTGAATCACAATTTATACTATACACGATTTCCCCGGCCTTCGCAATAGAAATACGTATAAAGCGTCACCGGCGCTTTATACGCATGGAAATCCGGCGGCGTGAAACCGAACCTCAGCCGCCGTCCGCCCTGCGGCGGACAGGTTTGCGTACGCGGCGACAGGATGGAAAAAATCAGCTCTGCATGCTTTAACACTGAACATTCACCTATAAGCGCGAAAATAACGGAAAACGCAAACGCTGACTGTAAACCAAACTGGCTTTTAAATGAAATATCCTGACTGCCGCGTCCCGGAAAGCCTGAACCGTCTCAGAACGGCAGCTCCAGCGTCGCCGTATTGTTCACTACATCCAGCGCGGTCTGCGCCTTCGCCAGCTCGTCCGACAGCGCGATCAGGTCTTCCCTCACCTTCGCCGGATCATAGTTGGCATACTCATACTCAATATTGCTGGTCGCGACGCGGCCGTAATTCTCCTTGCGCCGTTTGGGCAGGCGGGAGGCCATCTCCTCCAGCTTCTGCTTCCGGGCCGTAAGCTGGGGAATGTACACAAGGATCTGGTCGATGGTCATGCCGCATTCAGGCACCATAGTGCTGATGTTGAACTGATTCATCGCGTGCTTCAGCCGGCGGATCTTCTCATCGACCTCCGCCAGCTTCTCCTGGGTGCCCGCGTAGTCGTATTCCGGCCTCACGTCTTCCACGTTCTCCTGAACCGCCGCCACGAAGCTGCAGCTCATGGATTCGCGGCTCAGAAGAGCCGCTTTCTCTTCATTCAGTTTCCGAAGCAGCTTCGCTGCCTGCGCAGATGTGTACTGCATTGAAATCCCTCCTTTTCAAGATACATCGGTAATCGGGTCCTGCTGATCTCCTGTCGTTTTCTTATATACCAGCTAAACAACATGACTCACAGTTTTCATCCCACAATATTATGCACCCATACCTTCTTCTTCAGAAGCGCCGCGCCGACGGCGCATTTGATCAGATCAAGGCTCCTGCCGAGGAAGAACAGCGGCACGATGGGCAGCGCGGTGAAATGACCCACCGCATAGATCACCGGGATCGACACCACCCACACATACATGCCGTCGAAGAAGAACGTGATTACCGTCTTCCCTCCGGACCGCAGCGTGAAATACGACGCGTTGATGAAAGCGTGAACCGGCATGAACAGCGCTTCGATCAGGATAAATACCGCCGCCAGGCCGCGCACGCCCTCCGTCGTATTGTAGATCTTCGGAATAAACGGCGCCGCAAGGGACATAAGCGTTCCCATGATCAGGCAGACCGCCACCGAGAAGAAGATCAGCTTACGGTCCTGATCCACCGCCTCCTCCATCTTCCCGGCGCCCAGAAGCTGCCCCATGATGATCGCCACCGCGCTTCCCAGCGCCATGAACACCACATTGAACAGATTGGACACCGTGGAGGAAATGTTCTGCGCCGCCACCACCTCAAGCCCCCGGTACGAATAGCACTGCAGAAGCACCGCCATTCCCACAGACCAGATCGCCTCATTGCACATCAGCGGCGTTCCCTTCTGTACGATCTGCCCCACCAGGCGCCGCGGCATCCGAAAACTCCTGTAAGCGTGCACGATAAACGGATTCCTCTCCGCATGGGCATGGGTCCAGGCCACCGTAATGGCGCACTCCACAAACCGGGAAAGCACCGTCGCGTAAGCCGCTCCCGCCGCGCCCAGCCGCGGCGCGCCGAAATGTCCGAAGATCAGGATATAGTTAAATACCAGATTCACAAGGACGGCGGCCACGCCCGCCGCCATCGGCACAAAGGTCTCGCTGCACTCCCTCAGCGTGCTGGAATAGATCTGCACGACCGCGAACGGCACGAACCCGATCAGCATGATGTTCAGATACTGGCGCCCATAGAAAAATGTCGCCGCAATATCCTCCGCCGCCCCTTCTCCCTGCAGGTACAGCGAGATCAGCTCCCCGCCGCCCGCAAGGAACACGGCAACGGCGGCCGCCGTAAACACCGCGCAGATAATGATCTTGAACCGGAAGGTGCTTCGGACGCCCTCATGATTCCTCTGTCCGTAGAACTGCGCCCCGAAGATCCCCGCGCCGGAGATCATGCCGAAGATGCAGATATTGTAGACGAAAATCAGATTATTGGCGATGGCGACGCCGGACATCTGCACCGTCCCCACCTGCCCAACCATGATATTGTCCAGAAGGCTTACAAAATTCGTGATGCCGTTCTGGATCATGATCGGAACCGCCACGGTCAGGACCATTTTATAAAACTGCCGGTCGCCGATATAGTTCTTCCAAAAGCCTTTCATAGATCCGACGCTCCTTCTTCTGTACGCGTGTCCGGCCGCAATAAAATGACCGGAAGCCCAGATGGATATTCAGGGGCTTTCGGCCGGTTAACCTGGGCCAGCTGGATTCGAACCAGCGAGTGCAGGAGTCAAAGTCCTGTGCCTTACCGCTTGGCGATGGCCCAACAACATCAAAAGCATAATAATCTTAGCACAAAATACGTCTTCAGGCAAGAAGATTATAAAGAGAATTGCAGAGGCCCATGCCATGAGCGGCAGGGCCTCTGCGTTTCCTTATGCGGCGCGCGGCCTTGTTCCGTACGGCCGCTTAAATACAGAGCCGCCATTCTCCATGGACGCACTCCAGCTTTGTGACGGAACAGTTCCCGATCAGAACGCTCTTTTCCGGAAGCCTGCATTGAAACACATAGTACAGCATGCTGAGGATAGCTCCCTCATGGCTTACCACGGCGATACATTCCGTACCCGCGGCTTCTTCAAGCTCCATATCCTTCATGAAGCTGTCCACCCGGCGCTGCACCATTTCCGCGTTCTCGCCTCCGTAAGCAGTATAGTCCTTCTCTCGCCGGGCCCTGAGATACGGCTCCCCCAGGCTGGCCTCGCACTCCGCGACTTTCCTGCCCACCAAAGATCCCGAATTGAACTCCCGGATCCTTCCATCCAGCTTGAATTCATAGCCCGGGAGCGCCTCCTGCGCCGTCTGCCTCGTTCTGACAATATCGCTGACATAAACCTTATCAAAGGCGATACCGTCCAGAAGCCGGCCGGCGGCGGCAGCCTGGCTGCGCCCCAGCTCCGTCAGGGGCACAGGGCCCCAGCCGGCGTGCTCATCATTTTTATTCGCTTCACTCTCTCCGTGTCGGAGCACATACATTTTCATTTGCTTTTCCCATCCCAGCTTCCGTCCGCTGCCACATGATGCCCGTCCGTGGTCCATCCGTTCAGGTAAAGATGCCCCTGAACAGAGCCGGATACCGGTTCAAAATAGTACCATTTCCCATCGATCTCCGACCAGCCGGTCAGCATCCTGCCGAGCCAGCCGTCCGATTTCGGATTCAGATAGAAACGGAACCCGTCCCAGTCGAACCAGCCTGTAAGCATATAGCTCTTCTCATCGAAATAATACCAGTCGACCTGTCCGTCGTAGAGCAGCCGCTCCCATTTGCTGACGGCATAAGTCCCGTCCTCATACCGGAAACGCCATCCCGTGCCGTCGAAATCCCAGGTTCCATTCGCGGTGACCGCTTCAGGGGCAGCCGCCAGCGGTACTGTATCATCGAAAATATTCACATAACCGTTATTCTGTCCGGAATCATCCGGTCTCTGCGGCACTTCCGGATCATCCGGCTTCTGCGGATCGTCCGGCTTATCCGGCTTCTGCGGATCATCCGGCTTATCCGGCTTCTGTGGATCATCCGGCTCATCCGGTCCCTGCGGGTCGTCCGGGTCAACCGTACCGCCTCCGTATCCCGGCTCGTCGATCTCCGGATCCGGCTCTCTGTCATAGTCCCGTCTCAGCCCTGACTCATACTGGCTCCATGCCTGATAATTCTTTGTGCCGTCCAGCACAAACATGACCAGTCCGTCCAGTCCTTCCGCATAGTACCGGATCCCCCGGCGCTGCATTTCTTCCGCAAGCACCTGGCTTCCGTTGTCGTCCGCGTCGCTGACCGCAAACAGCGGCCGCACCGCGTCCAGCCACTCTTCGCAGGTGGACGTATAGGTTCCGTGATGGTTTGTCTTCATCATATCCGCCTGCAGAACGCCTCCCAGCTCTCCTGCCAGCGCGCGTTCCCTGGCCGCATACAGATCGCCGCCGGTCAGATAGGTCGACTCGCCATAGGACAGCTTCATCAGGATGGAGATATTATTGATATCCGCATCCCCGAGACTGACGCCCGCCGCTTTCATGGCATTGACACTATCCACCATCTCTTCCGAGGGATTATAAATATCGATCCGCACCCCGTCAATAACCGGGAACTCATACGGTACCTTCACGTCGAAATGAATGCTTGTCCCTTTTTCCGTCAGATAGGACCGAAGCGTACCCTCCGTGCTGTGAGTTACCGGCGCGGCATAATAATGTCCTACGCTTCCGCCTTTTTGATAAATATACTCCGCCACGTCCTTAATGCCGCCCACATGGTCGGAATGCGGATGAGACAGGACAATATAGTCAAGCGTCACCATTCCGATATCGTCCAGCAGCTTTTTGATCGGTCCGGAGCAATGGTCGCTGCCTCCGTCGATCATCATCGTCGAACCCTGAGGGAATATCAGCACGGTGCAATCGCCGCACTTTGTCGTATTTTTATCCACATTTTCAAATTTTTTAGGCGTCAGGATATACAGGTTCCCGTCGCCGCCCTGAGCGAGAGCGCCGCGGACGCGGGCCGTCAGCTCCGCGTAACGGTCGGCTGAGGACACTTCGTCCTTCATATACGCGGCCAGGATCACAGACGCCTGCGCGCGGGTCAATACCGTATCCCCGTTCAGGGCAATCCCGGCGGCATCCATTGCCCGCGTAAAGCCATTCTCCCGGCACCAGTCTGCCGCCTGATCATC
>CANQGA010000219.1 GCA_947600145.1 uncultured Lachnospiraceae bacterium | reverse complement strand
TATGGATATATGACTTCCGCAGTCAATGTTCTTTGGTTTCCAACCATTTTCTCAACACAGCTTCCAACTTTTCAAAATCACAACAGCGTTTTCTCAAAATACCGCTGGCCTTTCCTGATTTTATCATCAAATACAGCTTATTTGCTTTTTTTATAATAGCATCCTGATTCTGCTGACACCAACCAAGCTGCTTTGTTGCCATAATTTTATAGATACAGACATCACAAGATCGTCTGCCTTCGCCAGATTTCGTATGTACTTCATAATCTATAAGATATAACTTGAGTCTCTTCTGACCCATGAATTCCCCCCTCATGCCTGCTGATATAACTTAAGGCTGCGCTGAAACGCAGCCTTAAATAATAGTTTCCACTTACGGTAGGACTCACCGCTTTTTACAGAAGCCTAAGCTCCCATACGGTAAGCATCACTTACCATTAATTATTTTATACCAAAATCCCAAATGTATGTCAAGATATTCCTACTGTACAGGCGCCCTTAACTACATTTGCCCTTCACCAGTCTGTTTCTCTTGCATCCGCCCACCGATTCATTTATAATAGCGTCAGGACAAACCGTTTGTCCGGACATTTGATCCGCCATCAGGCAGGAAAGAGGTTTTTTATGAAAGAATATCAGCAGAAAAATGTATCCGACATCAATCTGGAAGATTACCTGAGCGAATATGAAACGCCCCGGGCCGCAGCGGACGATATGCTCTTTGACTGCGGGCGCAGGAAGGAATCCTTAAACGGCAGCTGGCACTATGCCGTCGACCAGTACGACACCTGCATCCGCCAGCATTGGTTCGAAGAGCGGTATCAGGACAAAAACGGCTTCACCCTTCCCGTCGACTATTCCTTCGACGAATGGCCGGTCATGGAACTCCCCTGCTGCTGGAATACGGAAAAGGAAATGTTCCTGCTCTACGAAGGCAGCATGGTCTTCACCCGCACCTTCCGCTACGCGGCCGCGGGAACAGGCCCTTCCGGGGCGAAGGAGCGCGTCTTCTTAAAGCTCGGCGCGGTCAATTATATCAGCCGCGTGTTCCTGAATAAGCAGTACATCGGCATGCACCGGGGCGGCTCGACGCCCGCGTATTTCGAAGTGACCGGCGCGCTGCAGGCGGAGAACCGGATCCTGATCCAGGCCGACAGCACGAGGCGCCCTGAGCAGGTACCCACGGAGAATACAGACTGGTTCAATTACGGCGGCATTTACCGGGACATCGAACTGATCCGGGTGCCGCAGACCTACATAAAGCGGTTCCAGATCGCGCTGGTGCCGGACGGGACGTTCTCGAAGATCAAAGCGCGCGTACAGCTGTCGGATGCGGGGAACACACTAACCGCGGAAACGCCATGTGCGGAAACACCAGGTGCGAAATCACCAAGAGCGGAATCACCAAGAGCGGAATCACCGGTCTCAGACGCAGACGCCGAACTGCGCATCCCGGAGCTTGGCATCTGCGCAAAGATCCCGGTCACGGACGGCTGCGGCGAGCTGGTCATCGACACGAAGCCGGAGCTGTGGTCCCCGGAAAATCCGCGTCTCTACGACGTTTTCCTCTCCTGCGGCGAAGACGCGGTCAGCGATACCGTCGGGTTCCGCGAGATCCGGGTCCAGGGGCGCGACATCCTGCTGAACGGCAGGCCCGTTTACCTGCGTGGCATCAGCTGCCACGAGGAGAGCGTTGCCCGCGGCAAGGCGCCCACCGACGAGGAACGCCTGGAGACAATCCGCCTGGCCAAGGAGATGAACTGCAACTTCATGCGCCTGGCCCACTATCCCCACGATGAGCGGATGGCGAGGCTGGCCGACCGGGAAGGTCTTCTTCTCTGGGAGGAGATCCCAGTCTACTGGGCGATCCGCTTCAGCCGCGAAGAGACCTATGAAGACGCGGAGAATCAGCTGAAAGAGCTGATCTTCCGCGACTGGAACCGCGCCAGCGTGATCATCTGGTCCGTCGGAAATGAGAACGCCGACTCCGACGAGCGGCTGGCGTTCATGAAGCGCCTGGCCGACTGCGCCCATGCGGCCGACGAGACCCGCATGGTCTCCGCCGCCTGTCTGGTCAGCATGCACAAGCTGGCGATCGCCGACCGGCTGGCGGAATATCTGGATATCATCGGGCTGAACGAATATTTCGGATGGTACTCCCCTGATTTTGCCCAGCTGCCGCAGCTTTTCGCCAACAGCGATCCCGAAAAACCCGTGATCATCACGGAATTCGGCGCGGACGCCATGCCCGGCCACCACGGAACGCTTCAGGACAAGGGCACTGAGGAATACCAGGCCTATGTCTATGAGCGTCAGGCAGAGACGCTGCGCGGCATCGACTACGTAAAGGGAACCACCCCCTGGATCCTGTTCGATTTCCGCTGTCCGCGGCGTACCAGCGCGATCCAGGGCTATTATAACCGCAAGGGACTGCTCTCTCCGGATAAGACATACAGGAAACCGGCGTTTTATGTGCTGCAGAATTATTATCAGACGCTTATCGGCCGGGAAGACGCGCAGAAATGACAACAGAGCATTTACGGAAATGAAAGGACGACCATGACAGGTACAGGACAGAACACAGACCGCATCATCGCCGCCATATCCGGCCGGATCTCCCGGCCGGGCCGCGGCTCTTTGAACTGCCCGGTCTTCACGGAACAGGAGATCATGCCGGACAGTCCCGGCGGAACGGCCCGGCAGACAGATCCCGCTTTCATCTCCCGCCTGGCCGTCCTCGCCCTCCTCTGCGAAGTCTGCACGACGCCCAAGCCCGGCCTTGTAGACCGGGCCAACAGCGGCAGCCACAGGGACATGGACATCCGCACCTTCGTGGACAGCGCCCTCGCTCTGGGACCCTATTTTGAAACATGCGCGCGGATCGGCCGTGAGACCGCGCGGCTTGCCGCGGCGGAAACATTTGCCCGGCTGCGCCCGGCCGGCATAGGGGCAGAGCAGGTGATGCTCGCCGCCACCGGCGGGGTCAACACACATAAGGGAGCTATTTTCTCCATGGGCATCGTCTGCGCGGCGATCGGACGTCTCATGAATGATCCCCGCGATACGTCCGCCGTCCTCTCAGAATGCGCCTCCATGACGCAGGGCCTGATCGCTTCTGATTTCGCGGGTCTTACGCCGGAGTGCGCCGTCACCGCCGGGCAGCGCCTCTATCTCCTGCACGGGATCACAGGGATCCGGGGGCAGGCGGAAGCAGGCTTCCCGGCGGTCCGCGAGGCGGGCCTCCCGATACTCAAAAACGGCATTTCCATGGGCCTGTCGGTCAATGACGCCGGCTGCGCCGCCCTTCTTGCCCTGATGACCGCGGCCACAGATACGAACCTGATCGCCCGCAGCAGCCTCGAGACCCAGCAGAGGATCGTACACGAAATAAAGGACCTGCTCATCGCAGATCCCTATCCGGACACGCGGACCCTGACCGCCCTCGACCGGGAATTCATCTCCCTGAACCTGTCCCCGGGCGGCAGCGCGGACCTTCTGGCCATATGCTACCTGCTGTATTTTCTGGAACACAGAGACCGCTGAATCCGCCGTCTTCTTAATTTCTCTTCCGCGGTCATTCCCACAGGATCATGTTCTCAAAACGGAACCCCGGCGCTTCCTTCCCCGTCACCAGATAAGCGTGGGAGGGATCCTGCTCGGCGGGCAGCCGGTAACTGTCGTCCGCGGCGTCATAGAGCCACACGTCGTCCAGAACCAGGGCGCCGTCATCGGCGGTCATTTCCCAGACGCTCTCTTCTCCCTGCGCGTTGACCGTACTCAGGCGTACCTGCCCGTTCATCCGGTTTTCCAGAAATTCCCCTTCCCGGACCATCTGCCGGTTCTCCTCTCCGGCGCCCTCGTAGCAGCAGTAGCCGATCCTGCCGCTTCCGTTCATTTTCCCGGCCTTCCACTGTCCTGACGCAAAGTCATACCTCGGATAATCCAGTTCCACGGCCTGCAGGGCCGTGCAGCTGCCCTCCGGCGCGCCGGAAGCGAAACTTCCGCAGAAGACCAGGGAAGAACGGGCCAGAACCAGACCGTCCTCGTCAGGCGTCTCCGACAGCCGGCCGTCCCGGTAAAGGAACCGTTCCTGATCCATCACTTCATAATACAGCTCTGCCAGGTCATCCGCCCTCTCAAACATCAGGCGGGCGGCCTCTTCGTACCGCTGCTCTTCGATCTGCGCGGACAGCCGGTCAAGCAGCTCTTTCTGTTCCTCATCCAAAGCCGGAACCCGCGCTTCGCCCGTCTGCGCGGCCAGTTCATCCGCCTGCGCGTCTGCCTGATCATCATCGTCCTGCGAAGCCGGGCTTCCTTCTGCCGCATCTCCCTGGACTGCCTGCGATTCCGCCGTCTGCGCGGCCTGCTCCTCCCCGGATTCCAGGATCGTCTCCTGCTCCGTCTGCCGCTCCTGCCATACCCCCGCGGCGCGGACGGCGCCGGTTATCACGCAGATGGCCGCACAGCATGCGCAGACAGCGATCCATATCGTCTTTTTTCTCTTCAAATTCTCCCTCATTTCTCACAATTCCACGCTTCGCAGAGCCGTTCCACGCCGGATACGATCTGTTCCGCGCTTACATTGGCGTAGCCCAGCATGACGGTCGACGGATACCGGCTTTCCGCACCGTCGATCACACACGCTGACAGGCCGTATACCGCAACTTTCTTTGCCCGGGCCTGTTCCACGAGCCAGCTCTCCGGCCGTCCGCTCCGGTCCGTCAGAAGTACATGAAGTCCCGCGTACTCTCCCCGGATCCCGAAATCGGGCTCCAGCCGTTTCAGCGCGTTCAGGAGCACATCATGCTTTCCCCGGTAAATTGCCCGCATCCGGTTCAGATGACGCTCATAGTGCCCTTCCGTCAGGAACCTGCACAGGATGTGCTGATCGATCCTGGACACGGTGGTGGCATAGAAACGCAGTCTGGCCCGATAGACCGCAAGCAGCCGCTCCGGCAGGACCAGGAAACCGACGCGGATGGCGGGCGCAATGGATTTGGAAAATGTGCCCATGTAAATGACTCGT
>CANQGA010000218.1 GCA_947600145.1 uncultured Lachnospiraceae bacterium | reverse complement strand
TCCGACAGCCGGCACATCCGCGCCGCCGTCTCCGCGTCCGACGCGCTTAAGTAGAACCTGGCCTTATGGCAGAAGTTCAGATTCGGATCGATCCTGTGCAGCGTCTCGATATCCGCCCCGGCCCACTCCTCCGGGAACGGGATCTTCGTCTTAAACGACTGGGGCGCCGCGGGCACGCCCTGTCCGGCCCAGCCGCCGCGGCCGTCCGGAAACACGCAGTATGTCTTGTCCGTGTCCACCAGCTCCGACTGCCAGGGCACGAATCTGGGCAGCACCACCACATGATCCGAGCTTTCCTCAAGGGCTTTTCTCACGATTACCCCGGCCCGCTCCTGCGCCTTCATCTGGGACAGATAACGCCGCAGGATCCCCTCCGCGAAATCCACCGCCTGCGCAAACCGCTCATCCGGCGGATCCGCACTGTCCCATTCCGGATTGAACCAGGATACCGCCACCGACAGCATGCACGGCGTCCCGCCGTTGTCCGCGTCGTCCAGCGCCGCGACGAAATGCTCGCCGAACTCCTTCGCTTCCTTCTCCCCGACCAGCTGAGGGCCGTATTTCTCCCAAAGAAGGCCGAACGCCGCGTAGGGCCGTCCGTCCGGACGCTTGCGGACTCCCGCCTGATGGTGGTCGAACTCACCCATGCCGATGTCATAGACAATTCCGTCGAAGCCGTCCGGTACACTGTAACCTCTTGTAACCTCAAAATCCGGATAAATCAGCCGCAGAAGCGCCGTTGAGAACACGTCGTCCGCGTGGAAAGTGCCGCTGTGAGTGAAACCTTTCATATCTGTACGCCTCCTGAAAAGAATCCTTTGTCTGCAGACAGTTTACCACAGGAGACGCAGGATGTCCATTCGATGTGAAAAAACATGAAAAGCATTGCAAAAAATCTCTGCATTTATTATGATATCTGTGACTTGAAGAAACAGACCGAAAAAGCAAGAAATCCGGAGGTTCAGAAAATGTACAGCTTCAACAACGATTACAGCGAGGGCGCCCACCCCCGCATCCTGCAGGCGCTTGCAGAGACCAATCTGGAACAGAATAACGGCTACAGCCAGGACCGCCATACGGCCCGCGCCGCCGAACT
Organism: uncultured Lachnospiraceae bacterium; assembly: GCA_947600145.1. Lineage (GTDB taxonomy): Bacteria > Bacillota > Clostridia > Lachnospirales > Lachnospiraceae > UBA3402. The sequence goes on along the minus strand of CANQGA010000218.1, from coordinate 3,983 downwards.
GATCCGCGCCGAGGCCGGCTGTCCCGGCGCCGACGTCCACATCCTGGTGGGCGGCACCCAGACCAATTCCGCCGTGATCGCCGCGGCGCTGCGCCCCCATCAGGCGGTCATCGCCGCCTCCACCGGGCATATCAACGTCCACGAGACGGGAGCCGTGGAGGCGTCCGGCCACAAGGTGCTGACGCGGCCCGCCGGCGACGGAAAGCTGACCCCCGCGCTGATCCGGGAGGTTCTGGCCGCCCACACCGACGAACACATGGTCCAGCCGAAGATGGTCTACATCTCCGACTCCACGGAGATCGGCACATTATACACGAAAGCGGAACTGGAAGCGCTTTCCCTCTGCTGCCGGCAGAACGGCCTCTGGCTGTTTCTGGACGGCGCGCGCCTCGGGGCCGCTCTGACCAGCCCTGCAAACGACCTCACGATGGCGGACATCGCCGCTCTGACCGACGTCTTCTATATCGGCGGCACGAAGAACGGCGCCCTGTTCGGCGAGGCGCTTGTCATCGTCAATGACGCGCTGAAAGCGGATTTCCGCTACCTGATCAAGCAGCGGGGCGCGATGCTGGCGAAAGGGTGGCTATTGGGGATCCAGTTCGAAGAACTGTTCCGCGGCCGTCTTTTCTATGAGCTGGCCGCCCACGCCAACGCGATGGCCGCCAGACTCCGCGGCGCCCTCTCAGAGCGCGGATACGAATTCGCCTACCCGCCGCAGACCAACCAGCTGTTTCCCATTTTCACCGATGAAATGATCGAGAGGCTCGGCAGAGATTTCCTGTTCATGCCGGATAAACGGATCGACGAAAACCATCAGAGCGTCCGTCTGGTCACCTCCTGGGCGACGACGGAGGCCGGGGTGGAGGAATTCATCCGGGCGCTGGATATGGACTGATACGAAAAGAAATTTTTTCTGTTTCTCTACTCCGCCCTCTCCAGGATACCGCGGATGTAGTTGCTCATCACCTCAAACGCCACCTTATTCTTTCCGCTGTTGATCACCACATCGGCCAGGGCGCTGGTGGGCTGTACATAAAGATAATGCATGGGTTTCACGGTGGTCAGATACTGCTCCACCACGCCCTCGATATCGCGGCCGCGTTCCTTCACGTCGCGGATCACGCGGCGCAGGATGCGCTCATCGGCGTCGGCTTCCACGAAGATCTTCACATCCAGAAGCCGGCGCAGACGCTCGTCCGCCAGCACAAGAATGCCTTCCAGAAGGATCACCCGCTTCGGCTCCACGAGCACCGTTTCCTTCGACCGGGTGTGAAGCGAATAATCATAGACCGGGCACCGAACCGCCTTTCCGTCCTTCAGATCCTGAAGCTGTTCAAGCAGCAGTTCCGTCTCGAAGGCGCTGGGATGGTCGTAATTCTGCTTCTTCCGCTCCTCGAAGGGGATATCGTCCTGGGCCCGGTAGTAGTTGTCGTGGTACAGAACCGCCACATCGTCTCCGAACTCCGCCTTCAGCCTGTTGGTAAAGGTAGACTTGCCGGAACCGGTGCCGCCCGCGATGCCTATGATCACTGTCTTCATCCTCTGTCCCTCCGTGTCTTCTGCTTTGTATTACGCCGGTATGCAAAAACGTGCCAGTGACGCGTTTTTGTATTTCCGGACGCCGCCCGGCATGTAAAAACTCTACACGTAGATCACGCAGTCCGGCTCCACCCGCTTGCAGGCCTTCACCGCCTCCTGCACGATCTCGTCAAATCTGGCGTCGTCCGCCTCGATGATCAGCCGCTGGGTCATAAAGCTGATCGTCGCCTCCTTTACGCCCTCGATCTTATTCACCGCGGCTTCCATCTTCGCCGCGCAGTTGGCACAATCCACTTCTACTTTAAATTTCTTCTTCATAAGGCATATCCTCCTCGCATATGATGTTCGCGTTCCTTTGGTCTCTTCCGGGGATAACGCCGGAGACGCCAAATCCGGAATCAATATATGAATAATTGTTCATATGACCATTATATACCTTATGACGGAAAATGCAAGTACATTTTACATTTTATTTCTCAGTCCGGCACCACCGGAACCGCCTCCGGCGGGATCGGACAGACGAACCCGTCAGCGGTCCGCCGCTCAAATTCCTCCCGCGCCTCCCTGAGAAGCTCCGGCCTTGTAAACAGATCGATGGCCGCCCCCGCGATCACCCTGCCGGCGCAGAGCGCCGCCTTGCGCCCGATCTCCGTCCTGTCACAGGACACGTTCTGCCAGCTGTGTCCCGGACAGCCGTTGGGCCAGGCCGCCACATGGATCTGGGCTGTCGGCGTCAGCCAGCTGACGTCCCCCACATCCGTGGAACCCGCCTTGAAGGCGTCCCCCTGGTACAGCGGCGCCAGGAACGCGTTCATCGCGTGCCCCGTCTCCTCGCGCATCCGGATCACCTGCCGGCGCAGTCCGGCGTCATTTTCCGCCGCCACCCCCGGAACGCCGCCGCTTCCCGGATAGGTCTTCGCCAGTTCGTCCGCGAACGCGTTCTCCTCCTCCGTATAGGAGGGGACGCCGGTTTCGGCGAAATTGTCGTAGAGCACCCGCTCCAGCGCGAAATTGCTGACCGTATCCGCCACGCCGTCGATGAATTTGCGCTCAAACGTGGTATCCGTCATCATCGCCGCCCCCTGGGCGATCCGGTCCACCCGCGCCTGAAGCTCCACCGCCTCCGCCACATGGTTGGAGCGCACCATATAGAGGACGCTGGCCCGCGGCTGCACAACATTGGCGCTGACGCCGCCGGCGTCGGTGATGGCGTAATGGATCCGCGCCCTGTCGCTCATATGCTCCCGCAGGAACTGGACGCCGATGTTCATAAGCTCCACCGCGTCGAGAGCGCTCCGCCCCTTTTCCGGCGCTCCGGCCGCATGGGACGCGACGCCCTGAAACTTGTACTGCACCTGGATACAGGCGTTGGAAGAACCGGTGGCCACCTCGTTCATATCCTCAGGGTGCCAGGTCAGCGCCGCGTCCAGCTCCTTCCACAGACCATCCCGGGCCATGAACGCCTTGGCCGCGCCGCCTTCCTCTCCCGGGCAGCCGTAGAGCGTGACCGTCCCCGTCCGCCCGGAGCTCTCCAGAAACGCCTTCACGCCGATGGCCGCCGCCAGCGCCCCGGCGCCCAGGAGATTATGCCCGCAGCCGTGCCCGTTCCCGCCGGGAGTGATCTCCTCCCGCTCCGTGCTTCCCGCTTTCTGGGAAAGTCCTGAGAGCGCGTCGTACTCCGCCAGGATCCCGATCAGGGGCCTGCCGCTTCCGAAGCTGGCCGCGAACGCCGTAGGGATCCCGCAGATCCCTTTCTCCACGCGGAACCCCTCCCGCTCAAGCACACGGCAGTAAAGCTGCGCCGACTTCTCCTCTTTAAGAGACAGCTCCGCGTATTCCCAGATCCGATCCGCCACATCGCAGATCAAATCTCTTTTTTCGCCGATCGCCGTAAGAGCCCGGCGTTTCTGCTCCCGCAGCGCCGGGGCACCGTACGGCTCCGAAACGCAGCCACCCTGCGCATATTCGTTCTGCTGCACGCCGCTCATTCTTCCGTAAACCCGCCTTTCCGTTCTGTAAAAAAGCGCCGCTGGGCAGTCCCGCCCGGCAGGGCGCCGTTTCCATAACCGTCTGTTATCACCTACCCATTATAAGCGCTTTCCCGCAGCATTTCAATGTTTTCAAAAATAGACAAAAATTTTTCCGAAAAATCGTCAGAAAATACATACTTTCCGATTGTTCTTCATCGAAAAGTATGATAAAATGTCTGCGTTACGATAAATTATCATGCTTCGTGCCGAATGCCTTTGCCCGCCGAATGCCTTTGCCCGCAAAGACATTTCCCATGGAACATGAACCCTCGAATGGCAGGAGGAACAAAAAATGAAAGGGAATGAAGGATTTCTCGAAAAAGTGTTTCACTTAAGCGACCGGCACACGGATGTCAAAACTGAGATCATGGCCGGCATCACCACATTCATGACCATGGCATACATCCTGGCCGT
>CANQGA010000217.1 GCA_947600145.1 uncultured Lachnospiraceae bacterium | reverse complement strand
CTCAAGATGTACGAGAATTTTGAGATCGAGGTCAGCGACATCAACAACTTAAAGACCGGCCGCATCCATTTCGGCATTACCAACCACCTGGGAATGCTTCTCCTGCCCCAGACCATGAAGCGGTTTCAGGAGATCTGCCCGTTCGTGGAGGTTCAGGTAGCTGAGGACACCACCGCGATCCTGGAGAAGCGCCTGCTGTCCGGCGAGCTGGATTTCCTTGTAATGCACGCCCCGGCCCAGACCCAGGAGACCCGCATCCGGTACGAGATCCTGCAGCGGGATCCCTTTGTCGTGGTCCTGTCGCCGGATCACCCGCTGGTGGAAAAGGCGGTTCCGCGGGAAGGCTCACCCTATCCGGTCCTGGACATCCGTCTTCTGGCCGGCGAACCCATGATCCGCTTAAATCCCGAGCAGCGCATCCGGCAGGTGACCGACACGGTCCTGCGGCGCGCCGGGATCCGCGGCATCCGGACCGCCATGACGCTTAGGAACCATATCACGGCCCAGCTTCTGGCGTCTGAAGGCGTAGGCATCACCATGGTGCCGCTCCAGTATTCCAGGCTCACCATCGAACACCGCCGCCCGCCGGTCCTCCTGTCCATCGAAGACCGCTACAAAGCCTGGTGGGATCTGTGCATCGCCACGACCCAGGACAGCTTTCTCTCCAAGGCGGACCAGCTGTTTCTGCGCTGTATGAAGGAAGTCGCTATTGAATGAACACGTTTCTTATGATATACTTTAATACAAATTCGCGATGCCGTACGGCTGCGGGATCCCCGTGCCGGACCGCGCCGCCTTACCAAGGAGTCAGCCAGTAAATGAATGTCAAACACGCCCAGTACATGCTTACGATCCTTCAGGAAGGCAGCATTACCGCCGCCGCCCGTAAGCTCTATGTCTCCCAGCCCTCTCTGAGCCAGATGGTAAAGCTTGTAGAGAGCAATCTGGGAACCCCCATCTTCAACCGCAGCACCGACCCCATCACGCTGACCTACGCCGGCCAGAAATACATGGAAGCCGCCCGCCAGATCCTGACCATCAACCAGAACCTGGCCAAAGAGATCCTGGAGATCAATCAGGAAGACCACGGCACCATCGAGCTGGGCATCCCGGTCCAGCGGGCCATGCAGGTGATGCCCTACGTGATGCCCCGTTTTATGCAGATGTATCCCCACGTGGAGATCAACACCCACGAATTCGGCTCCGCGACCCTGGAATCCATGGTACTGGAAGGCCATGTGGACTTCGCGTGCCTGACCACATTCCCGCGCCATGAGGAGCTGGAATACATCCTGGTTGAAACCGAGGAACTGGTTCTTCTGACCGGCACCGGCTCCGCCATCGCGAAGCGTATCCCGGCCGGCACGCCCATCGATATCACCGAAGCCAGGGACGAGATGTTCGTCAATATCAAATCCGGCCACAGCGTCCGCACAACCCAGGACATGCTCTTCATCCGCAAGAATATGCGCCCGAAGATCCTTCTGGAGACCATCAGCATCGAGGTGGCCAAGCGCACCGCCGTCGCCTGCAACGCGGTCATGATCTGCCCGCAGAACTACATCGAGATGACGCCTGAGCTGCTGCCGGACTGCGTCATGTACCCGCTCCTTGATATCGACAGCCGCAGAAGCTTCTATATCTGCCGCCGCAAGGACCGGTATCTTCCCAGATACAGCAGGGATTTTATCGAGATCCTGACGGAGAAGGAACATCCGTTTATCGCGGAATGACCTATGTTGAACCGATACAGAAAGTCTGCCGGTCGGCAGGCTTTTGTGCAAATACGAACAGGACGTCACTGGCGTCCTGCTCGCATGGAAATATGAACAGGACGTCACTGGCGTCCTGCTCGCATTATGTAATATTCCGGAATCATCCTGCCAGTCTTCTTACCCAATCAGCAATCCCAACGCCGCCGCGATCAGGATCGTCTTCGGAATGGACAGCTTGAATTTCAGCAGGATCACGCCGGTGATGACCGCGATCAAAACCAGGTTCCAGGATATCCCGCTCAAAAAAGCCGGAATCGAGAATCCGCTTAAGTCGATCACACCGCCCGCCACGAAAGTGGACACGCTCAGCGTCACCGCCGCGGCCGCCAGCATTCCCAGGCTCGCCGGGCGCACGCCGCGCATGGCGCTCTCCAGGTATTTATTGCCCTTCATATGCAGGATGAAATGGGCCGCCAGCATCGACAGTGTCAGCGACGGCATCATGACGCCGAGGCTGGCGAAAAGCGCCCCCGGAATGCCGGCCGTCCGCAGGCCAACGAAGGTAGCGCAGTTGATCCCCAGAGACCCCGGCGTCATCTCCGCCACGGCCACGATGTCCATGACCTCCGCCGCCGTCATCCATCCGTAGCGCAGCACCTCGTCGTTGATGACCGGGATCATGGTCATGCCGCCGAAGCTGCAGAATCCGATCTTCATAAAAGAGATAAATAATTTAAGATAGATCATCGCTTATCCTCCCTCTCCAGATCAGAAGTCCCAGCGCCAGCGCGATCAGGATCAGCAGAAGCTTGCTGAAGCCGGTCAGCGTACACACAACAAAGCTGACGGCAAGGATCACCCAGGCCGATTTCCCGCGGATCGCGGTGCCCCGCATCCGCACACAGGCGCTGATGATGATCGGAATGACCACGCTGCGGACTCCGTTTAAGATCTTCGCCACATAGATATTGTCCCGCAGGGACTCATAGAAATACGTCACCACCGCGATGGCCGCAAGCGCCGGCAGCGACAGCCCGAAGGCCGCGGCAACGGCTCCCGCCGCGCCTGCCATGGTATAGCCGCAGAAGACCGACATATTGATGATCATGATCCCCGGAAATGATTTGGCCAGGGACATATAGTCCACGATCTGTTCCTCTGTCATCCAGCCCTTCTTGTCCACGAATTCATTCTGGATCTGGGCGATGATGCTCCACCCGCCGCCGAAGGTAAACAGGCCGATCTTCATCATAATGAAGAAAATGGCCGGCAGCCGTCTGGTCTTTTCCATCTTCCCGTCATCCTTTCTCCGTAATCGTTCCATACCGTATTTTCCTATCATACCGCCCATTCTTCTTTCCGTCAAATAGGTTTTCTTCATAGCTGCCATAGCCAAAACCTATATATTACACTTATTGGATAAAGAAACAATAACTCCGCATCTATAGCTGCCATAAACCATTATGTATTTGTCTTCTTATTGATTCCCGGTTATAATGGTAAACTGACAAGCGTTAACCTGCATTCGGATCACTCTGCGCCCCGCCGTGCGGGAACAGCTTCGCAAGCGATCGTTTCACTCCAATTTCTGCCAGAAAAACAGTGGATATCCCGGCGAAAGCGGGCGACAAACGGAGGACACATTCATGGAAGACGTCAGTTTAATGGATATGCTGAATGCGAGGGAGGCGCGATGCCGGCTCCAGCAGAGACTTCTAAACGCCCATCAAAAGCCTCTGATCTGCCTGACCTTAAATATCCCGGGTCCGGTGAAGATACTGCCCGGCATACCGGAAGCCTTTGAGACCGGACGCGGAAGGATCGAATCGGTTCTCAGCAAGAATCAGATCCTCACGCTCCGCTCAGAGGCGGTTCGGGAAAAGACCGGCTACGAGGCCTTCTACTGCGTGGATGTATTGCCGGAAACGGCTAAGAAGCTGATGATCGCCTTAGAGGATCAGGACCGCCTCGGCCGGCTCTTCGATATCGACGTGCTGCGCGCGGACGGTACAAAAGTATCCCGCGAGGAGCTGGGCTTCGCCCCCCGCCGCTGCCTTCTGTGCGGCCAACCGGCCCATGTGTGCAGCCGCAGCCGCGCCCACAGCGTGGCGGAACTGACAGAAGAAATTACGAGGATTTTAGAGGTATATAATTAAGCTCTGATTCATCGCCGAAACGCATACTGTCGATCACCTGACGGCATTCTTCATAAGTGAGAACATAAACGGCCTCCCTGCCCTTCGGGCGTTCCATATTCTGATGATCATAGGAATCCAGCAGGCTTAGCGCCTCATTGTACTTTTCGATTACCGAAAGCACCTGTCCGCTGTCCAGGGCATTTCCCGTACGCTTCATGACCCGTATCACCTCGCCAAGCTGATTGATACGGTTATTGTTCAGCGCATATCCTTTCATTATGTATTCTTTCAGGACGGAATTCGCCCACTTGCGAAATGCAACGCCTCGATGGGATTTTACCCGATATCCGACAGAAATGATGACATCGAGGTTGTAATACATCGGTGGTCTTGATGCTCTATTGATACTTCTGTCGAAAATTTCGACAGAAGTATTCTGATCAAGTTCTTTTTCTCTGAATATATTGCTGATATGATAGGCAATAGAAGAACGGGCGGTATCAAAAAGAACAGCCATTTGTTCCTGAGTCAGCCACACGGTTTCCTGTTCTGGTGTCACAGGCACTTCAAGCCTGATGTCATTATACTCGAATAATACAATTTCCCTTTTCTCCATTTACAGCACCTCCCAATACAAAAATATCAGGTGTTCTGCTGCTCCCGAAACACGATCTCCCCCGTCGCCGGATCCATGCTCTCGACAATGGCCAGGGACTCCAGTTGGATACCCATATCCCGGATCATCTTTCCGCCCGGCTGAAAGCCTTTCTCGATGCAGATGCCGATGCCCTCCACGGTCGCGCCCGCGCTCTGCACCAGTTCGATCAGTCCCTTCAGCGCGCAGCCGTTGGCCAGGAAATCGTCGATGATCAGCACATGGTCCTCCGGCCCGATGAACCGCTTGGAAACCATCACGTCGTACACTCTTCCGTGGGTGTAGCTCTGCACTTTCGTCGTATAAACGTCTCCCGACAGGTTCAGGCTCTGGGCCTTCTTCGCGAACAGCACCGGCACATGGAAGCACTCCGCCGCCACGCAGGCGATGCCGATCCCGCTGGCCTCAATGGTCAGGATCTTGTTGATGGGCTTATCGGCGAACAGCCGCTTAAACTCCATGCCCATCTCGTGAAACAGGTCCACATCCATCAGATGATTCAGAAAACAGTCTACCTTCAGTACATCGCCCTCCGCCAGGATACCGTCCCTGCGGATTCTCTCTTCCAGTGCTTTCATGC
>CANQGA010000216.1 GCA_947600145.1 uncultured Lachnospiraceae bacterium | reverse complement strand
ACGGAGTCGTCTATGGACGACGATATTCTGGATAGAGTGCTTTCCGAACACTCCGACCATAAGCTGAAGGTCATCGCCGCCAGTATCCAGAAGGAGCAGGATCTGGCGATCCGAAGCGATCCGAAGCGTTCCTGCCTGATCTACGGACTGGCAGGCAGCGGGAAGACCAGCATCGGTCTGCACCGCGTCGCGTATGTGCTTTACAATTTAAGAGAGACCGTAAAGGCGGAGAATGTTCTGGTTCTGTCCAATAACCACATTTTCAGTTCATACGTTTCGTCGATCCTGCCGGATCTCGGGGAGATGCCGCCGCGGAGTATGGTATTCGCGGATATTTTGGGGACATTTATGGGAAAAGATGTGGTGGTAGAGGATTACTACAGTCAGCTGAAATGGCTGGACAGCGGATCAGGTCTGATGTGGGAAAGTTTGGATCCGAAGCAGCCGGGACGAATGACGCCAGCCCTGGAGGAGGAGAATCCTGACTCAGCCCGCGTGAAATACCTTCGCCTCAAGTATTCCGCGGATATGATCCGGTACTGTACAGACTATTTTGCCTCTTTTGCGTTCCAGGCGCCTGAGATCCGCTATAAGGGGAAGATCGTGGTATCGCGGAACTCCGGCGAGAATGACCGGGAGAGCCGGCAGGCAGACCGGGCCCTTGATTTTAAGGCCCGCCGCAGCCGGCTGGAACACCGGATCCGGCAGTCCATCGAGGAATTCTTTGAGAAGAATAAGGAAGAAATCTGCAGAAATATTGAAGGAGATCACGAGGAATATCTGTCGGAGTGGGAACTCCGTCTGATCTATGAGAGGACGCTGCAGTCGTATCTGGATTCGGCGCAGGAGAAATTCATCCGCTTAAACCGGCTGGATCCGGGGAAACAGGCAGCGCTTATCCTGACCGCGTATCTGCGCCGGGCGGAGGAAGAAGAGGAAGAGGCGGTGCGGTTTTATGAGTCGCTGAAGCTTGGCGTGCTCTGGTACGAGGACGCGCTTTTCCTGCTGTTTGTCAGGACGCTGATGGGGGAGGCGGCTCCATTTTCCAATATCCTCCACACGGTAATCGACGAATCCCAGGATTACAGTCTGCTCCAGCTGCATATCATGAAGCGGCTGCTGCCCAGAAGCAGCTTTACGCTGCTTGGCGATATCTGCCAGACCGTCAACCCTCTGACGACGATCCAGGAATATGACGATTATGAAAATGTATTCGGGCCCGGCCTTGTCCGGATCCGTCTCAGCAAATGCTACCGTTCGTCCGGCGACATCAACGCGCTGGCTTTCGCGCTGATCGGGGCGGCGGAAGGATATTCCTATTTTCAGCGGATGGCTGGTAAGCCGCGGTATATCCTAAGCCAGGATCCGCTATCCTGCATCGCGCCGATCCTTGAGCGGCTTAAGAAGTATCATTCGGCTGCGGTCATCACAAACAGCGGGGAGGAGGCTGCGGCGGTCTGGGAGAGACTGCCTGACCGGGACGAAGTGCAGCTGATAGAGTCTCCGGAGGACGAGTTAAAAGGCAGAGTGGTCATTCTTCCGCTTCTGCTGGCGAAAGGACTGGAATTTGACGCGGTGATCCTGTTTCGCTGTGTGTATTCGAACGAAGGAAATAATTCCATCCGGCGGAAGGTGTATCTGGGATGTACAAGGGCGCTGCATGAATTGTACCTCGTAGAGAGCGGGCCGCTGCCGGAAGCTCTGCGCGGGTGCGAAGAGTATCTTGAGATCGAAGAGTGGGAGTGATGCGGCATTTGAAATGACAGCAGCGGCCCGCCCGGAAGCAAGAACTTCCGGGCGGGCCATTTGGCTATTTGATCAGATAGACTTCAAAGTCCTCCTCCTGATACTGCTCGGCGATATATTCCTTCGCGCTTTCAATTTCATATGCCATTACATTGGGAGACAGAACGTTGATCAGCCCGTGTCCCACGTCCTGCGCGTAAGTATTGCCGTGGAAATACGGCTTTCCGCCGCCCAGCCAGGTACAGGTTATCAGATTGAGATCCGCCTTGTAGAAAACATTATCTTCTACTTTCACATTCTGAATGCCCACCTCCGGGTTTCCTCCGAAATTAAGGGCGATACGGGACATTTGAAGCTGCGCTGCGGAATCCATATTCGAAAGGCGCTCGGCAAACCAGCCGCTGCCGATCTCCATCATGTAATTGCCGCTGATTTCAGAAGGCCCGAACATTTCCATTTCCCAGGTTTCCCTTTGGTTGTTCGCCCAATAAATGCCGATATCGCATCTTCTGACAACATTATCCTGGAATTTGATATTCTGAAATGGAGCGTCCGCACGCATCAATTCAACGTCTCCGCCTAATTCCAGCGTGACCGAATGACAGTCCACATCGTGAATGTAATTATCCGCAATTGTCACATCGGAGGCCTGGAAAAAGAGGGCGCTGTCATCAATCCAGATGCCGCATTGTTCATCGGGCGGGGTGAAAACATCCAGAGCTCCGCTTCCGAAACCGATATCACAGTATTTTACTGTACATCCCTTGCGAAGCAGTACAGCCCGCCCGGCAAAGTACTGGATGGAAAGATTATAAAGAGAACTTCCATCCGATAAATGGATGTTGGCAAATGGCGATTCATTCACCTGGGTACTCATAAATTCAATCGTGTCATAAATTTCTCCCGGGTTTCCCGCATCACATCGGAGATAGATCGTCGCTTTGTCCGCATATGCACTGACCGGAAACGGCAGCTCATGCTCCGGATACGCAATGTCACAGTAAAAGCTTAAGTCCCAAAGCAGTTCATTTTCCAGCTCAAAGGGAACCTGCTTGTCCCACGTATTATAAAAATTTTTTCCGTCATACCAGGCAAATACCCGCTTTGCGATCGTCCCTGTATCTCCAAGCACGATCCCGCCTGTTTCACTGATCTCATGCGTATACTTCCAGATCTGACCGCCATCGCTGCTTTGGCCGTACAAAACCCAGTTTTCAGCGCCGCTTCCATTGGCAGGAGAGCATGTAATGATAGGCTTGGGGCCTTCTCCGTAGGTCGTAAAGGTAATCGAAGGCTGAGGCGTCAGTTTGCCGCGCCACAGTCCGCCGCGTTCAAAGCAGACTACATCCCCTGGCTGCAGATAGGACTGGTTGATCTTCTCAAGCGTCGCCCAGGCACGGTCCGGCGAGCGGCCGTCGTTGGTGTCATTGCCATTATTGGAAATATAGTAAATATCATGGGCGTCTTCCGGTATGATATTCTCACGATTATTCAGGATCTTTGCGATCCGTTGTTCGGCAGATTCCAAAAAAGCCGCCTCCCACGCGCTGCTTTCTCCCGTATCGATGGCATCGGTATCCGACAGATGCTCCGGGACGCTCTCGTACAGCCTGACGGCCGCGCATACTGCCGTTTCCAGATCAAGGGGCGTCGAAAGATCCACCTGCGGCTGCGGGGGCTCGATCAACGCATGTCCGCTGACACAGGAAACACGGCGGGCATTATAGTAAAGGGCCGCAGTTTGCTTTGGAAATTCCCGATAGTCAAAAGTCCCGCCCATCTGAACGACAGTATCAGGATCAAACAGAGGAGAGGGCATGGGATTCACGTAATCGTAATCCGCTTTGCTTTCGGCGTTCGCATCCGTTACATCCAGAAGCTCCGCCGCTTCATACAGCGACAGCATCGCGCCGTTCCATGGAATCTCCGTATCCGGGGCCTGCGCCGTCTTTTCCTGCCAGACTCCGTATCTTTCCGCGTCCCACACCTTTATCATCCTGCCGAGCAGATCGCAGGCCTGTCTCCAGGTAACCGGTGAATTCTTCTCGATCCCAGCCAGTTCCCCAGGGAAAAATCCATACCACGCCGCCCGCTCAAACTCGTCTGACGGATAAGGGCCTGAATCCGTCTCCACAGCCGCCGCGTCTGTCCCCGCCGTTTCAGCACTGTCTTTTTCCGAACTGCCGCCCGTTTCCACGGCTGCGGCAGTTTCCGCAGCATCCTTCACTTCTCCGCCGCTTATGCTGCTGTCTGAACTATGGCAGGCCATCAGAGAGGCCGTCATGCATATGGCAAGCACAAACGCAAAAAATCTGTTTTTCCCTTTCACTCCCATTTTTTTCCTCCAATTTGCCTCGTTCGCCCTGCGAAAAGCTTCATCATATTTACTGCGTGACTATGACTATACGAGGGGATTAATAATTTTCTTGTGAACATTATATCTGTTCCCGGGTAAAAAATCAATAGTCTTGGAGGATGGTGAGTAATATACGCGATCATTAAGGGAATAAAAATTTGGCTGTTTCTTCACGATTTCTCAATAAACCGGATCGCCGTCCCGTAAGCCACGACTTCGGCGGCGCCCTGCATCATGGAAGAGGAGGCCAGGCGGACGCCGATGACCGCATCCGCGTGGAGGTCCTCGGCCTCGTCCACCATTCTCTTGACGGCGATGGCGCGGGCTTCGTTCAGCATCTCGGTGTAGCCGGGAATCTCGCCGCCCACCAGCGTCTTCATGCCGGCCATAAGGTCACGGCCGAAATTCTTGCACTCTACGACGCAGCCTTTCACAAGGCCCAGCGCCTCGTATTCTTTTCCGGGGTAATGTTCAATATTTAAGAGCTTCATTTTCTTCTCCTCCTTCGATTTCTTTCAGTCTTTCCCTGCAGGCAGCGACGACTCCGATCATGACCAGGACCGGCATAACGGTGATGATCACAAGAACCGGCGCGGGAGCGGGATCCAGCTGGTTCAGCCACCAGAAAGCGGCCAGAAACGCCAGCATGACCGTGATGGTGACCGCCGCCGCGATAACGGGGACGAGCTTCCGTTTCCTTAAATCTGTCTGTTCCACATTCATAAACTGCGTGCCTCCTTCTTCCAGAGTTTCCATCTGATCCAGCCAGCGGGCGGCGTCGAGGCCGTCAAACGCTGTCCGGTCGTCCTGCATCATCCGGCAGATCAGCCGCGTGTGCTTAAGGCTTTCTTCCTCCCGGTTCAGGGCCGCGAGCCGCCTCTCCAGACAGTCGCCTAAGGAGAGCGTTCCGCCGGCCATATCCCGGATGTCCCCGATGGGGACCGACAGCTTCCGCAGGAGCCGGATCTTCTTAAGGAGAGCCACGTCCTCCAGGGAATACTCCCGGTAGCCGTTGGCGGGATTGCGTCCCGGGGTAAGAAGGCCCTCCTCTTCAT
>CANQGA010000215.1 GCA_947600145.1 uncultured Lachnospiraceae bacterium | reverse complement strand
CCGGTGACCGCCACGCAGGCGTCCGCGTCCGACGCGAACACGCCGCCGGTGGCCATCTCCTTCACGGTCTCCTTGCTGACGGCGCCGTATTTCTTAAGGGTCGCCTTGTTCACATCCAGAAGCCTTCGCTTGGCTTTGTTCGAATACGTCACGAAGCCCTGCCGGAATACCTCCGACGCGCCGGGAACATTGACGATCCGGGATGCCAGCATGCCCCCGGTGCAGGACTCGGCCGTGGTCACGGTCAGCTCGTATTTCTTAAGGAGGCGGACCACCGCCATCTCCAGCGTCTCATCCTCGCGGGTCGTATAGACCGCCGTGCCGAACCGCCGGCGGATCTCCTTCACCACAGGGCGGAGAAGCTTCTCTCCCTCCTCGGGGTTCGCGGCCCTGGCGGTGACGCGCAGATGGACCTCGCCCACCTTCGCGTAGGTGGCGATGGTCGGATTGGTCTGTGCGTCGATCAGATCCAGAAGCTCGCTCTCCACCTTGCTCTCGCCCACGCCGCAGATCTTAACCATCTGGGAAATGAGAAGCTCCGGCTGCTTTCTCTGCAGGTACGGAAACACCTTCTCCTCAAACATCGGGATCAGCTCGTTCGGCGGGCCAGGCAGCAGGATCGCGCACCTGCCGTACTTCTCCAGGATCAGTCCCGGCGCGGTGCCGTTTTCATTGTCGAGGACCACGGCCCCGTGGGGAACCATGGCCTGGCGCCAGTTATTGTCGGGGATCTCCTTATACGTACTGTTCTTAAAATACTCCCGGATCCGCTCCCTCGTATGCTCGTCCGGTTCCAGCGGCATCTCCATGACCTTCGCGCAGGTTTCGCGGGTCAGATCGTCCTCCGTCGGCCCGAGGCCGCCGGACAGGATCACCACGTCGGCCCGGCCGAGAGCCGTCCGAAGAGCCTCCGCGAGACGTTCTTCATTGTCCCCCACCACAGTCTGATGGTACATGGACAGGCCCAGACCGGCGCACTGGGCGGCCAGGTACTGGGCGTTGGTATTCACGATATTGCCCATAAGGATCTCTGTTCCCACAGAGATCAGTTCCGCTGTCATCTCACATACTCCCTTCCGTAAGCACCCTGTAATTCTTAGCGATATAATCGACGAGCGACACGACCGTCAGGATCAGCGCGATCCAGACGCAGAGCGTCGTGAGCATCCGCATGAAATCCGCCTGGAAATTCACGATCAGCAGGATCACGGCGATCATCTGGAAGGTAGTCTTGAACTTTCCCCAGTAGCTGGCCGCGATGACCACGCCGTTGTCGGAGGCCACCAGCCTGAAGCCGCTGATGATGAACTCGCGGCTGATGATGATGATGACCATCCAGGCCGGAAGCCGGCCCATTTCCACCAGGCAGATGAGCGCCGAGCAGACTAAAAGCTTATCCGCCAGCGGATCCATGAACTTTCCGAAATTGGTGACAAGGTTATATTTCCTGGCGATCTTTCCGTCCAGCATGTCCGTCAGGCTGGCGACGATGAAAATGGCGACGGCAATGTAATCCACATACTCCAGGATGCCGCCGAAGATCGCCATAAACCACCCCCATTGCTGGTGGCTGCCCAGAAGAAGCAATACAAAGGGCACGATCAGGATCACCCGGAAAATCGTTAATTTGTTAGGCAGATTCATATGCTCCCCTCCTCGCAGATCTCCCCGATCAGGTCATACTCGGCGGCTCCCGTCACCTTCACCCTGACGAAATCGCCGGTCATCAGTTCTTCATCCGTATTCACAAACAGCAGCCCGTCCACGCCCGGCGCGTCCATATAGGTCCGCCCCACATACGCGTTCTCGTCGGCCACCTTGCCCTCGATCAGCACCTCCAGCACGCGCCCCACCATCGCTTCCGACTTCTCGAAGGCGATCTCCTGCTGGAGTTCCATCACTTCGTCCCGACGTTCTTCCTTCACTTCTTCCGGGATCTGATCCGGAAAGGAAGCCGCCGGCGTATCTTCCTCCTGCGAATAGGCGAACACGCCCAGCCGCTCGAATTCCATATCATTTACAAAATCCATCAGGATCTCGTGATCCTCCTGCGTCTCTCCCGGGAAACCCGAGATCAGCGTGGTGCGGAGCGCGATGTCCGGGATCCGCTCCCGCAGACGGCCTACGATCTGCCGCAGGCTCTCCTGCGTGGTTCGCCGGCCCATGCGCTTTAAGATCCGGTCGCTGGCATGCTGGATCGGCAGATCCAGATAATGGCAGATCTTCTCCTCCTCCGCGATCACATCGATCAGTTCTTCGGTGATCTCCTCCGGATAACAGTACTGGATCCGGATCCACTGGATGCCGGGGACGCGGCAAAGCTCCCGCAGAAGCCGCGGAAGCGACTTCTCCCCGTACAGATCCACGCCGTAGAGCGTCGTCTCCTGGGCCACCAGGATCAGCTCCTTCACACCCTGCCGCGCAAGCGTCCGGGCTTCGCCCAGAAGTTCTTCCATCGGAACGCTCCGGTAACTGCCCCGCAGGCTGGGAATGATGCAGTAGGTGCAGCGCTTGCCGCAGCCCTCCGCGATCTTAAGGAACGCGTAGTATCCGCCGGTGGTCACGATCCGGTCCGTCCTGATCTCAGGCAGCGCGTTGATGTCGGCAAAACTCTCGGATCTCTCTCCTTTTAAGGCTTTGTCAAGCACTTCGGCGATCTCGCCGTAAGCCGATGTGCCCACCACCGCGTCCACCTCCGGGATCTCCGTAAGGATCTCCTCCCGGTAGCGCTGGGCCAGACAGCCGGTGACGACCAGGGCCCTGCAGGGGCCTGACGCGCGCCACTGCGCCATCTCCAGGATCGTATTCACGCTTTCTTCCTTGGCGTCGCCGATGAAACAGCAGGTATTGATCAGGATGGCGTCCGCCTCCGCCTCGTCGTCGGTAAATTCATATCCTTCGCGGCGCAGAAGCCCCAGCATCTTCTCCGTGTCCACCAGATTCTTGTCGCAGCCAAGGGAAATGCAAAGTATCTTCATGTATACTCCTTGTTCTGACCTCACAGGAGCCGGCCTGCGCGGGCCGGGAAATCCCCGCCCCTACTCGGTCACTTCCGAGAGGTCCTCGCCGTCAGCGTCATCCGCGGCCGCTTCCGCGTTCTCCGCCTGTGCCGCTTCCGCCTTCACCGTTCCGGCCTCGTCGTCTGCAGTATCATCCTCGCTGACGATCTTCACCTTCTGCTGATACAGCTCATCCACAGCCACGCTCAGCGGCTTTCTTCCGACTGACGGAACCATGGCGTCCTCGCCGGCGATCAGCTGGCGCGCCCTTTTGGCCGTCGCGATCACGATGGAATAACGGCTCTGGACCACCGGCTCCTCGCCCGGCTCCACACCGCTGTTGACTGCCTGGATCAGATCATGATAAGATGGATGTAACATAGATAAATGCTCCTCTCTTTGATGCATTGTTATAGTCTTACAGTTTCAGCACTCCGCCAGTTCCCCGCGGATCTTCTCAACAAAACGCCGGTTATTGCTCATCCTGGCGTGCTGCGCCTGAATGATCCGGTGCATCTCCTCGACGCAGGCGTCCAGATCGTCGTTAATCAGCAGATAGTCATAGCGGTCCATGCCATCTGCCTCCTCCTTCGCCCGCGCGAGTCTCTCGCGGATGACCTCCTCGCTTTCAGAGCCCCGTCCGGTCAGACGGCGCCTAAGCTCCGCCGCGTCCGGCGCCGATACGAACAGAAGCAGCGTTTCCGGGAATTTCTCCTTCACCTTCAGCGCCCCCTGGATCTCGATCTCCAGGATCACGTCCTTCCCCGCCTGCAGCTGCTCCATCACATAGCTCTTCGGGGTACCGTAAGAATGCTTCACGTACCTGGCGTATTCGAGCAGCTGTTCCTCACGGACCATCCGGTCGAACTCCTCCTCGGTCACGAAAAAATACTCCCTGCCGTGCGCCTCGCCCTCCCTTGGACTTCTGGTGGTGGCTGAGACGGACAGCGCGTAGTTATCGTACCGGCTCAGAAGCTCCTTCATGAGAGTTCCCTTGCCCGCGCCGGAAAATCCCGACACTACCGCCAATATTCCCTGATCGCTCATATCCTTATGCTCCTGTCCTCCGATGCTTTGTCCAGGCGCGCGGCGCCGCGGACGGTTCCGCCCCGCGCTCCCGCGATCCGGATACCGTCACTCGATGTTCTGTATCTGCTCCCTGACCTTCTCGATGCCGGTCTTCAGCTCGATGGCCTTGCCGGACACCTCCAGGTCATTGGCCTTGGAAAGGATCGTGTTGGCCTCACGGTTCATCTCCTGGGCGATGAAGTCCAGCTTCCGCCCTACGCTCCCGCCGGCCTCCAGTTCCTTCTTCGTGGCCGCGATATGGCTCCTGAGCCGCACCGTCTCCTCGTCCACACAGATCTTATCCGCGAAGATCGTGGTCTCGGTCACGATCCGCGACTCGTCCACCGTATTGCTTTCCAGCAGCTCCTTCACCTTCTCCGTCAGCCTGGCGCGGTACTCGTCGACGATGGACGGCGACCGGTTCTCGATCTCCTCCACCAGCGCGAGCATCTCGTCCAGCTTGCTGATCAGGTCGTTCTTCAGATGCTCGCCCTCACGGATGCGGGTCTCCACAAACGCCTTCGCCGCCTCTTCCACCGCGCCGGACAGAAGCTTCCACATGGAATCCTCGTCTTCCGGCGTCTCCTCCATGGTCAGGACCTCCGGCATACGCGCAAGCTGCGTCACGGACACATCGTCTGTCAGGCCGAACTGCTCCTTCATTTTCCTAAAATATTCCATGTATTCCGCGGCCAGGCCCTCGTTGTACTTTAACTGCATGGTCTGCGTCGTGTAATCCTCATAGGTAATGAAGATGTCCACCTTGCCGCGCTGGATATCATTTTTCAGTAAATTGCGGAGAGCGGCCTCGAAATAATTAAACTTCTTCGGCATCTTGATGCTCATGTCCAGATAGCGGTGGTTCACCGACTTGATCTCCACGGAGATCTTGTACTGATCCGTGGCCTTCTCGCATCTGCCGAAGCCCGTCATACTCTTGATCATTTCGCGGTGCCTCTCTTTCCTCATAGATAAATACCATTATAAGGCAAATGGAAAATGAAGTCAACATCGGGGAGAAAGTTTCCTGCACTTGTGCGGTCTCGGTGAAGTGAAAAGTTAACTTCCACTTCTAAGGGGTCCAAGTAGAAATTAGTCTTTCTCCAACCTCCACTTGAAA
>CANQGA010000214.1 GCA_947600145.1 uncultured Lachnospiraceae bacterium | reverse complement strand
GAGGATCTGGCTGAGCTGTGGAAACGGATCGTGTTCAACATGGCGATATCCAATACCGACGATCATTTGCGGAACCACGGTTTTCTGCTGACGAAAGAGGGCTGGCGGCTTGCGCCGCTTTATGATATCAATCCGGTGCCGTATGGAGATGTGCTGTCCCTTATGGTGGACGAGACCAGCAATGAGATATCGATTTCGGCCGCGGTCAGCGCCGCCCCGCATTACGGGGTCAGCAGAAAGGACGCGGAGATGATGGCAGAGAAGATATGCCGGACTGTCGGGGGACAGTGGGAGAAGGCGGCCGCGGCCAACGGACTGTCGCGGGAGGCGTGTAATTATATGAGGCCGGCGTTTGACGCGTGCCGGGGATGATTGAAGTGATAGAGACAATCCATATCTTCTGGCCTGTCTCTGTTTTCTCATGTCGGTTGAAGTGCTATGACACACTCATTTTTATTGATCAAATTTCCATATGATATAAAAATTGTAGCAGATATTTGATGAAAAAGGCTTGCATTATACCCCCATGGGGTATATAATAGCAGACAGAAAGGAGATCTGCCAATGGAAGAGCAATCGTGCTGCAGTCATAAGAAGAAGGAACGTTCCGAGAAAGAATATAAGGATCTGATTCATCGCTTAAACCGCATCGAAGGTCAGGTGAGAGGGATCAGGAGCATGGTGGAAAAGGACGTCTATTGTACGGATATCCTGGTGCAGGTGGCTGCCGTCAACGCGGCCCTGAACAGTTTTAACAAGGTGCTTCTGGAGAATCACATCCGAAGCTGCGTGGTCCGCGATATCCGGGACGGCCGGGAGGAGACGCTGGATGAACTGGTGGGGACGCTTAAGAAGCTGATGCGGTGAGTCTGGCGGAAGGGACGGTGTTTTCGGGAAAGAACCGGGCCGGAAGGAGAGGATCCGGAAGTGTTCAGAATGGAGGAAACGGTTATGGGAGATATTATCATTATTCTGGTCGTCGCGGTCGGACTGGTGTTCGGCGTGCGCGGCCTGGTGAAGAGGTCAAGGCACGGCTGCTGCGGCGGTTCCGTGCCGAAAGCGCCGAAGAAGGAGCTGGAAGGCGCGGTGGTGGGAGAGAAGATCGTCACTATCGAAGGCATGCACTGCGAGAACTGCAAAAACAGCGTGGAGAGGCAGATCGACCGGATCGACGGCGCCGTTGCGAAGGTGGATCTGAAGAAGAATATCGCGCGGGTCTCTATGAGCCGCATGGTGGAGGATGAGGAGCTGATCCGGGCGGTGGAACGCGCCGACTTTAAAGTGGTAAAGATAGAGAACGCGTAAGGAGATGACAGATCATGCAGCAGTATCTTGTAACCGGAATGAGCTGCGCGGCGTGCAGCTCGCGGGTTGAGAAGGCGGTATCGAAGGTGGAAGGAGTCACGTCCTGCTCCGTGAGTCTTCTGACGAATTCCATGGGAGTGGAGGGCACGGCGGCCCCGGAAGCGGTGATCCGCGCGGTGGAGGCGGCCGGCTACGGGGCATCCCTGAAGAAGAGGGGACAGCCGTCCGGCGCTGCGGCAGCGGGAAACGGAGGAGCGGTGTCCGGCGGGAGCGGCGCGGCCGGTACAGGCAGAGCTGCCGGGATGTCCGGTGCGTCTGCCGGAAGAAATTTCGTATCCGATGCGGAGGAAATGCTCCGCGACCGGGAGACGCCGGTGCTGAAACGGCGCCTGTTTACTTCGCTGGGTTTTCTGGCCGTACTGATGTACATTTCCATGGGGCACATGATGTGGGGCTGGCCGCTGCCGGCGTTTCTGGCGGAGAACCATGTGGCGCAGGGACTTCTGCAGCTGCTTTTGACGGTCATCATTATGGTCATCAACCAGAAATTCTTCATCAGCGGCTATAAATCCCTGTGGCACCGTGCCCCGAACATGGACACGCTGGTGGCGCTGGGGTCTACGGCGGCGTTTGGCTACAGCACCTACGCGCTGTTCGCGATGACGGACGCGCAGATGCGGATGGACATGGAAGGCGTCATGGGCTATATGCACGAGTTCTATTTCGAGTCGGCGGCCATGATCCTGACGCTGATCACCGTGGGGAAGATGCTGGAGGCCCGGTCCAAGGGAAAGACCACGGACGCGCTCAAGAGCCTGATGAAGCTGGCGCCCAAGACGGCGGTGGTGGTCTATGACGGCACGGAGACGGAGGTGTCCGTCGATCAGGTACAGAAAGGAGACATTTTCGTCGTTCGTCCCGGGGAGAATATCCCGGTGGACGGCGTGGTGCTGGAGGGTACAAGCGCGGTCAATGAGGCGGCGTTGACCGGGGAGAGCATCCCGGTGGATAAGGCGGCCGGCGATATGGTGTCGGCGGCCACGGTGAACCAGTCCGGCTTTATCCGCTGCCAGGCGACAAGGGTCGGCGAGGACACCACATTGTCCCAGATCATTCAGATGGTCAGCGACGCGGCTGCCACCAAGGCGCCTATCGCCAAGGTGGCGGATAAAGTCAGCGGCGTCTTCGTGCCGGCGGTGATCACGATCGCGGCGGTTACGACGTTTCTGTGGCTTGTGACGGGCCACAGCCTGGGATTTTCGTTGTCCATGGGTATCTCGGTGCTGGTCATCAGCTGCCCCTGCGCCCTTGGCCTCGCGACACCGGTGGCCATCATGGTGGGCAACGGAATGGGAGCGCGCCACGGCGTGATGTTTAAGACGGCGGCGTCTCTGGAGGCGGCCGGGAAAATGGAGATCGTCGCCCTGGATAAGACCGGGACGATCACCGGCGGCGAGCCGAGAGTGACCGATGTGATCCCGGCGGAGGGCGTGACGGAAGAGGAACTTCTGGGGCTTGCCTGCACGCTTGAGAAGAAGAGCGAGCATCCTCTGGCAAAGGCCGTTCTCAAACGGGCGGAGGAGCTGGGGATCGACGGCGGGGAAGCGGAAGATTTCGCGGCGCTTCCCGGCAACGGCCTGACAGGAAGACTGCGCGGGGAGACGGTTTGCGGCGGCAATCTGGCGTTTATAAGCGGTCAGCTGAGTGCGTCCGCCGGCATGGAGACGGATCAGCTCCGCGCGCGCGCCGACGCGCTGGCGGAGGAAGGCAGGACGCCGCTGTATTTCAGCCGCGGAGGCCGCCTGGCGGGAATCGTCGCGGTTGCGGATGTGATCCGCGATGACAGCCCCGAGGCGGTCCGTCAGCTTCAGAATATGGGCATCCGCGTGGTCATGCTGACCGGGGACAATGAGCGGACCGCGCGCGCCATCGGACGCCAGGCAGGCGTGGACCAGGTGATCGCGGGAGTCCTGCCGGACGGCAAGGAGAATGTGATCCGGGACCTGAAGAAACAGGGGAAGGTAGCCATGGTGGGCGACGGCATCAACGACGCCCCGGCCCTGACCCGGGCAGATATCGGCATCGCCATCGGCGCCGGAACGGACATCGCTATCGACGCTGCGGACGTGGTGCTGATGAAGAGCCGGTTGAGCGACGTGCCCGCGGCCATCCGTTTAAGCCGCGCGACGCTTACGAACATTCATGAGAATCTGTTCTGGGCGTTTTTCTACAATGTGATCGGAATCCCGCTGGCGGCCGGCCTGTGGTATCCGTTATTCGGACTGAAATTAAACCCGATGTTCGGGGCGGCGGCCATGAGCCTGTCCAGCTTCTGTGTCGTTACCAATGCCCTTCGCCTGAATCTGTTTGATATGAACAGCGCGGCGAAGGATAAAAAAATAAAACATAAAAAGAATCACAAGGAGGAACAAGCTATGACAAAGACGATGAAGGTTGAAGGAATGATGTGCGGACACTGTGAGGCCCGCGTCAAAAAGGCGCTGGAGGCCATTGAGCAGGTGAGCGCTGCCGAGGTGAGCCATGAGAAGGGAACCGCGGTGGTGACCCTGTCCGCTCCGGTAGACGACGCGGTGCTTAAGGCGGCCGTGGAGGCTCAGGATTATACGGTGACGGCGATCCAGTAAGAGCGGTATCGGATAACAGATTCTGTGGGCGGCGGCCGGAGAGATCCGGCCGCCTGCTTTTGGGAAGGGATTGACAGCGGAAAAAGCAGTACGTATAATGGAAGAAAGATTCGTACAGATGAGGGGAGTGCCGTTATGGGGGTTAAGGAAGGGGTTTCCAGACAGCTTGGCAGAGTCGGAAGGAAGACCTCCGCGCTTTTGGAGGAGGCAAAGCTGCGGGGCAGCGTCGCGTCGCTTGAGAGTGAAGTGAAGCGTCTCTACGAGGCCGTCGGCATGACCATGTTCTCCATGTGGAAGCATGAGGATGTGGACACCGGCCGCCTGGTGAAGCATTTCGAAGCGATCCAGAGACGGCTTGAGGAGATCGAGGAGAAGAAGGAACAGATCCGGAAGGTCCGCGGGGACGGAGCAGGCAAGAGCGGCAGGGAAGAGTCGAAAGCCCCTGCGGCTGAGCGGCTTGCCCTGCCGGATCACGCGCTGACAGGGACGGATATCCCGGGCGGCGCGCAGGCGGCAGACGGATTCCGCGAGGAAGGGACGGCAGCCCCGGCGCAGGGAATCGCCGCGGTTTCGGAACAGAAGGATCCGGCAGCCCCGGCGCAGGTGACCGCGGCGGCTTCGGAACAGAGGGATCCGGCAGCTTCGGAACAGGTGGCCGCCGCGTCTTCGGCGGAGACGAAGACAGAAACCGCCGGGGGTCCTGTGAAGGCGGAAAACGTAGTGATCGAGGAAGAAGATTCGGACGGCGACCTGAAAGGGGTCATAAAGATGGAAGAAGCGCCCCGGTCAGTCGTCTATTGTACCCGCTGCGGGGCGGAATGCCCGGCTGACGCTAATTTCTGCAGGAAATGCGGCGCGAAGCTGAAATGAGAGACGGACGGACCCGGAGGACAGGATACTTATGAAATGCAGACATTGTGGGGCTGAGCTGCCGGAAGGCAGCCGGTTCTGTGAGAAATGCGGCGAGAGGCAGGCGGACGAAGTGGTCTGGGAGACAGACAGTGTTCCGAGCGGGGTGACTGCGGAGGTGCTTTGCCCCTGCTGCGGCCGGAAAGTGGCCGCCGATGATCTTTTCTGCGGAGCCTGCGGCGCGAAGCTTGGGGCGGTGGAGAAGAAGCCGGAGGCGGAAGAAACCGCGGAAGCGGAAGAGCCGGCGGCAGAGGAAGAGCCGGAGGCGGAAGAAACCGCGGAGGCGGAAGAGCCGGCGGCAGCGGAAGAGCCGGAGGCAGAAGAAACCGCGGAAGCGGAAGA
>CANQGA010000213.1 GCA_947600145.1 uncultured Lachnospiraceae bacterium | reverse complement strand
TTCTTTCATTCCGCGCAATGTCATCAGCGAGCACCTTCTTTCTTCACGAAGCTGATCCGCGGATCAGCAAGACCCATCGCGATATCTCCCAGAAGCAGTCCGAGGACCGAGATCGCCGAGTAGATCAGCACCAGCGCCAACACCATGGTATTGTCCTGCAGCTTAATCACCTGGACCAGCAGGCCGCCCATGCCCGGGATCGAATAGAGGCTCTCCACATAGAGGGAACCGACGATGGTCAGCAGGATCGAGTTGGGCAGATACTGCACAAGCGGCACCACCGCGTTACGGAAGACGTGCTGGCGGCTGATGCGGCCGGAGGGCACGCCCTTGGCGCGGGCCAGGCGGATATAGTCCTTATTGGCCTCGTCCACCATGTACCGCCGCAGCCACATGGCGTAGTAAGCGATATTTCCGATGGACAGGGAGAAAATGGGCAGGATCCAGGTCATCAGCTCTCCCTCTTTAAAAAGCATGTTCACTCCCAGAAGGCTGCTGCCGTACAGCTGGATCAGCAGATGGTACACCGCCGACGGCACCGCCTCGATAATGACGATGAATACGGTTCCGAATTTGTCCCACAGCTTCCACTTTGTCCGGGTGGAACGCGCCATCATAATACCCATGGACATTCCCACGACCAGCGACACCACCAGGCTGATCAGTCCCAGCTTGATGGAGATCGGCGCCTTGCCCGCGATGATCTTGGCGATGGAGTAGCCGTCGCGGAATTTGTTGGATACGCCCAGATCGCCGTGGAACACCTGAACCAGATAATTCCAGATCTGAACCGGCAGCGGCCTCGTAAGACCGAGCCTTGTGAGGCCGACACGCACCTGGGCCTCCGTCAGCTTGTCGATATTATTGAAATATCCCTCGATCGGCATCTGCCTGAGGAGCGCGAATACGATCGTGATAACGATCAGCAGCGTAAAAATGGCGTGCAGGATCCGCTTGAAAATATATTTCGCCAATGTCGCTTCCTCCTTTTCTGCTTTTCACATATAGCGTTCCATTCCTGCCTCGACCGGCCCGGAAAAACCCGCAATATGCGATTTTACCGGATAATCCCTGGCGCCTTCCCGACGTCACAGACGATCCGGTAAAACCGCATGACCGCGCCAGGCCAAGGCCCGGCGCGGTATCATTCAATTCATTTCTTATTCCGCGATAGCAGCGGCACGCTCAGTCTCCCACTTCTCATAAGCCTCGTTGAACTCATCCATGCTCATGGAAGTATCATACAGATGCTGGTACTTATAGCGCTCCAGAGCCACGCCATAGAACGCGTACTGGCCTTCCAGCGGATTGAGGTTCGAGATCGTATAGCTGTAGCCGGAGATCTTGAACGGAACCACGATCGCGTTGTCCAGAAGCAGAGCCTCCGCGTTGGCAAACGCCTCAAAGCGGGCCTCCTCGTCGTCGTAGATCTGCGCCGCGCCGACAACGCCGCCGTTGGGATCTACATCCAGACCTGCCGCGACTGCCGCCTCTGTGCCGTAGACCATCTCATACCACTGGGCGAACAGCGCCTTGGTGGTCGGATCTTCGCTCTTGAACCATGCGTTGTAGCTGCTGTCGAGTGTGAAGGGCTCCGTCCAGGTCAGAGGATCCGCGTAGTCAGCGCCCCAGTTGCAGCTCATGAACGCGTATTTGCCGGAACGGCGGACAGCCGCCAGGAATCCGGTCTCCGGGCCTGCCTCAACGATGATATCGATGAAGTCGGTTCCCAGAAGGCCTTCCAGCTGCTGCTCCACGATCTGGCACTCATGATCCCAGTTGGGCGTGATGGGATTGTAGGGAACCAGAACCTTGATCGGGAATGTGCAGCCGGCCGCTTCCAGCTCGGCGCGGGCCTTGTCGCGGTACTCGACCGCAGCCGCCTCGTCGAAGCTGTCTCCGTCCGAATAGGGCTTCAGAGCGTCATACTGGGTGAAATCCTTGCCGCCGCCGACAGCGAAGGTCGCCGGGGTTACGGTATTGCTTAACAGATTCTCAGGATTGTAAGGATCATATACGGTCAGGGCACGCACACGGTCCAGACCGGCCATCAGCGACTTACGGAAGTTCAAATTGTTCACCGCGATCTTCCAGTTCTCCGGCTCATAGACCTCGTCGAACTGCGGATCGAAGTTGAACATATACCAGTAGCTGTACTGAATGTCACGACGGGTCGTGTGGATCAGATCCTTGGTCTTCTCATCCTGCAGCATGCTGTCAAGCAGGTTGGTATCGATGCTGGCGCCGTCCACCTCGCCGTCCAGATACATCTGAAGGCTGATGCTGGAAGCCTCCGCGTTGTAGGTCTCGCGGATCTCGTCGATAAATACATTGTCCTTATCCCAGTAGGTCGGGTTCTTGGTCAGCACACGCTCCTGCTGCGGCTCAAAGCTGGACAGTATGTAAGCGCCGCAGTACAGCAGGTTGTCCGCGTCCAGGCCGAACTGGTCGCCCACTTTCTCAAGGAACGGACCGTATACCGGCATGAACGTGGTGTAGCTCAGTACGCTTAAGAAGAACGGACAGGGCTGGTCCAGACTGATCACCACCGTGTAATCATCTGGCGCCTTCACGCCGATAGAATCCGGATCGACAGGCTCCACGACCTCGATGGGGTTGCCCTCATCATCCACCGCATTGGGATCGCCTTCCTCGAAGCCGTAGGTCTCGCAGTCCAGCAGATAAGCGGTGTAATCATAGTACGCCTGGGCGTTGGTCACAACGGAGCCGGTGGAGTACATGTACTGGTTGTCGGAATCGTTGCGGGCGTCGTTCACGTACTGCGCGGTCGTCACCCAGTCATTGGCGGTCACGTCGGCGACCTCTTTGCCGTCCTTATCGACCCACTTGACGCCCTTGCGGATGTGGAACGTCCACTCGGTCATGTCGTCGTTGCTCTCCCAGGACTCAGCCAGTGACGGGATCACATTGCCGTACTTGTCGTACTCGATCAGGCTGTCTACCACATTGGCGCCGATGGACCAGTCGTTGGTGCTGCCGCTGGTCAGATAGTTCAGCGTAGTCACCTCGCTGGAATACAGCGTGCGGTATACGGACGAACCGCCGTCTCCCGACGAGCTGTTACCGGAGCCGCCGCAGCCCGCCAGGCTGAGAACCATCGCGCCCGCCAGAAGAAGCGCGAGCAGTCTCTTGTTCTTGCACATAGTTTTTCATCCTCTCTTTCTCACTTTTCACTCACCACGAGTTTCACAGGCCGGCAGTCTCATTCGGTCAACTGCCCCCGTCTGCTCCTCTGAGTAAGCCAAGAAGCAAACCCTGCTCACGCCGTCGTGCGCAGAATGGTTTGCCTCTCCCCAACAGAGCTTGTTCACTTCACAGTTTTGCATTAATAAAGCGCCAACCTGCTCCTTGTATTTATAACAGAATTGAAACTGTTTGTCAATGAAATGAAGGATGAACATTTATTTCACTTTTGTCAATTAATTGACAACCTTTATTTCATCTGGTATACTGGCATACAGGCGCAGGACGCGCTGAAAACGTCCTGTCAAGACCGGCAATCAAGGAGGGTATGATTATGGAACCATTCGCGAGATCGGTCCGATGGATCCGCAGGGCCGTGGATGAGAAGCAGATTCCTTCCGCGGCGCTGGCCATCGGCGACCGGAACCGTCTCTATGTAAAGGAGGCCTTCGGAACCACTTCCCGGACGGAAGAAGCCGCGCCCGTCGACGAGCACACGCTGTATGATATGGCGTCCGTCACCAAGATCCTGTCCACCACGATGATCACCCTGCGCCTGATCGCCGCGGGGGAGCTGGATCCGGCGGACCCGCTTTCCCTGTATTTCGGGGAAATGGTGCCGGAAGACAAGGAGGATATCTCCATTTTCCGCCTGCTGACCCACACCTCCGGTCTTGCGGCCCACATCATGCTGGAGGACTATATGAAACCGGACGGCGACGCGGCGGATTTCCTGCTGCACCGGCCTCTCGCGTACCAGCCGGGGACGAAGGTCGTATACAGCTGCATGGGATTTATTCTGCTCGGAAAGCTTCTGGAGCGGATCAGCGGAAAGCCGCTGGACATGCTGGCCCGCGAGGAAGTCTTCGAACCGCTCGGCATGACGCGCACCGGATACCATCCCCTCGACCGGCCTGTCGATCCGTCGAACACGGCCTTCACCGAGCGGGACCATAAGACCGGCGAATGGCTCTGCGGGAAGGTCCACGACGAGAACGCCCGGTTCCTGGGCGGCGTCTCCGGCAACGCGGGCGTGTTCTCCGACCTGGACGACTGTATCCGCTTCGCCCGGATGCTGGCCGGCCACGGGACACTGGACGGCGAGACTTACCTGCCGCGGCGGATCTTCGACGCGGCCATCCAAAACTACACGCCGGGCATGGATGAGAACCGGGGGCTGGGTTTCCATCTGGCCAACGGCTGTTACAGCTGTTCGGGACTGTTCTTCGACCAGAACGGCTTCGGCCACAACGGCTTCACCGGCCCGCATATCTTCGTGGCCCCGGACAGCGGGCTCTATGTGGTCCTTCTGAACAACCGGGTGCATCCGACCCGCGCCAACTGCGCGCATCTGCGGCTCCGGAGAGTGCTGCATACGCTGGCGTCGGTGGAGTATGACGAGCTGCGAAGGTGAGGCCGCGCTTTGCTCCGCGGATGTCCCACAGCCGGGCAGCGGACTTCGCGGCAAAACCGCTGCGCGCAAAAAACGCCGGTATAACAGAAAACACCTGCCGGAAAGTTTTCGCTTTCCCGGCAGGCATTTTCTTCTCCGGCGCCGTACATGGCCTAAACTCATTTCGGTATCTTTTTGTAGATCATACGCAGCTGGGGCTTGATCATCCGATAGATCGCGCTTCCGCCGTCAGGAGTGTATTCCTTCTGCAGGGCCTGATACAGCTCCTGAAGCCGTTTGGCGTCATAATCGCAGATGATCTTAAAGATCCCGTCCACATATGCCTCGTCGGAATATTCATCCGACAGGAGACCCTTAAGCATCTCCTTCGCCTCCGCGAAGACGTCCGTCTCCTCCGTCTTCTCCGGAAGCGTCAGCTCTGACTTGGTCTGTCTCTTCACCGACATATCCCGGCCTGTCCAGAACTTGACTACCGCGTCGTATCCGGTATCGTTGGTGACAATGACGTAGTCCGTCTTCGGGGCGGATTTGATCAGGTATCCCAGATAGGATACCAGCTGGAAATCCAGCCCGTTCTTGCCCGGAAAACATTCGAC
>CANQGA010000212.1 GCA_947600145.1 uncultured Lachnospiraceae bacterium | reverse complement strand
CCTCCCTGTAATGGATTCTTGCCTTACTGTAACATTTTTCCTTGATTTTGTCAAATTAAATGCAACATTTTTCTTAATGTTTGGATTGGGAGTGCAACATTTTTCTTAAGAATCACATCACTGTTTTCTGCGTCATCGCACAGCGTTTTTTATCATGGGCCAGCCCCACGCAGATCGTCTCTCCGGTCAGGGCAGCGTAATACCGGTTGTCAAGGATCTGGCGCAGCGCCTCATCCTTCAGGGTTTCGATGTCTGTTCCCTGTTTGAACTCCACAATGATATTGGGGTATCCTGGGCGCAGCGCCTCCAGCGTAATATCGCTTCTCCCATATCCGGACTCAAGATTGCTGCTGACGCGGTAGGAACCGCGCAGGGAGATACACATTCCCAGAAAGAGCATATGGTATGCGTTCTCTTTCGCATCCATATAGCTGGTACAGGAAATGACCACCGACTGATACAGTGAGAAGAACCTGTTAAAATCCCGGCGCATCAGGGCGTCAAACATCTGCTTTAAGTCTATTCCTTCGATACCGGCGATCTCCGCGACCAGGTTACGGAATTCCGCCAACACCTCGTCATTGGGGATCCTCACTACAGCCATCTCCGGCGATTCCTGCTGTATGACGGTCAGATAGCCGGCATTCACCAGAAGCCCCCAGAGAGCATGGTTGCTGTCCCTCTCGGCATAGGAGGTATCGAGCGTCAGCCAGACTTCGGCGTCTTCCCCGGCCGCGAGCCGGTCAAATCGGTTCCAGAAATTACGGTCCGCTTTGGACATAGCATCCCGTACCAGAAAATTGGCGGACGTTTTCACCCAATAATTCTCCAGCTGTCCTCGCTTGGCATAATTGAGAATAGACCAGGGGTTGTACATATCAATACCACCGATCCGGTATCCGTCGTACATACGCCGGACTTCATCATCGAGACTGAGGCCATAATCCTGCAGAAGATGTGCGGTTTCCTCCTCATCCAGGCCAAAATATCGGGCATATTGCGGATCGGTAACTGTATAGACCTGCGGGTTATTGAACTGGGAGAAAATGCTTTCCTTCGCCACCCGCTGGACGCCGGTGATCAGTGCCTGGCCCAGACTGGAGTTTCCTTTCATCGCCTGCCCGAAAAAGCCCGAGAAGAACGGCTCCACCTGATCATGATAACCGTATTCATAGCTGCTCATGATCGGTTGGTCGTATTCATCAATCAGAAGGACCGGAAGGATCTGATAGAAGTCCCTGGCAGCTTCCGTCAGCATCCTGATTGCCGGCGTCAGCTGAACCAATGGTGCAGACGGGTCCCGCAGCGTCTCGATCATACCGTAAAAATCCCGGTGTTCGTAAGAGGCTTCCGCCCAATGCCCGCGGATCTGCTTTTCGAGGCGAAGATACTCGCGGTACAGTTCCATTTTCAAAAGCTGACAGAGATCCGATTCCGAAGCGGCCTTGCAGTCCTTCAGGGTCAGGAAGATCACCGGCCGGGAATTGATCAGGCCGGCGCAGGAGGTCTCCATAATTTTCAATCCGTCAAACAGTGGCCGGCTGTCCTTTGTAATGTCAAAGAACGCCTGCAGCATCTTCATATTCATCGTCTTGCCGAACCGACGCGGTCTGGCGATCAGGGCGACCTCATCCCTCATTTCTATAAAGTCCTGTATCATCAGGCTTTTGTCCACATAACAGTACCCCTCACTGCGGACCTTCTCAAAATCATCAATACCGATTGGCAGCGGCTTCCCCATAAAACCACGTCCTTTCCCTCCCAGCTTTCCTGCCCGGGAGAAACGATGCAGGCAACATATCTTTCTATATTTTAACACATCTTCCACTGTATTTCCACCCATTTTCCGCACCCCTCCAATTTCCATTATAGGAAGTATAATTACCTCGTAATGTAACCAAAACAGGCCCCGGGACGGGGCCAAAAAAGGAAAAAGGAGAGTGCATTATTATGAGAAAGCAGACAAAAATTGCTGCGTTAGTATCCGCAGCAGCTCTGTTGGCTATCGGCGCTTCCATGACAGCTCTCGCTGCTCCCGGCTGGGTTCCGCTGGGCGACGGCGACTATGAGTATCATGACAGGTATGACGATCCGATATACGACGAGTGGAAGACCGACAACGGCAAATGGTTCTACCTTGGTGAGGACGGCCTGATGGTCAGGGATAAGGTATTCCGTGATACCTTAGACCATATCTTCTATGTGAATGATGCCGGCGAACGTCTGACCGGTTGGCAGGAATTCAGCAACGACGAAGGGCTGGACCTGAACAATGACGGTGTTGAAGATAGTGTTCTGTGGATGTATTTTGATCCTAAGACTGGCAGAGCGAAACAGGCTGAGGACGAAGGGGCTGTGACAGCTGAATTGGAATGGTCCGGCGGTAAAAACATCTTCCTGTTCAATCAGGACGGCTATATGATCAGCGGATGGTATGACGGAACCGTAAATAAGGGAAGTTCCGATTGCTTATACTATCTTGGCACTGAATATGACGGCTATGCCAGAACCTTATGGCAGGAGCTGGATGTCTCCGACAAAGAGCATACTTGCCCGGATCATGAAGAAGATCTGGTGTGGTACTATTTCGGCACCAACGGTCAGGCCTACCGCGCGGTTGGCAACGACTATGTAGAGAAGAAGATCGACGGAAGATATTATACCTTTGATGCCGAAGGCCATCTGATGGAGTCTTGGGCTCTGTATAAGGGTTATGGTACAGCAACACCTCCAGATGCTACCACATACATTTATAATGATGAGTGGGGCTCACAGGGTTATGACTGGGCATACACAAAGGAAGTAGATGATGATTGCGACTATCATAATGGACAGGGAAGCCATTGGTATTATCTGGTAACTTACAGAGGCACCAAGGATGATAAGTCTTATGTTACCCGTTCTGTCGCATTTAACGATGGAAATACAAATTATGCAGCAAAATCTATCAAAGGAAAGACGTACCTTTTTGATACAAAAGGCCGCATGGTAGTTGGAATCACAAAACTTGAGGCGGATACAACCAGCTCTGTGGCTATCAAGACTGTAGCTAATGGTATTTTCCAGAATCAGGCAGTAAGAGAATTGCCGGCAGGTATCTATTACTTCAATGAGCCGGACGATCCGCAGGCTTCAACGGCCGGGCAGATGATGACCGGTAAGATTTCTGATACTGACAGCGATGGTAATGTGCTGAACTACTATTTTGCAAAGAAAGCTATGGCTGCAGATGGTGATTTTGATGGTATAGCGGTCGGTCAGGCCTATACGAATGCGATTGTTGACGGAGTGCTGTATGACGGAAACGGTGTTCGTGTAGAGGCTATGGACGGAAACACCTATACAATTTATAGAGTTAAAGAAGAGACCTACTATATCAGGAATAACAAGGTAGAGAAAGTTATCCCTATGAATACCGAAATTGCAGTAAGCAACAATGGACGTGTAAAGACCTATGGTTCTGTCAAGATTGATGACACATATTATAATGTCAGTGATACAGACTTCAGTCTTACACCGGATCCAAACAAGAACAAGTAATTTGAGGTTTCAGTAGAGACAGTATTCGGGCGACAGGAAATTGATCCTGCCGCCCGTTCTGTCTTACTTGATTCTGCTATCACAAACAGCTTATTTCTTGGATACAAAAACTATTAGTTATCCACATGCTCCGTTGCGATATAATTCTTAATATCATACTTCAGGTCTTCAACAGCGAAGCCCCTGGAACTGCTGCTCTTCTTAACCTTACCGTTACGGTCCACGATAACATATTCTTGGACTTCGTTTGTGTCTTCTGCTTTATCGTACAATATTGTAGCGGTAGTTCCAACCTTAGACCCCTTGATGGTATACTGATTAAGTGAAGCAGTCAACGGAATTGCTTCATTAGCAGCGCCGTCCTGAGCAATTACAAGAACACCGTCTTCATACAGATACTCGCCATACATAGCTAAACCTGTAGCGACCACACCATCGGTAGTAAAGATACGGGCAAGTTCATTACCGTCATCATCCGTATACGGATATCTTCCGGTTAACTGCTCTCCTCTGTCGCCATCAAGATCCTTGGAATCGTCAAAGTTAAAATAATAGCTCTTCTGATCTTTAAGTTTCTCACCTGACAGCTTATAATAGGCATTAGCAACATCCTGCAACTTCGCGGGGACATAATACTCATACGTATGGTTCCAGATAAACTTTCCGGAATTAGCATCTGCATCTTTTCCCCAAGCATAAAGTGTGGCAGGAGTGATTTCCTGAACGCCGGTCAGCATCTTACCATCCGGGCCAATCAGGAATACTTTTCCGTTGACCTTGATCATACGGGAATAACCTTCACCATCATTATCGAAATTCACAAAAGCCTTTTTATCGGCATCGTATTTCTGATCCATGCCCTTATAATTGTAATTGAAGATTACGCCTTTTGTGATCAGGGTCTTATCACTATTCCGGGCATTGATGATGTACTGCCAGTCATATGTTCCAATCTGCTCCCATTTGTTTCCACTGACAGTTGTGGAGTCATTGCTGTCAACATATACGTTATACTTGGTATTAGGTGTATTGTTCGCAGTAGCAACATTAAGACCATCCCATTCGCCCAACACACCGTTGGCATCAAATCCATAAGATACACCGTCAATGGTCTTTGCACCGCCGTTTACGCCAGGTTTGTAAAGCTTGCCCTTTTCGAAATAGAACCACTCCTTATTTGAGTAGTCCTCATTCTCGGCTTCCTCTTCGTCAAGGACAAGGCTCACATCCATCTTTGCCCAACCATTCAGCGCTTCGCCGGTTACATATCCCCATGTCTGACCTTCCGGGAGCTCAATATAGGCGCTGTCATTGCTCTGTGTGCAGTAATAGGTAGCACCATCAATGTCGACTCTGCCAAGCATCATATAGCCGTCCTGGTTAATTACAAAATATCCCTTATCTGTACGGCCAGTGTCCTTAATCAGCTCATAAGCCTTGAAATCAGCATCCTGCATGGTGGCTTTTCCCTTGGCCCCAAAATAGTACCATGCCGAAGAAACCACTTCTCCATCCGGCATCTCATACTCATCTTCAAGATCCAGAGAAATCCAAGCGTTGGTTACACGGCGGCCCAGTTCATCGACATAATAGAGGCCATCACCGTATTCTACTGTCTGGCTGGACACCATGTTACCATTCTCATCGGAGAAATAGTAATACTGGGAATTGGCA
>CANQGA010000211.1 GCA_947600145.1 uncultured Lachnospiraceae bacterium | reverse complement strand
AGTCTGTGCAGACGGTGATTCCTTCTACGAATTCCATATCGCATTTGGGACAGTATGGCATATGCGTATCTCCTTGTGATTTTCTGGTATGCGCCGGATGGTCATTCTGACGGTTCCCGCGCCGGTATCCGCATCTTTCATCATACATCAATTTCAATTTTTCGTCCATAGAGAGTTGCATTTTTTACTTCCATTTCCCCGTAAAATGAGTTAGAATAAAAAAGTATCGTGCCTGCGGGGGTTCCCGCGACTGTGTTTAGAATGGAGATTCATCCGAAGATGGAACAAAAGAGAATGAAGACCGGCGAGCTTCTGCGCCGTTTTGCGCCGTATTACCGGCCTTATATCCTGACGCTTCTGGCGGATCTGTTCTGCGCGTCCATGACGACGGTCTGCGAGCTGGTGCTGCCGATGATCCTGCGCTACATCACGAATCAGGGAGTGGCGGACGCGGCCGCCCTGACGGTGCGGACGGTCTGCGGCATCGGACTTTTGTATTTCGCGCTGCGGATCGTGGACGCGGCGGCCAATTTCTATATGGCCTACACCGGCCACATCATGGGAGCGAAGATCGAGACCGACATGCGCCAGGACGCTTTCGAGCATCTGCAGAAGCTGTCGGACAGCTATTTTAACAATACGAAGGTGGGGCAGTTAATGTCCCGCATCACCAACGACCTCTTCGACGTGACCGAATTCGCCCACCACTGCCCGGAAGAGTTTTTTATCGCGTTTGTGAAGGCGGTCGTGGCGTTCGTGATCCTGATCCGGATCCATGTGATGCTGACGGTGATCATTTTCATCATCGTGCCCGTCATGGTGGTGTGCTGCACCTATTTTAATTTGAAAATGCGGGCGGCGTTTAAGAAGCAGCGCCACCATATCGGCGAGCTGAACGCCCAGATCGAGGACAATCTCCTGGGCAACCGGGTGGTGCGCGCGTTTTCCAACCAGGACATCGAGATCGAGAAGTTTCGGAAGGGCAATCAGCAGTTTCTGGAGATCAAGAGGGAAATGTACCGCTATATGGCGTCGTTCCAGGACACGGTCCGGATGTTTGACGGCGTCATGTATACGGCGGTCATCGTGGCCGGCGGTATCTTCCTGGTGAACGGGCAGATCAATTCCGGCGACCTGGTGGCGTACACGCTTTATGTGTCCACGCTTCTGGCTACGATCCGGCGGATCATCGAGTTCGCGGAGCAGTTCCAGCGGGGCATGACCGGCATCGAGCGGTTCGCGGAGATCATGGACGCGGAGATCGATATCTTCGACGAGCCGGGGGCGGAGCCTTTGGGAAAGGTGGAAGGGAGCATCACCTTCGACCATGTGAGCTTTGAGTATCCGGACGACCACAATCCGGTGCTGGACGATATCAGCCTGACGATCAGACCCGGCGAGAAGGTGGCCCTGGTGGGGCCGTCCGGCGGGGGCAAGACGACGCTGTGCAATCTGATCCCGCGGTTCTATGACACGACCTCGGGCCGGATCCTGGTGGACGGTCATGATATCCGTCAGGTGACGCTTGAGAGCCTGCGGACCAATATCGGCGTGGTGCAGCAGGACGTGTACCTGTTCTCCGGAACAGTCTATGAAAATATCGCCTACGGGCGGCCGGGCGCGCCGCGGGAGGAAGTCATCGAGGCCGCGAAGATGGCCGGGGCCGACGAATTCATTTCCGCGCTGAAGAACGGATATGATACCTATGTGGGCGAGCGGGGCGTGAAATTGTCCGGCGGGCAGAAGCAGCGGATCAGCATCGCGCGGGTGTTCCTTAAGAACCCGGCGATCCTGGTGCTGGATGAAGCCACTTCGGCCCTGGACAATGAGAGCGAGCATCTGGTGAACATTTCTCTGGACCGGCTGGCACAGGGGCGGACGACGCTGACCATCGCCCACCGGCTCTCCACGATCCAGGGGGCGGACCGGATCCTGGTGCTGGCCGGGAACCGGATTGTGGAAGAGGGGAACCATCGGACGCTTCTGGAGAAGAAGGGGATGTACTACGAGCTGTACCGGATGACGCAGGCGGATGCGGGGACTGCGGAAGCGTGAGGCTGGGTTTGGCCGGCGGGGCCGCATCGTGAACATACATTTGCAGAAAACTGCCGGATATTCCGGTTGTTATAAATTAAAAATGAGGAGTTACAGTTATGAAAACAGCGATCGTGACAGACAGCAACAGCGGAATTACGCAGGCGCAGGCGAAGGAACTGGGGATCTTTGTCCTTCCGATGCCGTTTATGATCGATGGCGCCGAGTATTTCGAGGACATCAATCTGACGCAGGAGCAGTTCTATGAGAAACTGAAAAATGACAGCGATATTTCTACTTCGCAGCCGACGCCGGAGTCTGTCACAGGCCTCTGGGACAGGATCCTTGAGGAGTATGACGAGCTCGTCCATATTCCTATGTCCAGCGGATTGAGCAGCTCCTGCGCGACGGCCATGATGCTGGCGGAGGATTACGGCGGCAGGGTCTGTGTGGTGAACAACCAGCGGATCTCCTGCACCCAGCGCCAGTCGGCCCTTGACGCCCTGACTCTGGCGAAGAAGGGCATGAGCGCGGCGGAGATAGGGGATATCCTGACCAGGACCAAATTTGATTCCACGATCTACATTATGCTGGATACGCTGAAATATCTGAAGAAGGGCGGCCGGATCACGCCGGCGGCCGCGGCGCTGGGAACGCTTCTGCGGCTGAAGCCGGTCCTGACGATCCAGGGAGAGAAGCTGGACGCGTTCTCCAAGGCCCGCACGATCAAACAGGCCAAATCCACGATGATCGCGGCGATCGCCCACGATATGGCGGAGCGGTTTGGCGACACTACCGGCGAGAATACCCGTCTGTGCGTGGTCCACACGGAGAACCGGGCGGCGGCGGAAGAGCTGCGGGACGAACTGCGTGAGCAGTTCCCGAAGACCGGCGATATCTATATCGACTGTCTGTCCTTAAGCGTCAGCTGCCATATCGGACCGGGGAGCCTGGCGATCACGGCGGAGAAGATCCTGGAAGAGACGAAGTGACGGAGAGACAGGGGAGGGGAGCGTTGGCACTGCAATTTTGGAAAAGAGATCATGACAGACACAGGACCGTCAGCATGCGCGTGCCCCTGTTCTGCATGTTTCTGATCATGGGGATCCTTCCGATGGCGCTGCAGGGACTGGTCATGGGCCGGTCCTTCCGGAGGACGCAGATCGACGGGCGCGTCATCGAGGTGCAGAACCAGAGTCTGATCACCAGCGACCGCCTGACCAGGGCGGAGTATATGGCGGCTCCCGGCCGGGACGCGCTGCTGAACAAGGAGCTGGACACGATCGCGGATATCTTCAACGGCAGGATCGTGATCGTGGATCAGAATTTCCGCATCATCAAGGACACATTTAAGCTGTCGGACGGCCGGATCAACGTGTCGGAACCGGTGCTTCGGTGCTTTAAAGGGGAGAACAGCATCCTGCGGGAGGACGAGAAGCAGTATTTCGCGGTGACCGCGCCGATCTACGACAATACGGAGGACCGCCGGATCATCGGCGTTCTCCTGACCATCGCGTCTACCGAGAATATCCTGTCCAACGTGGACAGCGTGGAGGAGACGTCGCGGTTCTACGTGGTGGTGGCGTCGATGGTGCTGGTGCTGACGGGAGTCCTTCTGTCGGTCCTGCTGGTGAAGCCGTTTGATAACCTGCAGCTGTCCCTGGACCGGATGGCGGAGGGAAGCCTGGAGGAGAAGATCTCCGAGAACACCTACCGGGAGACCCACAAGATCTCCGACGCCATCCAGAAGACGATGGCGAAGCTGCAGACCATGGACCGCTCCAGGGAGGAGTTTGTGGCCAATGTGTCCCATGAGCTGAAGACGCCGATCACGTCGATCCGCGTGCTGGCGGATTCCCTGATGAGCATGGAGGACGCGCCGGTGGAGCTGTATCGGGAGTTCATGTCGGACATCTCGGACGAGATCGACCGGGAGAGCAAGATCGTGGACGACCTTCTGGCCCTGGTGAAGATGGACAAATCGGTGGCGGAGCTGAATGTGTCCCAGGTGGACATCAACGCCCTTGTGCAGCAGATCCTGAAGCGCCTTCAGCCCATCGCGGAGAAGCGGAGCGTGGAGCTGATCTACGAGAGCATCCGGGACGTGACGGCGGATGTGGATGAGACGAAGCTGTCCCTGGCCATCAGCAATCTGGTGGAGAACGCGATCAAGTATAATGTGGACGGCGGATGGGTACGGGTGACCCTGGACGCGGACCACAAATATTTCTACGTGAAGGTGGCGGATTCCGGCATCGGGATCCCGGAGGAGCTGCAGGAAAATGTCTTCGAGCGCTTTTACCGGGTCGACAAGGCCAGGTCCCGGGAGACCGGCGGAACCGGCCTGGGACTGGCGATCACCAAGAATGTGGTCCTCATGCATTACGGCGCGATCCGCCTGATGAGCAAGGAAGGCGAAGGATCCACATTTACGATGCGGATCCCATTAACCTATATATACTAAAGGAGGAGGGTTATGAGATACAGGTTACCACGATTTGCCTGGCTTTTTCTGGTCCTTCTTCTTACCGCCTGCCGGACCGGTGAGGGCGGCGGGGAAGAGGCGGCGGCCGTATACCGGATCTATTATTTAAACAGTTCCATGACGGCTCTTTCTTCCCAGGAATACAGGACAGACACGGTGATCGGCGATCAGGTGATCGAAGAGCTGATGGAACAGTTCCTGACGGCGCCCAACGATGTGGATAATCAGGCGGCGCTGCCGTCCAGCGTGAATTATCTGGGCTATAAGCAGGAGGACAGTGTGCTGTATCTGTATTTTGACGCGGGATACGGCAGCAGGCCGGCCATGGATCCCACCAGGGAGATCCTGTGCGAGGCGGCGCTGACCAAGACGATGACGCAGATCGACGGGATCGATTACATCGGCATCTATGTGGCTGACCAGCCGCTTCTGAACCAGGCCGGACAGCCGGTGGGACTTCTGTCGGACAGCGATTTCATCGAGAGCATCAGCGATGTGAATACGTTTGAGCGGAGCCAGCTGACCTTGTATTTTGCCGCCGAGGGCGGCGCGGCGCTGGTGCCGGAGAGCCGCGAGGTGGTCCACAGCATCAATACCTCCATGGAGCGTCTGATCGTGGATGAACTGATCCGCGGGCCGCAGGCGGAGGGGCATTACGCCACGCTGCCGCCGGACGTGAAGCTTCTGAACGTATCG
>CANQGA010000210.1 GCA_947600145.1 uncultured Lachnospiraceae bacterium | reverse complement strand
ATCAACTACCGTAATGTCTTTCTTTAGCCGAAACGTACCGACGCTTACATAATCAAATACTCCAGCGCGAACCTCATGCAAGGTAGTATCAATATCACTGGCCAAATAAAGGCAGGTAATACCTCTGGCATTAGCCCTTCCTTCTGAACTTCTTCCGGCTGGAGGGGCGGACATTTCACTAACCGGATATCCTGATCGATCAGATATTCTTGCACGATAAAACAAGCTTCCCGCTTTGTATGTTTTTCTAATAAATGAGCAGTATTTCTCTAAAATGTCAAAATTAATCAGTTTAGAGTGGAATCTGTTTTTGGTCTTAATTTCTTCAACAAAGGCATCCCAATCGTTATTTTTTAACAGTGCATGGTCTTTTAAGTATTCATTATCGTACAGTTCCGGAATGCCAACAATACCCTCAAATAGTTCTGAAGAATTCTCATATAACTCTTCACAAACTGATCTTAGTATTTCATAAATATGTATACGCGAAATATCTGAGAAAATATTCCAGCGATCTTTAAGATCATCAATCAAAGACCGGGTTTCGGCTCTTGGATAAGTATCGGGAAGCATAGTAGACGGAGTATATATATTAAGCAGCTCTTCAAAATAAGGAGTCAAGTCGGTTTGAATGCTTGTGTCATACAGATGCGCATTTTGATGGTGACATACAGGACATTCGCCAACGTTGGCAGAAGATCCACTGCTTATGATGGACGCAAGTTCTTTATCTTTAAAACAATGCTCACAAAATATCATTTTTTTACCCCGTCTAAATATCTACTCATCAATTCCAGATGATGCATGATTGAATATTTCTTTACAACACCTAAACCGGGATATATCTGATTTCGGTATGCCGCCTCAAACTCCCTTATACCAGCAGTATCCAATTTCATGGACTTGTTCCATTCAACAAGTTTTTCTACGGCTTCAGCAAATTTCCTTGCAGGGTCAGAAATATCGTCATTGGAGTCAGAAACAAAGTGGGCAATACGTAAATTCTTTTTTCCATCAAAATATACAATATGAATTGCTACTGCATATGGAGCAAAACCTGTTTCGCTATATTCTTCACCGATAACGGAATAATCTGAAAAGCCTTTATATCCATCATCGGCATAGTAAAGATGATCAGAAGAAAAAAACTCTGTTTTAATTTCTGAATAATCAATGTTCCTCATTTGTTTGGGGAAATGATCCTCACATATAACTCGATTAGGACGAATCCTTCTTCTAAAGTCGCTCTTATCAGGAATGAGATTATAAAGAGGAATATCATCACCAATTATTTCTTCGTAGCAGTTTATATAATCTGGATTGTTACAAAGTAAAAGCAACGATTCTATAGGTATTCCGCTCTTATCAGCAAAATCTATACATTCATCCAAGGCAGAAGTAACATAAAAGGAAGAAATAATATTGGTGCGTTTAAGCAGTTTATTGATCTGCTCTCGAATACTGGCATTGCTCTCTTTATTCCAATCCTTAAGCCATGAGCCCACTTGTGAATTTCGAATAATCGCAATAGGCTTACCTGCCCTGCAAAAGGTGTCAACTGTTTTTACAAATGTTGTTGAAACTTTGACCGGTTCCAAAACAGGGATAACTTGATCGCTTAAAATATTTTGGTTTATACATTCCCGAAGCGCCAGAAGTTCAAATTGGCGCCCGCGCAAAATTGGAAAATACATAATAACCTCCCTACGAATATAAAAAGCGGTTTAATTTTGTATAGTCGCTTTTACTAAAATTAGAAAAGTACACCAAAAATTTCAATTCATATGGAACGTTTGAATACTCAACAATATCAATTTTTGTTCGAAGTTTCAGTGCCTGGGTAAATAAATTATAGGCATCATCTGTTGACAAGGACTCAAATAAGGTTTTACACGCTCTATAATACTCAAATTGCGATACATTTGGTAACGATCCAAAAATTTTTATCAAAATATGTTCATATTCTTTTTTTCGTAGAATTTTAAACATTATTGACTTGGAAAGATCATCACGATACTCTGCGGGCTTCTTTGGAGTACTCAATGTCCCTTTTTTTGTCAACAAACAGATTCCCACAGGAGAGCCAATAAGTTTTTGACTGATTTCATCGTATTTTTCTTCAGAAGTTACAACAACTACTCTGGAAAATGCTCTGTAGTAATCCTTGATTTGACCATCCAATCTATCAAGATTATCCAGCGCGGTTTTTATTTCATAGACAATGGCTTTCCCGTTTATCAGAATAAAGTCTGCTTTGGAACTTCCAACAGGAACTTCAGTCAATGCGGTTGTGGTTCGTGGGTTATAAATACCAAGTAAAAGCTTGTTAAGCAGAGTATTCTTATAATAATACTCATTTTGATAATCGGTTTTTAAATAATGATAGATTTCACTGATGCATTCACCATTAGTCAAAGATGTATCATTTACAATATACCGACGGATAACAGCCGAATAAGCAGAACTTTCACCCTCGCTTAATAATTGTTTGAAAGTGTTTCGAGTGAAGAATCTGTTTAAAAG
Organism: uncultured Lachnospiraceae bacterium; assembly: GCA_947600145.1. GTDB lineage: Bacteria > Bacillota > Clostridia > Lachnospirales > Lachnospiraceae > UBA3402. The sequence goes on along the minus strand of CANQGA010000210.1, from coordinate 2,708 downwards.
AATTGAGTTTGTTAATTCCACTCTATGCACCTCCCTATATCATTATAAGATGCATCACACTTATTATATTGTACAAATTGTCTGTCGCTTTGTCAAGGCAGTTTTCACCGCCACTATGTTCGATATAAATCAACATACCCTGCAGTTGTTCGCCGCAGGGTATGCCATCCAGTCCGATATCCCAGCTTCTTTAAATTCCCCACATCCCGTTTCTTTCGGATCACTCCTCTTTCTTCCGTCCCCACCCGGTGATGACCGCGGCCAGGAACACGATGAACAGCGCGAAGCCGTAGATCGTTCCGCCCGCCACGACAAGCGGAGACAGGCCGGTCAGCGCCGCGCCGATGAAGACAAAGACGCTCATGAACGGCACGATGGCCGGAAGACTGTTGGCCGTGCCGTCCAGCAGGTTGGCGCGGCGGTAGGGGTGAATGTTCTTGGCCGAGCCGATCTTATTGAGGATCGGGCCGAAGGTCAGGATGGACGCGCTGGTGACGCCGCCCAGAAGAACCGTCGTCAGGGCGATTCCGGCCATGCAGATCAGCTCCGCGCCGGAATCGGTCTGGGCCATTTCGCTCTTCAGGATCCTGTCGGCGATCAGGTTCAGCATCCCGGCGTCATTTAACACGCCCATGATGCCGAAGACGGAGATGACCAGCGCGCAGGTGGGCAGAATGCCGTTGACGCCGTCGATCAGAAAGCCGGTGGCCGCGTTGTTGGCCGCGTCATTGGCGAAGACGGCGCTGAACGGGAAAAGTCCCGCCGCCAGGCCGACGATGGTGCCAAGACCTAAGCCTGCCAGGATACCCTCGAAGATATTGCGGGTCTTGGTGGCTACCGCCAGCATGACCGCCACCGGGATCAGCATGATCAGGGACATGGGGTTGGCAATGGCGTCGATGGCGCCGCCCTGATAGGTGCCGCCCATGCCGCCGAAGATGGCGAAGATCACGATGGTCGCAAGCCCCGCCGCCGCGGAATATTTGATACGGCTGGCCACGACGCCGCCGATGTCCGCCGGGCGTCCGTCCTTGAACTGCTGGGTGGACGAGGAGGCGATGGTGGTGTCGGAGATCGGTGCCAGGTTGTCGCCGAAGATCGCGCCGGACACGATGCTTCCGGCCATGAACATTTCATTGGCGCCCAGGATCAGGCCCGCCGGGTAGAAGATCGGGAACGCGATGAACATGGTGCCGATGGACGAACCGGTGGCCGTCGAGACGACGCAGGTGGCCAGGAACGTGAAGGCCACGAAGATCCCGCCCTTCATGCCGAGGGCGTTGGCCATCCAGACGAAACCGCCGGACAGGCCGCAGGTCTTGATCAGCTGGCTGAACATGCCCACCAGCAGAAGGATGACGACGACGGAGACGGACGTGACCGACGAGATGCCGCCGATGACGCTGTCCCAGAAGTCGGAATAGCTGGTGCAGAACAGGCCGCCCACGAGGAGCGCCAGGAAGCCGCCCACCGCCAGCGCTTCCATATTAAACGCCTTGAAGCCGATGAAAAGTACCACACAGAAGAATACGTAGATCACCACGGGGACAAGCGAGAACGCGACGCCTCCGCGGAACTGTAATTTGGTTTCCTGCTGTTTCATTTTCAATCTATCTCCTTATGCCTTATTCAGATTCATTTTCATGATGTTCCTGTACCGCGATCCGGGCGTCCGCTCCAGCGTGAACGGTTCGCCTTCCGGCGTCGGGTACCGGGAAATGAAATCGCGGATGCTCTGAAGCTCTTCGTCCGTCAGATCGAACTCCGCCAGCCGCGCGTTGTCTTCCACATGCTTGCTGTTGCGGCAGCCCACCATGACCGCGCCGACGCCCGGCTGGTCCAGGATATATTTGACCGCCACGTTGGAAATGCTGACCTGATGCCTGTCGGCGATGTCTTTCAGGAACAGCAGCAGCTTCTGGTAGCCGTCCCAGCCCATGGAATCCTCGATGATCTGCAGATATTTTACATGGGAACGGGTCTCCGGCTCGAAATCTTCGCGCTTTACGCCGATCCACCGCTCCGCCAGGAAGCCGCCGGACAGCGCGCCGTAGCAGAAGCAGTAGACGTCGTTCTGCCGCGAGTATTCCAGAAGCGCCCGCTCCGGCCGCCGGTCGAAGAGGGAGTACTGGGTCTGGTTGGAGACCACGTGGATGCCGGCGTCGATCATCATTTTCAGATGGGGCGTATCAAAATTGCACATGGCGATGTTGCGGATCTTGCCCTTCTCCTGAAGCTTCACCAGATCAAAGGCCGTCTCCATCATCCCGGGCACATCGTAATCCCACCAGTGGAACTGCACCAGATCCAGGCAGTCCCGGTGCATGCGCTTAAGGCTCCGGTCCACGACCTTCTCCGTGTACGCGAAATCCACCTGATCCAGAATGTTTAAATCCGGTACAAATTTGGTGTGAATCTGGATCATGTCGTGGGTGTAATTGCCTGTGGCCCGCAGTTCATTGACGAACCGTCCCAGGATCTCCTCCACTCCGGTGTAGATGTCCGCGCAGTCGAAGGTCGTCAGTCCCCGCTCCCTCAGCATATGAAACGCCTTTACCGCGTCGTCGATGTCCAGCTGCCCCTTCAGGCAGTGCTCGGCTGACAGCTGCCAGCCGCCGTTGATCACACGGCTGAAATTGTAGCCGTTGTCAAGCGTGATGCGTGATGATGTGATCTTTCCTATCATCTCGTGTTCTCCTCCTTGTTAT
>CANQGA010000209.1 GCA_947600145.1 uncultured Lachnospiraceae bacterium | reverse complement strand
TCCTCCCGGTTCAGGGCCGCAAGACGCCTCTCCAGACAGTCGTCTAAGGAAAGCGTTCCGCCAGCCATGTCCCGGATGTCCCCGATGGGGACCGATAGCTTCCGCAGGAGCCGGATCTTCTTAAGGAGCGCCACGTCCTCCAGGGAATACTCCCGGTAGCCGTTGGCGGGATTGCGTCCCGGGGTAAGAAGGCCCTCCTCTTCATAGAAGCGGATGTTCTTCTTCGCGATGCCCGCCAGTTCCTCCACCTGATTGATCTTCATTGCCGCGCCGCCTTTCTGTCTCTGATGCTGATTCGACCATACACCTTCCAGAAGGTGGAAGGTCAAGAGGTTTTTATGATTTTTTGCAAACAATTTTTAGAAATACAAGCAGGGCGTCACTGGCACCTTGCCTGCATGGAAACAAGCGCCTCGTCATCGCGATAGTATCGACAGCGAGGCGCTGCAGTCAGACAATTGTCTCATCAAGGAGAAAATCTATTATTCCGATATTGAGGACGCCGTTTTCGTCATACCAGCGTTTTCGGATGTCGTGGCGCACAATGATTTTCGGAAACGAGTCGCCGGTCAGGGAAAAAGGTTTGTTTTCGGCGATGGATTTTTCTTCCGTTTCTAAAGCATAAGCTGATTGAATGTAGGTCTTTTTGCCGCCTTTTGCCGCGACAAAATCAATCTCTCTTGCAACACGGACTTGACGTCCCGATTTATTCTTTTCGGTTCCGTATACAATTCCGATGTCCACCGAGCAGCCGCGGATACGCAGATCGTTATAGAGAATGTTTTCCATTATGTGCGTCATTTCCTGCTGACGAAAACCAATTCGTGCATTTCTTAAACCAACGTCATTACAATAGTATTTGTTCGGATAGTCAAAATAATCTTTGCCTTTCACGTCAAAGCGCCGGCATTCCTCAAACAGATATGCGTCGGCGAGATGTGAGATATACGTCGTTACGGTATTAGCCGCTACCGTGTCCTCTCCCGACAGCCGCCGCTTCGAGTTGAGCGCATTGGCGATATTATTGGGATTTGTAAGAGAGCCGACCGATGAGCAGATCAGATCCAATATCGCCGAAAGAACATCCTCTCTTTTGATCTTTTTGCGTTCGACAATGTCCTTTATGTATACCTCCGAAAAGAGCGATTTTAAGTAATCCATCTTTGCCGGTTCATCGGGACGCGATAGGATCAGCGGCATTCCGCCGTAAAAGGCATATTCTTCGAACGCCTCGGCTTTATCTCCGCCGACGGCAGCATAATACTCGGAAAAGCTCAGCGGGCGCACCCGGATCTCGTCGCTGCGCCCGCGGAATTCGGTGAGAATATCGCTTGAAAGCATACGCGAGTTGCTGCCGGTCACATAAATGTCGAGATTGGGCAGAGAATTAAGATCATTTAACGCGTCGTAAAAAGTAATGCGCTTTCCGCCTGGATTATACGGATTCGGCACTTCGTCGGACATTTGAATCTCGTCCACAAAAAGATAGAAGCGCTCGGATGTTTTCTCGACAATTTTCCGTACCGCACCCGCGAGTTCAAGGGGATCCCGATAGCGAATATCCTTTGCAAGGTCCAGGGCATAAAAAAGAATATGATCTGCGCTTACGCCGTTTTGCAGCAGGAAGTTCTTAAAAATAGTCGTAAGCAGATAGGACTTCCCGCATCTGCGGATGCCCGTAATAACCTTTACCTGGCCGTCCCACATATATGAAATGATTTTTTGCAGATACAGATCGCGTCTAATTTCCATATTATCCTCTCCGTTGAGAACTTGACTATAAATAGTATAAAACTTCTCAATGGATATTATACATGAAAATCACAGACTTATCAATACGTAATTTGGCCGTTCCGCATCATTCATCCGGCGCCTCCGCGGCGCGGTAGCGGTCGCGGAAATTCTTCGGCGTCATGTTCTTGAACTGCCGGAAGATCTTGCCGAAATAGCTCTGGTTGGGGAATCCCACATAGGCGGCGATCTCCGGCAGGGAGAAATCGGAATACATAAGCAGGTTGGAGGCGCGGTAGACGCGTTCTTCGTTGATGAAATCCTGCAGGCACTGGCCGCTCTCCTTTTTGAAGAGCCGGGAGAGGTAACTGGGGCTGATGCCAAGGCTTTCGGCGATGTTATCCAGGTAGATCTTCTCCCGGTAATGCTTGCGCACATAATCCCTGGCCCGCTCCAGATAATTGGAGCCTCTGGCGTGATTCAGCTTCTCCGCCACGCGGCCGCTCAGCTCCTCGATGGCGCGGTTGCGGTAGAGGAGCATATGGGCGGGATCCTGGGCGTTGTCGCATTTCTGGATATAGTAGCCGCTGAGCCGGTAGGCGGTCTCAGGCGGAACGCCGCCTTCGATGGCCGCCCGGGAGCAGAGGGTGATGCCGACGATAGCCAGGTTGCGGTGATGCGCCGCGGTCTGCTGCGCCAGGCGGCCGCTGTCCCGGTCCATGCTCTCCGCCAGCCGGACGGCTTCCTGCGTCCGGCCTTCCCGGATCGCCTGCATCAGAAGCTGTTCTTCATGATAGCTGTGGCGGTAGGAGGAGTCGTCATTTTCCTCCTCTTCCTTCAGCAGGAACCGCGTCTGGTCCTGCTTTTCCCGCGTCTCGCTACGGCTGACGATGCGGTTGAGCTGCAGCAGGTCTTCATTTTCAAGGTTCGCGTTGCCGAGGACTGTGTTGGCCAGCAGGATCATGTCGCGGATTTCAGGCAGCGTGAAGACCGGAAGCACCTTAAGACCGTCGGATTCAATGCCGTAGGCGCGGTACATCTGCCGCCGGCGCACGGCGCTTAAGCGTTCGTGGGGCATCGGGCCCATGTAGAGGTATCCGCCTTCGGCCCGCAGACCCGCGAAATAGCAGTCGTAGCTGCTGCGGCGCAGAAACGGCTCCGTCTGTCCGGAGGTGCCTTTCCGCATAATGTCCCGCAGCCGTTCCGACTGCATCAGCGGGCTTTCTGCGACGGTGTCGAAAAATGGGATCAGTAAGCCGTCCGGGCCTTCGTAGACCAGATCGACTTTAATTACGCTGCCCAGGATTCGGATATTGCTTTCACGCATGGCGGGGAACCTCCGTTTTCTTCTTTGTTTTGATCTTCCGTATCTGTACAATTGAAAAATGATGAGAATGTATATCTATGAATATCATATCACAATTCCTGAGCAAATGGAACAAAATAAGAATAAAATAGTTAAAATAAGGACAGACCGGCCGACCGGACGTCATTTATAATGATATCAAACAAAACAAGGAGGCAGTTATGGACAAGACACCGATTCTGGATATCAAGATCGAGGCCAATGGGCCGGCGGTACATATGCAGGGCGAGAATGCCGAGGTACTGATGGTTCCCTTTAAGGGTTCCGTTGACTGTGACATTTTCCGCGGGATCGTGGAACCCTGCGGGGTGGACACGCAGATCGTCAGCGCCGCAGGAGTGCGTCATATGTCAGCGCGGTACCTGATGACCGGTACCGACGCGGAGGGGCAGCCCTGCCGCATCTATGTGGAGAATAACGGGTGGTTCGACGACGCGGCGAAGACCATGCCGTTCCATACGGTGCCGACTTTCTATACGGACAGCAGGGCGCTGGCGCCTTATCTGCACCGGAACCAGTTCGTGGGAGAAGGACATGATATGGCGGACGGGCTGCATATTCTGTTTTTTGAGATTGGAGAAGATAAGCGGACCGGCGTGGAGGAGAAAGCATGAACGGGCGGTTCTACGGCGTAGGCGAGCCGCTGATCCAGCGTCAGCGGGACCAGGGCATTGACGCCGCGGCGTATCTGGATCTGGTGGCCGGGCTGGGCTGCCGGGCCTACCGCTCGTGGATGCATTTGACAGAACTGCTTGTGGATCCGGTCACGCCCAATCAGAAAGAGGTGGAAATGCACCGCCGCCTGCTTGATCGGGCAAAGGAGCTGGATATCGAGGTCACGGCCATGAGCCACGAGTGGTTCCTGCCGGAGGGCTGTAAGCAGAGGGCGGGCCACGCGATGCCGCCGCGGGATCTGACGCCGGGCAGCCTCTACATACAGGCCCTTGAAATGCTGGAACAGTCCTGGTACACGATGGTCTCCATGTTCCCGCAGGTGGATATCTGGGAGGTGGGAAATGAGTGGAACCTGAACGCGTTCCTGCACCCGGACGGCTTCCTGGACGGCGATATGAGCCATCCGTTCACTGCGGATGAGAAAGCGGACATCGCCGTGGATATGATGTATTTCGCGGTCCGCGGCAGCCGCCGCGCCAATCCGAAGGCGAAGGCTGCCAGCTTTTCGCCGGCGCTGTCCACGCCGGGACTGGGCGGAGATATGCCGGATTTCCTGCCGGTGATGTACGGCGTGGCCTGGACGCTGGATAAGATCTACCGCCGGATCAAGAGTGGGGAGTTCTGGTCCGACAACACGGATGATTATTTCGACCTGGTGGCCTGGCACCCGTATGTATTTACCAACCGGGAGGTAAAAAGCGACGCGGACCTGTTCTTAAATGTACAGGAGCCGGATGAGCTCTGGCGCAGCTTTAACGACGCTGCCTACAAGGTGATGAAGAAATACGGCGACGGCCATAAGCAGGTGCTTCTGACGGAGACCGGCTTTACCGACTGCGGGGACGCCGGACTGGAAGAGCGCTATGCGGGCTACAATCGGAAGCTTCTGCAGATCGCCTCTGAGCTGCCTTACGTGCGGACGCTGCACAATTTCCGGCTTCTCAACGAGAACGCGATGCTGCGGCGGGCGGGGATCGAGGACAATCAGATCGGCGGGCTGACGGAGGTCTATTTCGGACTTTTTACCGATCCGGAGGACGGCTGCCGTCCGCGGAAGCGGGCGCTGGCGATTCAGGAGATGACCGGAAGCGGCGCGGATCTGGAAGCGATCGGGCGGCGGCTGAGCTCGAACGACTATAACCATTCGTATAGAAATTTGAGTTAGGTTGTTTGAAAATTTAGGTTATATCGGGCATGATGTTCGCAGAGGCAGGACAGACTGCGAGGCAGGCCGTTATAAGTCATAACATTGAAGAATCGCAAAATTAAGCAGAATCTCAATAATGCAGGCAAGATTACAAATCAGAACGTAACAAGAAGGAGGGAACACACATGACAGAACACATTGTCACCACCACATCCGGCGCTGTCCGAGGCTATGAGCGGGACGGCCGCATCGATTATCTGGGCATCCCTTATGCGGAGCCGGGCACGTCAGGCAGGTACAAAAAAAGAAATATCATG
>CANQGA010000208.1 GCA_947600145.1 uncultured Lachnospiraceae bacterium | reverse complement strand
TTCCCGCGGACGGGCATACCCTCTGTTCCGCAGCTAATTCCCGCGGACGGATCCGCGGCCGCCCCGTCGCTCCGTCGCCCCGTCGCCCCGTCACGCCAGATATGCCGCGTTCGTCCCCGCGCAGGCGATGGCGATCGTCACGACAAAGATCAGCAGAGCCGTGACCACGATCCGCAGAAGCTCCCTGTGACATCTGGACGCCGCCGCGACACAGGCAAGAACCCGTTTATCGCAGACCGGCTCCATCACGGCGGCCGCGAACTGGTAAAGCGCCGCCAGGATCACCAGCTTCACCACCGGAACCGCGGCCATCACCGCCAGAACGATCACAGCGGCCATTCCCACCGAGTTCTTGATCAGTACGCCCGCGCCCAGAAACATCTGCGCCGCCGCGGCCGCTCCCTGACCCACGCCGGGGATCAGACCCACCATCTTCCGGACAGCCCCGTTTTTCACGGAATCCACATAGGGGAGCACCAGCGACTGCAGAAGCTGCAGGCCCAGCACCAGGCCCAGCAGCGTCTTCATCCCCCAGCCGACGGCCTGCCCCACCAGCTCCGTAAGCTTCGAAAATATATTTTCCTTCGTCAGATTGCCTGCCAGGGCCAGGATCAGCCAGACCCGCACCAGAGGGATCATGACCGCGTTCAGCGTCCACTCGCCCGCCGTCATGCCGAACATCGCCGTCTCATACATGACGGCCGATGACACAGTCCCTCCCGCGAAAGCTACAGCCAGAAAATAAGCCGGCATCAGGACCCTCATGAAGCCGAGGATCGTTCCCACCGTCTCCGCCGCCACCGACATGCTCTCGCCGACGGCCGCGGTGAGAAACGTAAAAAGCAGCAGATAAGTCACATAGAAGCCGGTCTCCGAGATCTGGCTCGTCGAGAACACGCTGGAAAAATTGGCAAACACAGCTCCCAGGATCCCCAGAAGGACGATTTGCCAAATCAGGCTTCCGCCCGCGCTGATCTCCGCGAGCAGCGTCCGCCTGACAACGGCAATCATCTCTTCTCCGAGTCCTTCCAGATCCCCTGTTGCCAGCTTCCGGACGACATCCGTCAGCCCCGGCGCCGCATCCCCCTGACCGGCCCGGACGTATTCCTCCGCCTCTTCCAGCCCCAGCCTGTCCAGGATATCCGCAAAGCCGTCGGGCATATCATTCTCCGAAGCGGCCGCCTCTTTGCACCACAGCAGGGCGAATATTGCCAGAAACGCCAGGAAACTCCGCGCAGCCCGGCGCCGTCCTCCGCTCCTCATGGTTTCCCCGCGCCTCCCGGCTTCCCCGCTCCTCGCGAATTTTCCGCGCCTCCCGGCCCAACCGCTCCTCATGACAGAAACTCCCGCACCGTCTCCAGAAGCGCCAGCAGGATCGGCATGCTGACCGCCAGGATCGACAGCTTTCCGAATATCTCGATCTGATTTCCCAGCGAGCCAAACCCCGCGTCTTTGCAGATCCCGGACGCGAACTCCGCGATGTAGGCGATGCCCACCATTTTCAGCAGCGTGTCCAGATAGACGCTGTTCAGCCGTATGTAAGACCTTATCTTCGCAAATGTATCCGCCGCCGTCTCCAGCTTCCCGGCGCTGTAAAAACAGACCACCAGGCCCGCGGCCACGGCCAGATAAACTCCGTACTCCCCCTTCACAGCCTTAAACTGGGTCGCCAGAAGCGCCGCCGCGATCCCGATCACGGCTATGGATATCACCGTCATGTCATCACCTGCCTGTCCTTATAGGGCCGCTCACAGCGCGAAAAGATCCCGGATCGTCTCGAACAGATCGTAAATATACGGCACCATCCAGAACAGCACCAGGATCAGTCCGGCCAGACTGGTCAGAAACGCCTGCTCCTCCCTGCCGCTGTGCTTCAGTACCTGGCAGATCACCGACACCAGGATTCCCACCGCGGCGATCCGAAATATCAGATTGACTTCCATACGAACCTCCTTTTTGCCGGATCATTTCCGCGTCCGTCCGGCACCGTCAGCATAAGAGCACCGACAGAAACATTCCTCCCATGATCCCCAGACAGGTACACATCCGGGTGCGCTCCGGCTCATGCTCCCGCAGAAATCCGATAGCCAGATCAAGCTGTTCCAGATACAGCGCGATGGTCCGCTCCTGCATCCCCACGTCCAGATAGCCCAGATGCTCCCCGAATTCCGCCAGCTCCGTCTGTTCCCGCGCCGACAGAAGCATCGCCTTCGCCTGCCTGTCCAGCTCCTCCTTCCAGATCCCGGAAAATGTCTCCCCGTCCTGCCGTCTGAGCCGCTCCGCCATCCGGCAGAACCATACGGCCGCCGGTCCGTCCGACTTCCTTCCGACCCGTTCCAGCGCCTCATGAAGCGGCGACATCGCGTAGAGGATCTCTCCCCTCAGAAGATAGACCATCCGCCGCAGCCGCTCGAGCATCTGCCGGTGGATCCGCCACTGCCGCGCCTTCAGGACGCCCAAAGCCCCGCACGATGTCGTCACAAGCACGCAGCCCGCTATCCGCAGCCAGATCATAAGAAACCTCCTTCCCGCCCCGCTTCCGTCCGTTTATCCGGCTGCGGTCCTATTTCCCGGTACAGACAGTTTCCGGCCCCGTCCCGGATCTCCTCCACCGTCCCCGCGCCTTTCCGGCTGCTCAGGACAATGCAGCGGTCAAACATCCCTCCCAGGACCATTTCTCCCAGGGCCGGCTTTCCGGCCACGTCCTCCAGGCTGTCGCCGTGAACCGTGGCAAGCACACTGCAGCCGCAGTTCATCACATACCGCATGGCGTCGACATCTTCCCGGCCCCCGATCTCATCCACCGCGACCACCTCCGGCGACATGGACCGGACGAGCATCATCATTCCCTTCGCCTTCGGACAGCAGTCCAGCACATCCGTGCGGTCGCCCAGGTCGTTCTGCGGGATCCCCTGGCAGCAGGCCGCCAGCTCCGAGCGCTCGTCCACCACGCCGACCGTATGCCGCCCCGACATCTGCCGGATCACATCCCGAAGGAGCGTGGTCTTGCCGCAGCGGGGCGGCGATACGAAAAGCGTGTGAAGCGCCTGTCCGCGTTCAGACAGATACGGCATGACCTTATCCGCGCAGCCCCGCACCTGATGGGCCAGCCGCACGTTCAGGAAGGAAATGTATTTGATCGTCCGGATCCCTCTCTCATCCGTGACCGTCTTCCCCGCCAGACCGATCCGGTGCCCGCCCCGGATCGTCAGAAAGCCCTGCCGGATCTCCTCCTCAAACGCGTAGAGAGAATGGCTGCTCACGTATTCCAGCGTCTCCCGCAGATCCTGCGGCGTCGCCCGGTACGCCTGCGCCGGGCCCCGTCCCGATCCCGGCAGGGCCGTCCTCCTGAGACCCTCCTCCGTCAGCATATATTCCGTTCCGCCGCTCACCACGAACACCGGCCGGCCCGCCCGCAGCCGGATCTCCTGCACCTTCTCCCAGTCGGGCTCCGCCTTTCCCAGCAGCTCCCGGACGGGACCCGCGAATATCTTCAGAAGCTCGTCTTTTTTCACCATATAAAAATCCCTCCTCGCTCCCCACAATATATGTGGGAGCGGGAGGGAAACATTCCTGAATTTTCCGTTCCTGTTCTGCCTGCGCTCAGTCCGTACAGTAGTTAATGAAGCGCACCACTTTCACATATTTCTCGATGGACAGGATCTCAACGATCTCATCCGGATTCTTGATCCGCGGCAGCCTCACGGAAATGATCGTGCTGCAGCCGCCTGCACCTCGATGAAAAGCCCGAAGCTGTTGCGTTCCCGCGAGAAATGATAGGCCACCGGCTTCAGCCATGACACGGTCAGATAGACAGCCAGAGTACCCAGAAGACCGCCGGAATAGAAACCGATCCCGATGGCCAGGCCGATGCAGGCCGCGACCCACAGGCCGGCCGCCGTCGTAAGGCCCCGCACCTCAAGCCTCCGGCTCGTCATGATGCTGCCGGCGCCAAGGAAACCAATGCCGCTGATGACCTGCGCTCCCAGCCGCGCCGGATCCCCCGTCTGGTAATAAGCGTACATATACTGTCCCGTCAGCATGATGACCGCCCACTCCTTAAGCATTTCCAAAACTCATCCCCGCCTTCTAAAGAAACCCCGCAAAAACTCCTTTCACAGCTGTCTCTATCATACCATCTCCGCCCCTGCGGTGTCAATGAATAACAGCCTGTTTTGTCCCCGCCACCTGATACATTCTCTCATCCGAGACGACTGCGGTCACGGTAAGATACCGCCTGAAAATATCAGCCAGCTTCTCCGCTTCCATAAGGCCCACGGAGACATGGACGGCGGTTCCGGAGTGATGGGCGTTGATCTTCTCCCGGCTCATGCCGTGGGCGACCGTCAGTGTCCCGCCGGGAACCAGAAGATCCGACAGACGCCTGATCAGGCGTTCCGGATCCGGAAAATGGGGAAACGCGTTATAGACCACAACGCAGTCGAATCTCCTGTCAAAATCCGTCTCCTCCACATCGCCGCACAGAATCCGAACCTGCGTCCGCGCAGGTCTCTCAAGAACAGTACTCTCCGGCCGCTGCTTCTCCGGCGCAGTACTCTCCGGCCGCTCCTCCTCCGGCGCAGTACTCTCCGGCGTGATTTCCTCACCCGAAAATTTCTCCCTCGCGAGCTTCACCATCTCCGGAGAAATGTCTATGGCAGTGACGGAAGCGGCGCGCCGTTTCCGGTAATCCGGGATCAGAACGCCTGTACCGCAGGCCACATCCAGCACATGCTTCCCTTCCGTCACGTTCGCGTTGTCCAGGATCACGCCGATGATCTCATCCGAGCGCACCATCTCCGCGTCCCATTCCGGCGCCAGCCGGTCAAAAAAACGGATCACCGACTGTTTATTCATTCCTGCGCGCCTCCGGATACCGGGCGGGGATCAGCCGCGCCTTCATCAGGGCGGTCACGATCGCCGGCAGAAGGATGAGCTGGATCACAATGCCGGGAAGTCCAGTGACGAAATACCCCGCCGCCCATGCCGCCATGGAATAATTGCCGCCCGAAAAGATCAGCGCACGTGCAAGACCGGCGATCACGCGGCCCGAGAGCATGGCGCCGATCAGACTGATATACAGATCCGCAAAAACATGTTTCGTGCGGACAAGCCAGGTCAGAAGTCCGGACACGCAGCCGTATACCGCGCACTCCACCATCATCGGCGGAAGATACGCCGCCGCGGGCATGCCGGTGAACAGGCTGGAAAGCAGCGGCCCCGCCAGACCGCACAGAAGGCCGT
>CANQGA010000207.1 GCA_947600145.1 uncultured Lachnospiraceae bacterium | reverse complement strand
ATGCCGTTCATGGGCGTGCGGATATCATGGCTCATATTGGAAAGGAATTCGCTCTTGGCCTTATTCGCCTGCTCCGCAGCCTGCCTGGCCTGCTCGTTCTCCTTCATCTGCTGGTGCATCATATAGTAATAGCAGGCGAACAGGAGAAGCATGGCGACCAGCAGGACCACGCAGCCGGTCCTGGCCGCCTGGCCCCAGAAGCCGCCCAGGCTGTTCACCGCCTCATCCAGTACGCCGTAAGGCATGAACAGTATCAGGTACCACTCGGAATAGGCCAGCGGACTGCAGTACAGGAAACGCCGCTCGCCGTTTATCACGAATTCCGTCGTGTAATTCTTCCGCGCGTCCATGGCCGCGTCAAGCTGGGTCAGATACTCGTCGGCGGTCTTGCCTCCGATGCTCTCGTAGCGGCTCCTCACCCGGTCGTAATACGTCTCGTCCTCCACGCCGATATCCCGCAGGATGAAGCTTCCGTCCCTGCGGATGATAAAATAATAGATCCTGGTATCGCCGGAGCTTAAAGACAGCGTCTCGCTGATATAGGAGACCGGCAGGGCCGCCACCAGGGCGATGCTCTTCTCCCCGTTCTCCATAGTATAGGCAGCCGGGACTCCCATGATCAGCACTTCCTCACCGGTGCTGTCGTAGCCCACGGCCATCTTCTCTTCGCCCTTCGTCAGGGAATTAAAGAAGCCGTCCTTCCCCGACACCTCCACCAGATCTCCGTAGAGCATGTCAAAGGTTCCGTCGGCTCCGTAGAAAGCCAGATGATCGAAACCCCTGGCCCTGGCATGGTAATTCAGGGATACACGGATCGAACGGTCGCTGGCGCTGCTGTCGGGCGAGACGGAGTCCACCAGCGCGGACACCTGGGACATCCTGAGTTCCACGGTCGTCTGGAAATGGGCCGCCGCGCGCTCGCTTAATCCCGACATATAGATCTCGCCGATCTCGCTGATCGTCTCGGCGCCCTTCCTGTTCATATACTCCGTCTGATAGGCGAAGATAAACACGCAGAGCACGGCCACCAGCGCGATACTGGCGATCAGAAATCTGGCAGTCTTTTTATTCATCCGGAGTATCCTCCAAATCAGTTATTCTGTCATAGTTCCCGCGCGCTTTCTTCCTCCCCCCGCGGCGGGAAACCGATCAGAATTATTATAGCACGGTTTGAACAAAATGTATAGTAAAGAAAAACCGTCTGCGGCAGACTTATCTAAGGCAGACGGTATCCATACGTTTCAAGAACATCCAGCGGGAACTCCACGCGCACGGTCTTAAGGGGATCCACCACCTGGCAGACAGCCATGTCGGAAAGCAGGGACATGAGCATCCCCGCCTCGAGATTGTCTTTGCCGGCGGCCTTCTTCACAAACTCCTTCATGGCTTTCGCGGCCTTATCTCCGGCTTCGTCCAGCGTCCCCGCGGACTGGATCGTCATCACCCGGCCGCGGCAGGACAGAAACGGCGTCGGAAGCATCGCGGCCGCGCCGCCTTTGACCACGCTTACGCGGACCGTCACCCGGCCCGCGATCTCCAGGCCGCAGATGAACACCTCGCCGTCGCCCATCAGCGCGTGAAGGTCGCCCATGGAAAGCAGGCCCCCCGGCGTGTTGACGGGCAGATAGAGAACGGAACCCTTCACGATCCTGCGGCAGTCCATATTGCCGCCGTGTCTGTGGGGCGTGTCGGTGGTAATGCCGCAGCCGGCGGGAGCCGTGCCGATCACGCCGATCATCGGATCCAGCGGGATCGCCAGCCTGTCGTCAAACTGAATGTACTGCGCCGCGCTGCCGCCGTCCGCCGCGCTGCCGGCTCCTTTAGCGCCTGCCGCATCACTTTCATCTGCACCTCCGCGGATCGGGAAGATCCGCGCCGTCCGCTCCGTGAAATCCTCATGGAACACGCCGCACTTGGTCGAGGAGCGCATGACGCCCCAGTCCCGCAGCCGGATATCCAGGATCTCCACCTTCAGCACGTCGCCCGGCTCGGCTCCCTCTACATACAGCGGCCCGGTAGCCGGATTCTCGATCGGGTCCGCCTTGTCACCCAGCGGCCGCTCCTCGCTTACCACCGCGTCGTCATAGCAGTCCCGCGTCTCAAAAATCACCGTATCCCCGTCTCCGCAACGCGCCGCGGGCGCGGCGTCCTGCGTCAGGATCCCCGACACATGCTCGCTTGTGATCGTCAGAATATCAGACATAGAATCTCCTCTCCCGGCGGCCTTCCCGCCGCAGATAGCTACAGCGACTTCTCCAGCTTCTCGATCATCCAGTCCACGTCCTCCTCCGTGATCACAAGCGGAGGCACGAACCGGATGACGTTGGCCCCGGCGCTTATAAGCACCAGCTGGTTCTCCAGAAGCGCCCTGCTGACAATGGGCGCCGCCGGCCGGTCAAATTCCAGGCCCTGGATCAGACCCCTGCCGCGGTGATCCGCGACGCAGTCGTGCTTTTCGGCAAACTCATCCAGCTTCTTCCAGAGATAAGCGCCGACCTGCCGCACATGGGCCACGATCTCTCTCGTCTCAAAGATCTCCAGGACCTTGTCCGCCGCCGCGCAGACGAACGGATTGCCGCCGTAGGTGGTTCCGTGGTCCCCCGGCACCATGGCTGTGGCCGCCCGGCCGCTGGCCAGAAACGCGCCGATGGGCACGCCGTTCCCCAGCGCCTTCGCCACGGTCATCACGTCCGGCTTTACGCCATAGCCCTGCCAGGCGAACATTTCCCCGCTGCGGCCCATGCCGCACTGGATCTCGTCCAGGATCAGCAGCATATCATTCTCGTCGCAGAGGGCGCGGACACCTTTCAAAAACTCTTCCGAAGCCGGGTAGATGCCTCCCTCGCCCTGGATCGTCTCCATGATAACGGCGCAGGTATTTTCACTGACCAGCGCCCTCACGCTGTCCAGATTATTAAACTCCGCGAACCTGATGCCCGGAAGCAGCGGCGCGAACGGTTCCTGATAATGGTCGTTTCCGGTCACGGACAGCGCCCCCAGGCTGCGGCCGTGGAACGAATGCTTCATCGCGATGATCTCATGGCCGCCGTGACCGTCCCGGTTATAGGCATACCGCTTGGCGATCTTAAGCGCGCCCTCGATGGCTTCCGTGCCGCTGTTGGTGAAGAAGACGCGGTCCATCTGCGAGGCTGCCAGAAGCTTTTCCCCGGCGTCGATGGCCGGCTGGTTATAGAACAGGTTGGAGATATGCAGAAGCTTCCCCGCCTGGTTTTCCAGCGCCGCCGTGTATTCCGGGTCGTTATAGCCCAGGCCGCAGACCGCGATGCCCGCGCCGAAATCCAGATATTTCTTTCCCTCCGTGTCGTAGAGAAAGACACCTTTCCCGTGGTCAAAGATCACCGGAAACCGGTTGTAGGTCTTGTAAAGGATCTGCTCCGCCTTCTCTATGGTCCGTTTTGTATCGTCAAATACGCTCATTGCGCCGCACCTCCGTATGTTATGAGACGACCGTCTTCTCCTCCGGGTGGAAATACCTCTCTTCCCCGGAGTTAAGAATGGCGGTTCCAATGCCTTTATTCGTAAAAATCTCCAGCAGCAGGCAGTGGGGGATCCGTCCGTCCAGGATATGCACCCTCGACACGCCCTCCCGGATCGCGTCCACGCAGTTCTGCAGCTTGGGAAGCATACCGCCGCCCAGGGCGCCGCTGTCCACGAACTTCTGCGCGTCGTCCACCAGAAGCTCTGAGATCAGCGTGCTCTTGTCGTTAAAATCCCGGTACAGCCCTTCCACGTCTGTCAAAAAAGCCAGCTTCTCCGCCTTCACCGCCTTGGCGATGGCGCAGGCCGCGTCGTCGGCGTTGATGTTGTAGCTGAGATAATTGTCGTCGTATCCGATGGGGCAGATGATCGGCAGGAAATCCTTTTCCAGCAGATCATAGATCACCTTCGGATTCACTTCCCTGATCTCACCGACGAAGCCGATGTCCTCGCCGCCGGCGTATTTCTTATCGCATTTCAGCATCATGCCGTCCTTGCCGCTGATGCCGACGGCTTTGACGCCCAGCTCGTTGACCAGCTGGACCAGGCTCTTGTTCACTTTATTCAGCACCATCTCGGCGATCTCCATCGTGGCCTCGTCGGTCACGCGCAGGCCGTTCACGAAATGGGGCTCCATGCCCACCTTGTTCACCCACCTGCTGATCTCCTTGCCGCCGCCGTGGACGATGATCGGCTTAAAGCCGACCAGCTTGAGAAGAACCACGTCCTGGATGACGCAGCGCTTCAGTTCCTCGTCGACCATGGCGCTGCCGCCGTATTTGACGACGATGATCTTGCGGTTGAAGCGCTGGATGTAGGGGAGCGCCTCGACGAGGACGGCGGCTTTCTGCATGATGTTCTGGTCTAAGTTCATACCCTGTAACCTCTTTCTACATTAATGTCAATAATGAGTTTATGCTTGTTAAATGAGTCGTGAAAGGTCCGCGGGAAGACGGCATATGTTCCCTTACAGACACGCTTGCGCTCAGGTCTCGACGCAGCGGTTCTAAGTTCACAGCACCTCTTGCGAGGCACTGTTCACTAAGAACCGGCGTCTCGAATGGTCTGTGCGGGAATCATATGCCGTCTTCCCGCTGCGTGTTCGTCTGGATGCAGTGTAAAAAGTTTCAATTCTCTGATATTCGTACTCAGGAGCGGTAGTCGGCGTTGATCTTCACGTAATCGAAGGTGAGATCACAGCCCCAGGCGGTGGCGGCGGCGTCCCCCATCTTGATATCGGCGATGGCGGTTACCTCGGGCTCGGAGAGGATCTTCGTGGCCTCTTCTTCGCTGTAATCGACGGCGACGCCGTTTTCAATGATCTTGAGACGGCCGGCGGCGCTCTGGAAATAGAGGTCTACCTTCTCGGGATCGAACTGCGCGCCGGAATAGCCCATGGCGCAAAGGATGCGGCCCCAGTTGGCGTCGTGGCCGAAGATGGCGGCCTTGGTCAGGTTCGATGTGATCACCGACTTGGCGAGCGTTACCGCCTGGGCTTTTGTCTCAGCGCCGACGATCTTCACCTCGAAGAGGGCCTTGCAGCCCTCGCCGTCGCCGGCGATCTTCTTCGCCAGGGTCTCATTGACATCGTGAAGGGCCGCCTTAAAGGCCTCATAATCCGCGCCTTTTTCGGTGATCGGCGCGTTGCCTGCCATGCCGTTGGCCAGCAGAAGGACCGTGTCGTTGGTGGAGGTGTCGCCGTCCACGGAGACCATGTTGAAGGTGTCCTGGATGTCCTCGCTGAGGGCCGC
>CANQGA010000206.1 GCA_947600145.1 uncultured Lachnospiraceae bacterium | reverse complement strand
TCTGCTAAACATAAGTTTCCATACCAAAACAATGCTTGCTACTGGAATCGCCATAGGTATTAACATAACTGTTTTTCGGATATCATCCTTCTTTTTACTGACAAAATAGGCTGCCAAAAGCGAGAAAAAGAGCAAAACAGGAATGCAGGATCCCAAAAATAAAATCGTATTTTTCACTGCCAGTTTAAAAGACGGATTGCCAATAACGCTGATATAATTTTGGAATCCCACAAATGCTTTTGTAGTGTTATTTGTGAATGACCTCCTAACCATCTCTGCCATAGGAATGACATGAAAAACAGCCACTCCAACGATACTCGGCAAAAGCATCCAAAACCCCCATGTATTATTCCTGAAGATATAAGTCCACTTCGTTTGCGATTTCCTGTACGGCAGTTTCAAGTGTAATCTCTCCTTTCAAATACGCGGCCGCAGACACTTCCAATCGTTGTCTGACAATCTGATCACATACGACTGGAGTTTTCAACGACAAAATTTCTTCATACAGTCTGTTTCTGGATGCCGCATCCGGCCATTTATAATTTATTTGTATTCCAGTATCAGGATCACCGGTAGCGCCGCCTCTGTCACTGTCAGTGTCTCTCCATTTCTCAAGAGCTGACAGGCTTACCGGAAATCCTCCATGCCGATATTCCGTCTCCTGAACTTCATAGGAAAGCGCTGTCTTTACAAATTCTATCGCCAGTTCTTTTTGCCCGCTTGCTTTATACACTCCCAAAAGGCCATACGGTTCAAATAAATTCTGATAGACCACATAATCTCCTTTCAGTTTGGCAAATGCAATCATTTCCGTAGCTTCGTCGTCAATCATTCCCTTCATTGTGCAGACCGCCAAAGACACCTGCCCGTATGCCAACCTTCTGGGTGAATGCGAAGAATCAAAATCCGTGATCTCAACCGCATTTACGGAATCCGATATTTTCTTCATATCCTCCAAAAACATCCTGAGTTTGTCCTGATCAATATGGTTTTCATTCACTACGCTGTTGATATAAAAAGGCAAAAAGCTTTCAATCACTGTTTCAAATGATTCGGAACCTTCAACAAAATAGGGTGGTTCTGCCTGATTGGCATAATCAGCCAGACTGCTTAAACTGCTGCTCCTGTTCATAACATCTTGTGTCCCGATGATAATGGGCAAACCGACTCTGGCTGGAACCGCATATATTTCTCCGCTGCTCTCATAAGCAGTCTGTATATTAGGAATCACATCTGTTTCAGAAAGCATCCCGGATAAATCTTCTAAAATCCCCCTATCCACATAGGAATCCATCGGCAGACCATCCAAAACAAAAATGTCAGGACCGTTTCCTGCTGCAATACGCGCATTCAAAGTGCGCACCAGATCGCTCTCTGTCACCGCGCCCTCCGCGCTTTCTGCCACCTCATAGATAATATCTATATCCGGATGATTTAATCTGAACTCGCTGACCGCTGTTCTGATCAGCTCATTATCATATAACCCATAAATTGTCAGCTGATTGCCATTCGTGCTGACTAACGATGCGTTATCATTTCCATCACCTTGCTGATATAACGCATTATCCTTTCCATCATCCTGCTGATATAGAACAAGCCTTCCTCTCGTCTGATCCCGGTTCGTAAATAAAATATATATCGTTCCATCCTTTTCCTCAAACCACAGCGGAAAATATGCTGCATTTGAGAGCATTGTCTGTTCCGCGGCAACTACGGTCACACATTTTTCACTCTCCCTGTCTATTTCTAAAATTCCCAAATCTCCAACCAAAAAGATACGATTCTCCCCATCCATAAAAATCTGGGGTACATTTTGGTATTGTTTTGTCAGCAGTATTTCTTTTTCTATATCCTTTTGTTCCACATTATACAGATAAACACCCGTATTTCCATCATTATACCGCGCAGCATACTTACCGTATCCTGAAAGAACATATACTTCTCCACCGTTAAAACTGCCTATCAGCTCTCCATTTCTATGAATCTGGCAGGTTCCGTCACTTAGCGTAGCTGCGACCGTATCCTTAGACAATACAGCTATTTTATTCACCACAGGATAATGATCCTCGTTTTCTGCTTTATGCCAGCCTTGCATGTCTATTTCTTCTGCATTTATCTCATCTGTGGAGATAATCAGGTGAAACCTTCCGCTTGTTTCGCCGTACACAGCATAATAACATCCATCTCTATATTTTACCTGTGTGAGACCAGATTGTATTTCCTCCTGTATGCTGTTAAGCCAGTCACAAGGTACTTCATTCCACTGACCGTCCCCGGATAATTCGTATTCTCTAAACTTCCCCTCGCTCAGATCATACAAAAAAAGTTCAAAGTTCTGATTATTATTTTGTTCGAAGCCAACGATTGTTACATTCCCTTCACGTATAGAATCCGGCAGCGGAATTTCCTTCTCTGTGTATAAGTCTTGTGAGA
This sequence comes from uncultured Lachnospiraceae bacterium, assembly GCA_947600145.1. GTDB lineage: Bacteria > Bacillota > Clostridia > Lachnospirales > Lachnospiraceae > UBA3402. The sequence continues at coordinate 2,847 of CANQGA010000206.1, read as the reverse complement.
CTGCACTCTCAGATTCCATTACATCATATGTTTTCGCGCTGCATCCACTCAAAACCATCACCACTAAAATGATACTCAATAAGATGCATAACATTTTTTCCAAGCAGTTGTTTCCCATAATAAGCCTCCGATTGATCAAATATATTTTATGCAGACCATTTTATATATGTATTATCGAAAAGTCTTTAAGAAATCTAACTATTTATTAGATGATTTTTCGATATTTATCACCTATAATAAGGTTATCAAATAATTCCTGAATTTTAGATGGGAGAGAAATGAGAATATTACTAGTAGAAGATGATATAAATTTAAGTCAATTACTGACCGCTCAATTAACGCAAAATGATTTTATCGTTGATTCCTGCTCAAATGGAAAAGATGCTCTTTTTAATGTATCTCAGACTGCTTATGACGTAATCTTATTAGATAGGATACTGCCCGATATGAATGGAGTCGCAATCTTAAATTTCATTCGCACTTCCGGTATTTCCACCCCAGTCATTTTTATGACAGCACTGGGGGAATTACAACAGAAAATTGAAGGGTTCGACGCTGGCGCAGACGACTATATCACGAAACCATTTCACATAGAAGAGCTGATTGTCCGTATAAAAGCAATATTAAGAAGACCGAATTGCTTACAGCCTGAATCTTCCCTGCGTTATGGCGATCTTACTTTAGATTTGTCGCGCCACACCTTAGAATGTAATAATAAAAATGTAAACATGACAAAAACCGAATATTACTTAATGGAATTGTTTTTGAAAAAACCTGCAAAAGTCTTTTCGCGTGAACAGCTGTTATCTTGCGTATGGGGACCTGCCGCTGAAGTAGAATCCAATAATGTTGACAATTATATTTATTTTTTGCGCAGGCATCTAAAGCGATTAAAAAGTACCATTTCCATTCAGACAGTTTATGGAATCGGTTATATGCTTGTGTCCTCCGAAAACACAAACGCCTGATTGTAAGCCGGAGACACGGCAGAATGCGAGGAAATATGATAAATAAGCTATACAAAAAAATATTTTTGATATACTATATAACTTCTGTAACTTTTATTACTTTCATTACGCTGTTTATGATTTATAATAATTATTCTTCTTCGATCAGCAACAGATCATTGTTGTTTCAAAGTTACACAAATAACATGATTCTCCAGCTGCAAAACAACATTGCTATTTCCGAAAAGGCAATTGAACAATACAATGCCAATATCCCTATGCTGGTATTGGCCACAGCTGAGAATGACAACATCCTTTTCTCCTACCGCTCTTCCGAAATTGAAATATCCTCAGACTTATTTCAAGAAAAGATTCAGGAACAAATGCACCATTATTTTAAGACAGATCCCATTCATAATAATGCCAGCCCCCAACTGTATTCTTTTGAGACAACAGAGCTTAACGGAGAAAAACTCAAATGGTCTTATATACAAATTAACGCATCAAACGGCACAATGTATAAATTATACACAGCGTGTCTGATAAACCATAAAATTTTTTCATTCTCTCAGATAGTTCAATACATTTTTTTAGAAACATTCCTTTTGGCAGCATTCTTTTTTCTGGGAAAATACATTGTTAAAATAGCCATTATGCCTATTGACCAAAACATGGTGAGCCAGAAACACTTTATAGCTTCTGCCTCTCATGAGCTAAAAACTCCTCTGTCTGTAATATCACTTGCAAATACCAGCAATCTGCCCAATGCCAGACACATTATTGAACAAGAATGCATCCGCATGGATAAAATTGTTAAGACACTCCTGTTTATTGCATCAAGCGAAACGAATACATGGAAAACCAAATTTCAACCAGCTGATTTTGAAAGTCTGCTCGCTGAATTCTATGAATTATCACAACCATTATTATTGGAAAATGAAAAAAAGATGAAGTTCATACTGCCCGACAATGAAATAGAAGATGTACTGCTGGATAAGACATTGGTAATACAGCTTCTGACCATTCTGTTAGATAATGCCATTTCGCACTCTGATACAAGTGACCTGATAACTCTTAAATTAAAGAATGAAAAGGAGAATTTACAACTGCATTTCATCGATCATGGCGTTGGTATTCCCGACAAAGAAAAACCATACATTTTTAATCGGTTCTATAAATCTCAATCCTCCTCCAGGGACCATTATGGTTTGGGATTGAGTATTGCCAAAACCATCATGGACCTGCATCACGGTAAAATATCTATAAAAGATACGCCCGGCGGCGGTGCAACATTTATACTTGAATTTCCTATGCATAAATAACACATAAGTCCATTAGAATGGCGCATCCTTCCTGTATTCGATGATTTGATGCATAACCAGCGGTTCGACCATTAGCATTATCTCCTGGTTCTGCTTTTTCGCAATAATGCAGCCAAATAATACCCGACGCAGACGAACAGCCCCATAATCGCGGCATAGTCTAACAGGAACATGGCCCGCGATTCCTCAAAATCAAAAAAGACAAAGTGATACCGCAGGAGCATATAGGTTCCGAAATCCCTCTTTATGAACGCATAAGCGCCATACCCGGCGATCAGGGCCGCTATACCGCGGAGCGCCCATTTTCGAAATTCCGATGGCTCTTTTGTGAGTTTCCCTGCCATACCCATCATCCCGCGCCAGTGCAGTCCGAGGTGCAGCGACAGGAATACGAATCCCCAATAAGCCGAGAGCATATGAACCGTCTGCAGAACTGCGCTGAAACTGTGTATATCCAGGCGAAACACATAACGGGAAAGCAGGATGCCGCTGGTCATGGATCCTGCCATACAAAGGAATACGGACAGCGCAAGCGCGGTCTGCAATATACGGATCGGCGGGTATTTCCCCCGAAAGAG
>CANQGA010000205.1 GCA_947600145.1 uncultured Lachnospiraceae bacterium | reverse complement strand
AGCAAGGAGACCGTGAAGGAGATGGCCACCGGCGGCGTGTTCGCGTCGGACGCGGACGCCTGCGTGGCGGTCACCGGCATCGCGGGACCGGACAGCGAGGAGGACAAGCCGGTGGGCCTGGTCTATATCGGCTGCTGTATGAAGGACAAGGTCGAGGTGGAGAAATACCAGTTCAAAGGCAGCCGGCAGAAGGTGCGGGAGCAGGCCGTTGTGAAAGGGCTGGATCTGCTGCGGCGCTGCATTCTGGAGAGCTGCGCGAAGTAAGTATCCGTGTGGTCGGAAGGGTTGTGCGGTCAATGCGGACCGCGGAAGAAACAAAGAACATGGAGGACATGCGTTTTGGAAACCCATGAGAGAAAGAGACTGATGTCGTCCGCCTACCGCTGCGCGTTTTCGCGGCTGGCGCTCAATTACTATACATTCTGTGAAATGATGCTGGAATCCCCGGCGGCGCGGGACGATATCCGCGCCCGCGAGGAAGAGTTCGGACAGCTGCTGGACGGTTTCTTAAGCGGAGAAGACCGGACGGCGGAGGTGGACGCGCTGCGCGGCCGGACCGTGAAGGAGATGGAGGCGCTGACGTCCTACGCCGACTGCTATACGATTTACGAGTATGTTCTGAACCGGCTGGAGAGGCGGTTCGTGGAGCTGGAAGCGCCCAGGGAGACGCCGGAGGAATTCGCCGCGAAAGTCGTGGAGCGCCTGCGCGCGTCCGAGGACGCGGTGATCCTGGACAGCTGTCTGCGGAGCGTGGTGGCCCAGCTGCCCATCCGCTATACCCGCCAGAAATTCTACGGCCTGGTCATGGACAGGCTGACCACTTACATCGGCGCTGACAAGTCCGGGATCGAAGGACTTCTGTATATGCTGCGCACCTCCGCGATGGTGGATCTGCCGGAGGGAAGAGCGGAGCAGTATCCGGAGCTGGAGGCCGCTTATCTCGCGCTGCGGGACGCGGATTACAGGAACATGGACAGGGACGGGTACGAGAACTGCCGGTTCCGTCTGGACCGCGCCGTCAGGGCCTATCAGGATAAGGCGGATGTAAAGATCCTTTTTGAGAGCCTGCTAAATGACCTGTATGTACTGTTTTTAAGCCGGAACGAGGCCATGATCGACGTGTGGGAGAATGATATGTTCCGCCATGTGGCTGCCGGCGTGCGGGAACATTTCCAAAGGGACGGTCTTACGGATATCGACGAGGCGCTGACCGAGTCCCTGAAAGATCTGGAGGGCATTCAGGAATCTGCCATGGAGAGGATCCAGTTTAAGGAAGACGAGACGGACGCGGACCTGAAGAAAATGGAGATCTTAATGTCCGCCAGCGAGTTCGCGCCGCTTGAGGAGAAAGCGGCGGGATCCGAACCGGCGGACCGGGAGTGGGTAGAAGAGAAGAGCCGTCAGTTCTGCGAGGCTCTGGAAGCATCTTTTCAGGGGATGCCCAAGGCCGTGATGCGCGCCGTCATGGCGGGCGTCCTGGCTCAGCTGCCGATGACGTTTCAGTCGGTGAACGAGCTGGAAGAATATGTGCGCGAAAGCCTGCTGGCCTGCACGGATTATGCGGAGCGCGAGGCGTGCATGGAACTTCTGGCGCGGGAACTGCTGGAGGAATAGAATAAGCGGACGGCCGCGGGCGGAAGGCCCTTTCCGCGGCGGGAAAGAAAGCGGGCAGATCATCGAGAGGAGTGGGAAGACTTGATCGTCTGGTATGAGCATCTGTATATGGGCGCGAAGGCGAAACGGCGCCGGTTCGCGATCATTCAGGATATCCGGGAGAAGAAGCCCCGCTCCGGCGTCTATGTGATTACGCCTCCTTCAAACGGGAATAATATCCTTGATATCTACCCGACAGAGACGATCCTGAAGGACTATTACGCGGATCAGGAGCTGCTGATCCTCGGCATTGCCCAGGGCTACCAGGAGGCGCTTAAGCTGGCGGCCCGCATCGTGAATGAAATGTATCAGGAGACCGGCGGTTTCCGGATCCTGGAATATCTGAAGATGCGGAACGTGGTCTGAACCATGCCGGCACAGACGTCCCGCATCCGTAAAGACCGGAGACCGGCGAAGGCGCGGGAATCCTGACCGCGGCGCGGACCGGAGAACATAGTAGGAAATCGGGAGAGGTGAGATGCTGCATATCCTGGTGTTGATACTTAAGATCATAGGGATCGTGCTGTTGGTCCTTCTGGGGCTTTTGCTCGCTGCGGTGCTCCTGGTGCTTCTTGTTCCGCTTCGCTACCGCTTAAGCGGGAGCTGGCACGGCGGACCGTCAGGCGGGATAAGACTGACCTGGCTTTTGCATGCCGTGTCTGTCCGGGCGGCCTATGAGGACGGCCTTAAGGTCACGGCAAAGCTTTTCGGCTTTCGGGTCCTTGATATCGGTTCTGACAGCGAAGACGGCGGGCCGGATCTGCCGGAGCCGCTGCCGGAGGAAGAGGGCTGGGACGGCTCCGGGGAAGACGAAGCCGTGAAAGCCATGTCCGCGGAGGACGCCGGGAGCATATCCGGCGAGGCAGATTCCGGGACGCCCGTCTTCGGAGAGGAAGGCATCGATCTGGCGCAGCTTCCGACGCTTGAGGAGCAGCTGCAGCAGGATGAGGACTCCGGATACGGCGGTGTATTGGCGGATGAGGACTCCGGATACGGCGGTGTATCGGCGGATGAGGACTCCGGATACGGCGGCATATCGGCGGATGAGGATTCCGGTTCCGGCGCCGCACCGGCGGATGAAGCCGCCGAAGGCGGCGGGCTGCCTAAGGACGGCGTCCCCGACGATATCATTGAAAAAATAGAGTATCTGTTCTCCGGAATCTGTGATAAACTGGAATTGGCGGACAGAAAGCGTCTCTGGGTCCAGCGGTTCCTGGAAGATCCGAACAATCAGAAGACGCTTCGGCTGGTCTGGCGGCAGGTGAAAGCGATGCTTTTCCATATTCTGCCGCGGAAGGCCGGGGGGCAGATCACGTTCGGCTTCGACGACCCGGCGACGACGGGACAGGTACTTGCCGCCTGCAGCGTCATTTACGCGCTGTACGGCACGGAGCTTACGATCACGCCGGATTTTGGGCAGGCGGTGATCGACGGGGATCTGCAGATGAAAGGCCGCGTCCGCCTTGGGACGCTGGCCGCGCTGGCAGTCCGGGTGCTTGCGGACAGAAATCTCTGGAGAATAATTAAAAAGGTAAGAAAATTCCTGGAAAGTGGAGGGAACTAATATGGCAGACAGCAGCAAACAGATCACATCTTCCATCGACGCCCTGTTTTCCGGCATCGATAAACTGGTGACGACCAAGACCGTGGTGGGCGATGCCGTTCGCGTGGACGGCGCCGTCATCCTGCCGCTCATGGATGTGTCCTGCGGCATGGCCGCCGGGGCTTTTGACGCCAATGCCAAAAACCGGGGAGCCGGCGGCATGAGCGCGAAAATGAGTCCCAGCGCGATCCTGGTGATCCAGAACGGGTCCACCCGCCTGGTAAATATCAAGAATCAGAACACGGTGAACAAGGTCCTGGATATGATCCCTGATCTGGTAAACCGCTTCTCCTCCGGCAAGGTCAGCGTAGGCGGACCGATCTCCGAGGAGGCTGTGAAGGCGGCGGAGACCATGGCGCGTGACGACGGGAAATAGGCCTGGAGTCATTGCGGAGGACGGTCACGCATAGGATATCATAGATCAACGAGCAGGGGGAATTATGCGTCGCGTCTGCGGGCTCTGCATGTTTTGCGTCGGCGTCGGAATGGCGGTGAAGGTACTGATCCCGACATCTCTGGCGCTTTTGGTATTTATCATTGCGATGATGGTTATCGGCTATAATCTGTTCTGCCGGTGTTAGCGGTGCCGGCGCGGAAGACCGGAGGTTTGAACACAATGAGAAAATCATTTTTCCGGAACATGCCGGCGGCCCTGTCCCGGAAAGAGAGGAGAGAGTTGTTATGAAACGATGCCTGTTGTGCGCGGCCTGCGCGGTATCTCTGGCGGCTGTCACGTCGCTTGAGGGATCCGCGGCGGGGAGACTGTCCAGGGGCCCGCAGGGAGAGGTCTATGAGCAGTCCTTTGATGTGAACCTGTTTGAGCTGCCGGAGGACGCGGCGGTCCTTGTGGTCGTGGAGGGGACTTACGATACAGAGTGCAAGGTCCACGCGTACGTAAAGACGGAGGAAGGCTGGACGAAGCAGTTTCAGACGGACGGCTGGCTGGGCTACGGGGGCCTGAGCAATAACCGGACCGCAGGGGATGAGACGACGCCCATCGGCCTGTTCCGGATGAATACTCCGTTCGGACAGGAGGAGCCGCAGGAAGGCTTCCCGGAGAATTATATCCGGGTGGACGAAGGCTATGTGTGGGATGAAGAGACCAATAAGCTGAGTCAGGACCTGACGAAGAGCGGGGAGCTGGTGGGAACGGCGGCTTATCTGCCCCAGTATGTCTATGTGCTGGACATGGGTTACAATAAAGAAGCGATCCGGTACAAAGGATCCGCCCTGTTTATTCACTGCAAGGAAGAAAATGAGGACGGCACCATGGGCTGCGTCGCTGTCGAAAAAGAACGGATGGCAGAGCTTATGCGCCTCTACGGGACCTATGGGGACGGCCGCTGCTATATCGCGCTGGCCCCGTTCGGAACCTTTGACAAGGTCTATGATTCTTACGGCGTCAATCACGGTCTGTCGCCGGACGGAACTTTCCCGGTCCGGTGGACCGGGGGCCCGGGGAGGATCGGGGGCCCGGGGAGGATCGGGGGCCCGGGAAGGGCCGCGGGTCCGGGGACAGCCGCGGGACCCGGAACGGCCGCAGGCCCGGGGACGGCTGAGGGACCCGGCGCTCAGCCCGGCCCGTATGTCCGGTGACAGAATCCGGAAACGGCGCATATACTGATTAAAAACGGCGGGAGCGGCTATGGAGATCTATGTAGTCCGGCCTGGCGACACGGTCGACGCCATCGCGCGTTCGACCGGTGCAGACGTATCGTCGATCATTTATATCAATCAGCTGGTTTATCCTTACAGGCTTGCCGTCGGGCAAGCCCTTCTTTTGTTTTCCGGGGAGAAGGACTCAGGCGGCGTTTCCGGTTCCTCCGGCGCGGAGCGCCGGCTTTCGGAGTCATGCGGTTACGCCTATCCGTTCATTTCCGGGTGGGTCCTGAACCAGACGCTGCCGTACATGACGGAGCTGGACGTATTTTCCTACGGTTTTACGGCGGAAGGCAGTCTGATCCCGCCCGCCGCCGACGATGTATGGATGGTGCGGGAGGCAGCGTCCGCGGGCGTGAAGCCGGTTCTGACGCTGACGC
>CANQGA010000204.1 GCA_947600145.1 uncultured Lachnospiraceae bacterium | reverse complement strand
GTGTTTTGCCCGGGGCTTTTTATTTCCGCGCAGGCGGCGCGCGGTTCCACTTGCGAATGAACTTAGCACGATCATTTCATTTTCAAGGAGGATGTAGTTGCCATGAGAGAAGAGAAGAAACTGTTGTCTGTGAAGCATGTTACGCTGATGGGGATGTTCGGCGCGCTGGGCGCCGTGCTGATGCTATTTGAGTTCCCGCTGCCGTTCATCGCGCCGGCGTTCTATGAGCTGGATCTGAGCGAGATCCCGGTGCTGGTGGGCGGATTTGCCATGGGACCGGTGGCCGGGGCCGTCATCGAGCTGGTGAAGATCCTGGTGAAGCTGGTGATCAAGCCTACATCGACCGGGTTCGTGGGGGAGTTTGCCAATGTCTGTATCGGCTGCTCGCTGGTGATCCCGGCGGCGGTGATCTATAAGTTCAACAGGACAAAGAAAGGCGCGGTCATCGGAATGGTCGTCGGAACCGTCTGCATGGCTCTTGTGGGGGCGGTGCTGAACGCGCTGGTCATGCTGCCGTTTTATTCGAATTTCATGCCGCTTGAGCAGATCATTGAACAGGGCGCGGAGATCAACCCGGCCATTTCCAATGTGTGGACTTTCGTGTTTCTGGCGGTGGCGCCGTTCAATCTGGTGAAGGGGGCGATCGTGTCGCTCGTCACGGCGCTGGTGTATAAGCGGATCAGCATCATGATCCGCGGATGAATGATCGGCGGATTTCCGCAGAGAGGTCGACTTCCGCGGGGAGCGCGGAGAGCGCCTGCGGAATCTGCTTGCGCAAATACGGGAAATATCCTATAATGGTCTCGCACCGCGAAGACACTGTTACCGGCAGACGAAAGGGATTGACAGAATGAAAGTTGTTGACATGCACTGCGACACGATTTCGGGTATTCACAGACAGAGGGCGAGCGGAAAGGACGTTTCCCTCCTTCATAATGATCTGAACATTGATCTTGAGAAGCTTAAGGCCGGCGATTACGGCCTGCAGAACTTCGCCCTGTTTGTGCATCTGGGGCGGGAGAAGAAGCCGTTTGAGTACGCCATGGCTCTGGCGGATACATTTTATACGGAAATGGAGGCGCACGCGGATAAGATCGGCGTCGTCCGTTCTTACGCGGATATCGAGAAGAACTGGAGCGAGGGGCGTTTGTCGGCGCTTCTGACCATCGAGGAGGGCGGCGCCTGCGAGGGCAGTCTCGCGTATCTGCGGGATTTCTACCGGCTGGGCGTCCGGATGATGTCGCTGACCTGGAATTATGCCAACGAACTGGGCTGGCCCAATGTTCTGAACCTTGAGGGCTCCGGCACTATGGGGTATGTGGATACGGAACACGGGCTGACGGAGACGGGGATCGCCTTTGTGGAGGAGATGGAGCGGCTCGGCATGATCGTGGATGTGTCGCATCTGAACGACGCCGGGTTCTGGGATGTGGTGAAATACGGAAAAAAGCCGTTTGTGGCCAGTCATTCCAACTGCCGCGCCCTGGTGCCGGGCTGTCCCCGCGATCTGACGGATGAGATGATCCGGGCTGTCGCGGAGCGCGGCGGCGTGGCGGGGATCAATTACTGCATCGATTTCCTGTGCTCGCCGGACGAGTGGAAGGCGGGGGAGACGCCCGTCAGCCGGGTGTCCGACATCGTGCGCCATATGAAGCATATGAAAAATGTGGGCGGTATCGGATGTATCGGTCTGGGCTCTGATTTTGACGGGATCGGCGGAGAGCTGGAGATGAAGACGGCGGCGGATCTGCCGCTTCTGGAGGCGGAAATGCGGCGGCAGGGCTTCGCGGAGTCGGAGATCGAGGCGGTCTTCCACGGGAATGTGCTGAGGGTGTATCGGGAAGTGCTTCGGTAGGAGTCCGCGGCGGGGGATTTAGCGGTTTAGTACGTTGAATTTCTAATAAAATTCCTGCTTAAAGCGTTGACTCGGAAGATAAATTGTAGTATGATACATTCTGGTTCTTTTCAGGACACTGATCTGAGAAGGCCAATACAGGAAAGAATTGAGGAGATGGATTATGAAAAGATCAAGCAAACTGCTGGCCCTGGCTTTGGCCGGAGCCATGACGCTCTCTCTGGCGGCCTGCGGAGGCGGCGCCGCGGATGAGACCACAGCGGCCGCGACGACGGCGGCTGAGACGACGGCCGCGGAGACTACGGCGGCTGAGACCGCTGCCGCGGAGACCACGGCGGAGGAAACGACAGCGGCTGAGGCTTCCGGCGAGACCTATGTGGTGGGAATCTGCCAGCTGATGCAGCATGACGCGCTGGACGCCGCGACGCAGGGATTCAAGGACGCCCTGACGGACGCCCTCGGAGACGCGGTTACCTTTGACGAGCAGAACGCGCAGGGCGATTCCAACACCTGCGCCACGATCATCAACAGCTTCGTGTCCAACGATGTGGACCTGATCATGGCCAACGCGACGCCGGCCCTTCAGGCAGCTCAGGCCGGTACCAATGAGATCCCGATCCTGGGAACCTCCGTCACCGAGTACGGCGTGGCCCTGGGCATCGAGGACTTCGACGGCACCGTGGGCGGCAATATTTCCGGTACTTCCGATCTGGCTCCCCTGGATGAACAGGCGGCCATGCTTCACGACCTGTTCCCGGACGCCAAGATCGTGGGTCTTCTGTACTGCTCCGCCGAGGCCAATTCCCAGTATCAGGTGGATGTGGTGAAGGCGGCCCTGGAGGGAATGGGATATCAGTGTGATTTCTACGCGTTCACGGATTCCAACGACCTGTCCACCATCGTGACCAACGCGGCCAACAACTGCGATGTGATCTATGTGCCGACGGACAACACCGTTGCTTCCAATACCGCCATCGTGGACAATATCTGCCGTCCGGCAGGGATCCCGGTGATCGCGGGCGAGGAAGGCATCTGCGCCGGCTGCGGCGTGGCGACGCTGTCGATCAGCTACTATGATCTGGGCGTGGGAACGGGCCGGATGGCCGCGAAGATCCTGACCGGCGAGGCGGACATCTCTGAGATGCCCATCGAGTACGCTCCGCAGTTTACGAAGAAGTACAATCCGACGATCTGCAGTGAGCTGGGTATCGAGATCCCGGATGATTATGTCGCTATTGAACAGTAATCGGAAGCAGTAAGCAAAGTGGAACCACAGCGGCGCGGAACGGTGAATTCCGCCTGCTGTGGTTTTGCGGATTTTAACAAATGAGGTAACGGTATGTTAGATATGTTCACGATCGCGGAACTGACGAAGCTGTTCAACGCCATTCCCGGCGCCGTGGCGCAGGGACTGATCTGGGGCATCATGGCCATCGGCGTTTATATTACCTTCCGGGTGCTTGACATCGCGGACCTGACGGTGGACGGTTCTCTGGGAACCGGGGGCGCCGTCTGCATCATGCTGATGCTGACCGGCCACAATGTATGGGTGTCCATGCTTGGGGCTCTTTTCGCGGGGATGCTGGCCGGTATGGTCACGGGCATCCTGCATACATTCATGGGAATTCCGGCGATCCTGTCCGGTATCCTGACGCAGCTCGGTTTATATTCTGTAAATCTGAAAGTTATGGGCAAGGCGAACCAGGCCATCAACGTGGATAAGTTCGATCTCCTGGTGTCCCTGCGTTTTATCCGGGGCGTGCCCGTTTATAAAAATACGATCCTTATTGTCGCTGTCATCGTCGCGGCCCTGATCGCGGTCCTGTACTGGTTCTTCGGCACGGAGCTGGGGTGTTCTCTGCGGGCCACCGGCTGCAATGACAGGATGGCCAGGGCCCAGGGCATCAACACCGGCTTCAACCGGGTGCTGGGTCTGATGCTCTCCAACGGCCTTGTGGCGTTTTCCGGCGCCCTTCTGTCCCAGTACCAGGGCTTCGCGGACGTGAACATGGGACGCGGCGCCATTGTCATCGGCCTGGCGGCCGTCATCATCGGCGAGGCGGTCTTCGGCAAGATCTTCCATAATTTCGCGCTGAAGCTGTTCAGCGTGGTTCTGGGCTCCATCGTGTACTACCTGGTCTATCAGGCGGTCATCTGGCGGGGCATTGACACGGATCTTCTCAAGATCCTGTCCGCGGTGGTGGTCGCGATCTTCCTCGCGATCCCCTACTGGAAGAGCAAATATTTCACAAAGCCCGTGAAGAAGGGAGGAGCGAAATAATGCTGGAGATCAAAGGCATTTCCAAAACCTTCAATGTGGGTACGGTCAATGAAAAACAGGCGCTCAATCAGCTGAGCCTTACGTTAAATGACGGCGACTTCTGCACGGTCATCGGAGGCAACGGGGCCGGCAAGTCCACGATGCTCAACGCCATCGCCGGCGTCTGGCCGGTGGACGAGGGGCAGATCCTGATCGACGGTCAGGATGTGACGAAGCTGCCGGAGCACAGGCGCGCCAGATTTCTGGGGCGGGTGTTCCAGGATCCGATGAACGGCACGGCGGCTTCCATGGGCATCGAGGAGAATCTGGCTCTGGCGCTGCGCCGCGGGAGCCGGCGGACGCTGCGGAAGGGGATCCGCAGTCAGGAGCGGAAGCTGTACCGTGACCTTCTGTCCAAGCTGGGTCTGGGCCTGGAGACGAGACTGACCTCCAAGGTGGGGCTTCTCTCCGGCGGCCAGCGGCAGGCGCTGACGCTTCTGATGGCGACGCTGGAGCGGCCGAAGCTCCTTCTTCTGGATGAGCACACGGCGGCGCTGGATCCGAAGACGGCCCGGAAGGTGCTGGAGCTGACCCAGGAGTTCGTGGAGGAGCAGAACCTGACGGCCCTGATGGTGACCCACAACATGAAGGACGCCATCGCCATGGGCAACCGGCTGATCATGATGCACGAGGGGCGGATCATTTACGACGTGTCCGGCGAGGAGAAGAAGAAGCTGACGGTGGACGATCTGCTTAAGAAGTTCGGGGAGGCCAGCGGCGGGGAGTTCGCCAACGACCGGATGATGCTGGCGAACTGACGGAGCGGGCCGCGCGGCGGAAAGCCGGCGGGCTGCGGCCGGCGGCACATGACGCGGCCGGCATGGCGGCGCCCCGGTGTACAGAAGATCCGATCCTTCGGAAAGGTACGATATGCAGTTTAATTCTCTGACGTTCATGGTGTTTTTTCCCGCGGTGCTGGCGGTTTATTTCCTGATCCCGCGGAACCTGCGGAAGTTCTGGCTGCTGATCGCCAGCTACTATTTCTATATGAACTGGAATCCGCGGTACGCGGTGCTGATCGGCGCTTCCACGCTGATCACCTACGTAAGCGGCATTCTTATGGAGAACTGCCGGCGTCTGCGGCGGCAGGGGAGGAAGAAGCTCATCCTGGTCCTGTGTCTT
>CANQGA010000203.1 GCA_947600145.1 uncultured Lachnospiraceae bacterium | reverse complement strand
CAAGGTCCGTGCGCTGCTGACTTCCGCCGCAACTTCCCTAGGATATCACATCCATTCGGCTTTGTCAACAACTTTTTTAAAATTTTTTTGTCCCAGAGGGGCAAAAAAACAATCATATGGATTTTGGAAAAAAGAGCGGAGAAAGAGGGATTTGAACCCTCGCGCCGGTTACCCGACCTACACCCTTAGCAGGGGCGCCTCTTCGGCCTCTTGAGTATTTCTCCGTAATTCCAATTTCCATAAGATTGGTCTTCAGAAACATTTCTGTTTTTCAGACACTTTACAATTATACAAAATTATTTCTTTGTTGTCAACCCATTTTCTGCTTATTTTTCTTCACATTCCCGGTCAATTTTTTCTTGTATCTGCTGCTGCACAAGATGTGCGATATCCCTTGTTTTGAGCCCAACATATTGTTCCGGATAGATCGGATCCAGGATGTGAACCTGGACCCGAACCCGGCGGATGGAGGGCAGATCGAACGGTTTGAAGCTGTCGATCAGGGCCACAGGCACGATCGGGCAGCCGGCGTTTACCGCGCTCTTAAAGCTGCCGGCTTTGAATTCCTGCAGATGATTGCCGTCGCGGCTCCGGGTCCCTTCCGGGAAAATAATAAAGTTCTGGCCGTTCTTTGCCCGTTCGCTCATCTCGCTGATGATCTGCATGGAGGCGCGGATGTCAGACCGGTCCATCGCCAGACCGTTTACGATCTGCATTACCTGTTTGACCAGGATCCAGTCTTTTACTTCTTTTTTCACAACGATGCTTAAGGGACGCGGACATGCCTCTATGATCGCCAGCACATCAAACATTCCCTGATGGTTCGGGAACATGATGAAGCCGTCCTTTTCCGGAAGCTTCTCCACGCCGGTGATAGTCAGTTTGATCCGGCCTCTGCGGTTGACGGTCCTTACGATGGAACGAATGAAATCGTAGCCCTGCTGCAGAGAATATTTCTCTTTATGCCTGCCGCGGCGGACGAGTCCGATATACCAGTACGGAACCATCAGAATATCCATGATCACCATCAGTATGATCCTGTTCATAGCTTCTCCTCCGTATGTTCTTTCCATTTATGCGGCCGGGCCGGACGACGCCGGGCGCCGGTCATATCGTCCGGTACTCGTTTACCGCGGTCTCGTACAGATCATTTCCCAGACTGTCGATCACCACGATCACCGGAAAATCTTTCACTTCCAGCCGCCGTACGGCCTCTGTCCCCAGATCGCCGTAAGCAATGACTTCGCTGGAAAGGATCCTCTTTGAAAGAATCGCTCCTGCGCCTCCGACAGCCGCGAAATAGACGGAGCCGTTTCTTACGATGGCTTCTTTCACGGCGGGACTTCTTTTCCCTTTGCCGATCATGGCGCCAAGGCCCATATCCAGAAGAGCCGGCGTATACTTATCCATACGGCTGGCCGTGGTCGGGCCGGCGGATCCGATGGGACGGCCTTCCCTGGCCGGAGACGGACCCATATAGTAGATCACATTATTCCGGATGTCAAACGGAAGCTCCCCTCCGGCGTCCAGGGTCTCCTGCATCCGCTTATGGGCGGCGTCCCTGGCGGTATAGATCGTCCCTGTAAGAAGAACGTAATCCCCCGCCCGCAGGGCGGACGCGTCGTCCCGGCTGATCGGGACCGATATCTTTTTATCCATGTTATACTCCATTCTGTTTCAATTTTTAAATACACTTTTCACTGTTCAGGCATGTATGATCGATCTTTGTATATCAGATCACCCGCCGCGCGTGACGGTTCACGTGACAGCAGATATTCACCGCCACCGGCAGCCCGGCGATGTGCGTCGGATATGTTTCGATGTTCACCGCGAGCGCCGTCACCGTTCCTCCCAGGCCTCCCGGACCGATTCCGAGACCGTTGATCTTTTCAATCATTTCCCTCTCCAGCTCCCTCACATAGGGAACCGGAGACTCCTCGCTCAAGTCCCGGGTCAGAGCGTGTTTCGCCATCAGCGCGCATTTTTCAAACGTGCCGCCGATGCCGACGCCCACTACCATGGGCGGGCAGGCGTTGGGGCCCGCGTCCCTGACGGCCGTCAGGATCGCTTCCTTTACGCCCTCGATCCCGTCCGCCGGCTTTAACATAAAGATCCGGCTCATATTCTCGCTGCCGAAGCCCTTGGGCGCGACCGTGATCTCGATCTGACCGCCGTCCACGATCTCCGTGTGGAGAACAGCAGGCGTATTATCCTTCGTATTCACGCGTTCAATGGGATCTCCGACCACGGATTTGCGGAGATAGCCCTCCGTATAGCCCTGCCGGACGCCTTCATCCACCGCTTTCCGCAGAGAACCGCCCTCAATATGTACATCCTGGCCGACCTTCAGGAATATTACCGCCATGCCTGTATCCTGACAGATCGGGATCATGTCCTCTCCCGCGATCTGAAGATTCTCCTGAAGCTGTCCAAGGATCTGACGTCCCAGAGGCGACTTTTCTTCCGATACCGCATTTTCAAACACCCGGCGCATATCGGGAGAGAGAAAATGATTCGCCTCGATGCACATTTCCTTAATATTCTTCGTAATTTCTTCCGCCTGTATCGTTCTCAAAGCCTATGCCTCCAATATTCCAACAGCCGCACCCTATCTCCCTGGGGCACGGCTGTTTCTGCTATTTATAAGATCCTATTCCTGTTCGAATCCTTCATCCGCTTCTCTCTCATCTTCCGCTGCGTCAGGCTCTTCTTCCGCGTTCTGACCTTTTTCTCCGTCGTCCCGCACTTTCGCGATGCTGACGATCCGGGTATCGGAATCTTTTTCAATATTCATCAGTTTTACGCCGGACGTGTCGCGGCCGATCACAGAGATATCGTCGATGCCGATCCGGATGATGATCCCTTCGTTGGTGATCATCATGATATCATGATCGTCCTTTACCAGCTTCGCGCCTACAAGATCGCCGGTCTTCTCGGTGATCTTGTAGCAGCGGATTCCTTTTCCGCCGCGGAACTGGGCGGTAAACTCGCTCGTTTTTGTCCGTTTGCCCATGCCTTTCTCCGAAACGGTCAGGAGCGTCTCTCCCTGGCTGTCCATCTGCATGCCGATGACTTCGTCGCCGGGATTCAGCCGCATTCCGCTAACGCCCATGGAGACGCGGCCCGTGACGCGGGCGTCGGTCTCATGGAAGCGGATGCACTGGCCCTTCTTCGATATCATAAAGATATCCTTCGTATTGTCCGTGACCTTCACCTCGATCAGCTCGTCGTCTTCCCGCAGCACGATGGCCTGAAGGCCGGTCTTGCGCACGTTGGCGTACTCTCGCAGGGGCGTTCTCTTCACCATGCCCCGTTTCGTCGCCATGAACAGATAATCATTTTCATCATAATCCTTCATCGAGACGATGGCGGAAATGGTCTCGCCCGGCATCATCTGAAGAAGATTTACGATCGCGGTTCCCCTGGCGGTGCGGCCGGCCTCCGGGATCGCGTAGGCCTTCAGCCGGTAGACGCGGCCGGTATTGGTGAAGAACATGATATAATTATGGTTCTTCGTCAGGATCAGGTCTTCCACATAATCTTCCTCGATGGTCTGGATTCCCTTGATTCCCTTGCCTCCCCGGTTCTGGCTGTGGAACGTATCTTTCGGCATCCGCTTGATATATCCGAAATGGGTCATTGTGACCACGGTCTCGTCGTTGGGGATCAGGTCCTCGGCGGTCATGTCAAAGTCATCAAACCCTATACTGGTTCTGCGGTCGTCGCCGTATTTGTCGGCGATGGTCTGGATCTCCGTGCGGATAACCCCGAGAAGAAGCTTTTCATCGGCCAGGATCGCCTTTAACTCGGCAATCTTCGCCTCCAGCTCCTGATATTCGGCTTCCAGCTTCTCCCGTTCCAGACCGGTCAGGGTGCGCAGACGCATATCTACGATTGCCTGGGCCTGGGCGTCGCTTAAGCCGAACCTCTCCATCAGCTGCTGCTTCGCGATCTGCACGGTCTGGGAACCGCGGACGATCCGGATTACTTCGTCAATATGATCCAGCGCGATCAGCAGTCCCTCTAAGATGTGGGCCCTCTCTTCCGCCTTATTCAGATCGTATTTCGTGCGGCGGGTCACCACATCCTTCTGATGATCCAGATAGTAATTGAGCATCTGAAGAAGGTTCAGCACCTTCGGCTGGTTATCCACCAGCGCCAGCATGATCACGCCGAAGGAATCCTGCAGCTGGGTGTGCTTTAAAAGCTGGTTCATGACTACGTTGGCGTTCACGTCCCGGCGCAGTTCGATGACGATGCGCATGCCGCTGCGGTCCGATTCGTCCCGCAGATCCGTGATGCCGTCCACGCGTTTTTCCTTCACCAGCTCGGCGATCTTCTCGATCAGACGGGCTTTATTGACCAGATACGGAATCTCCGTGACGACGATACGGCTCTTGCCGTTGGCCATGGTCTCAATATCCGAGACGCAGCGGACGCGGATCTTGCCGCGGCCGGTCCGGTAGGCCTCTTCGATCCCGGCTTTGCCCAGGATCGTAGCCCCCGTCGGGAAATCCGGCCCTTTGACGATATCCATGACTTCTTCAATGGTCGTCTCCCGGTCTTCCTGGATCTCATTGTCAATGATCTTCACAACGGCGCCGATGACTTCCCGCAGGTTATGGGGCGGAATATTCGTCGCCATGCCGACGGCGATACCGGAAGTACCGTTGCACAAAAGGTTGGGATAGCGGGCCGGAAGGATCGACGGCTCCTTCTCCGTCTCATCGAAGTTCGGTACAAAATCAACGGTATCTTTATTGATATCGGCCAGCATCTCCATCGATATCCGGCTGAGTCTTGCTTCCGTATAACGCATGGCGGCCGCGCCGTCGCCGTCTATGGAACCGAAATTGCCGTGACCGTCCACCAGCGGGTAGCGGGTGGACCAGTCCTGGGCCATATTGACCAGAGCGCCGTAGATCGAGCTGTCGCCGTGGGGATGATATTTGCCCATGGTGTCGCCGACGATTCGGGCGCATTTTCTGTGCGGCTTGTCCGGGCCGTTGTTCAGTTCGATCATCGAATAGAGAACACGTCTCTGCACCGGCTTTAAGCCGTCCCTCACATCCGGCAGCGCCCTGGAAGCGATAACGCTCATGGCATAGTCGATGTAGGATTTCTCCATGGTATCCTTCAGATCGATGTCCTGTATTTTATCAAATACATTCGGTTCCATAAAATGTCCTCCTGTTGCTTATATATCCAGATTCTGCACCTTTCTCGCGTTCGCTTCGATGAATTCCCTTCGCGGCTCCACCTGGTCGCCCATAAGGATCGTAAATGTCAGATCAAGCTCCGA
>CANQGA010000202.1 GCA_947600145.1 uncultured Lachnospiraceae bacterium | reverse complement strand
TCTTCGGAGCAGGCAGCAGGATGCGGTCCGGCTTTGGACGCCCGGCAGGCAGCAGGATGCGGATCGGCTTTGGACGCCCGGCAGGCAGCGGCGGCCTCTGTCATCTCTTCGTGAAAGAACACGGACTGGGCGCGGTAGAACAGATTATGTTCGTCCTCCCCCAGTTTCTCCCGCATTTCTCCTTCGGCGTAGTCCCGCGCTGCGAACGCGGCCAGGGCCGGGTTTTCGGTCCTCTTTCCGAACAGGTATTCCCGCGCGCCGCGGCGGCCCGCCAGAGGCGAGCAGTCCGCGAAATTGAGATAGTACGGTCCGGCTATATGGACATTCTGAATGTACGCGGCCATATTGCGGATCTTCGGCGTCCGGTACGCCGCGGCGAAGGCCCCTCCGGTTATATCGTTCAGGATCTCCAGCGACTCGAAGAGCGTCAGCGCCGCGTGGCCGAAATACTGGGCGCCCTCGTCGCAGCAGCCGTCTTCCTCATAGTCGGCCAGGAAATAGTCGAGGCTTCGGCAGGCCTGACGGAAGACGCGGTTCTTCCAGTCGGGCAGTCCGCCCGGCAGCTGCGTGCCGGTCCGTCCGAAATCGGCGTCCCTCGTGAATGCCGCAAGCAGTATATTCTGCGTGCACCACGGCGTCCAGTTGTTCATCTGTCTCGTGCCGTTCCCCATCCACCAGAAATATTTTGTCAGATACGGCGTGAAGATCCTTCTCTGCAGATTGTCGTTGATCAGGGAAGAAATCGCGGGGCTCACTTCCGCCAGCGCGTCCCGCAGGAGATATTCTGCCACCCCCAGGACCGCGGCGGTTTCCGCGGCGAACAGATCGATAACGGGGTTCGTTATGTCCGGCAGAGGCAGCTGGGGACCGTCCGCGGAGTTGTGGGCCGGGAGCTGCCAGCCGCTCTCTTCGCAGATCAGGAAAATGCCGTTGGTGATATCATCCAGAAAACGGCCCTGATATTCCGCGCATTCCGCAAGAACCAGCGCGTCGAGCGCCGTCCGGCGCGAAAACTGCCTGTCCTCATAATGGACCCGGTTGCCAGTTCTGGTGAATTCCATGTAGTCCGTGGCCAGGATCTGCGGCCAGGAATAACCCAGATAGTTTTCGCCCGCGGCGACCAGCGCGTCTTTTAAGTCCCCGGGAAGAGCCGTCCACGCGGTGCGGTCGGAGGCGGCGGGAAGGCCGCGGTACGCGGCAGTCGGTTTTATATCGATATTCGAAGCGGTTTCCGTGAACATCTGGCTGATCTCCATCCTTTCGTCCTGTCTTCGGTGATTTTCTTTATTCCAAAGTATGATATGGTTTTCCGCAAAAGTCAAGATGAATCGGAATCCGGGTCAGAATATGCATCCGAAACGGAACGACGGGATTGCATCCGCCGCGTTTTTCCTGTATACTGGAGATAAATAGAAAAGGAGGTGCCAGGATGAAGGTACTATTGATCGGCGGGACCGGAACCATCAGCACGGAGATCTCGAAGAAACTGATCCGGGACGGCCATGAACTGTGGCTGGTGAACCGCGGGAACCGGAACCATGAACTGCCGGAGGGCGCGCACACGATCACAGTCGACATTAACGACGAGGAGAAAGCGGCCGCTCTGCTGGCCGGGCAGTCCTTTGATGTGGCGGCGGATTTCATCGCGTTCGTGCCGGCGCAGCTGGAGCGTGATTACCGGCTGTTCCGCGGAAAGATGGGGCAGTTTATCTACATCAGCTCCGCTTCGGCGTATCAGAAACCCCTGTCGGACTACCGGATCGACGAGGGAACGCCGCTTTCCAACCCCTACTGGGAGTATTCCCGCAACAAGATCGCCGGCGAAGAGTATCTGATGAAGCTGTACCGGGAAGAGGGGTTCCCGGTCACGATCGTGCGGCCCAGCCACACGTACTGCGAGCGCAGCATGCCGGTGGGGTTCCACGGGAAGAACGGGAGCTATCAGGTGCTGAAGCGGATGCTTAAGGGCAAGCCGGTGCTGATCCACGGCGACGGCACGTCCCTGTGGACGCTGACCCACAGCCGGGATTTCGCGAAGGCGTTTGTTGGCCTGATGGGCAATATTCACGCCATCGGCGAGGCAGTGCAGATCACCGGCGACGAGACGCTGACCTGGAACCAGATCCATCAGATCGTCGCCCACGCGCTGGGCGTTAAGCTGAACCCGTATTATGTATCGTCGGCGTTTCTGGCGGCCGCTGCCGCTCCCGGACTGGGCGACGGACTTCTTGGGGATAAGACCCACACCGTTGTCTTCGACAACAGCAAGCTGAAGCGCCTGGTGCCGGATTTTACGGCCACAGTGCGCTTTGACCAGGGCGCGGGAGAAGCCGCGGCATACATCTTAAGCCATCCGGAGTGCCAGGTGGAAGATCCGGAGTTTGACGCGTGGTGCGACAGGGTGATCGCCGCGCAGGAAGAGGCGCTTCGGAAGGTGTGCGGGAAGTAGACAGGAAGCAGATCTATAACATATTTCAAAAATAAATAAGGAGGTTACAGCAATGAACGACATTTTAAAAGCGATCGAAAGGCGCAGTTCCACCCGCGGCTATACGGATCAGAAGCCGACGAAGGAGGAGCTGGACATTCTGCTGAACGCGGGGCTCATGGCGCCGACGGCGGCCAACCGGCAGGAAATCCATATCTCGGTGCTGGACGGCTCCAGCCCGATCCTTGCGGAGATCGAGGCGGAGCGGATGAAAGGCGCGGCTGCGCCCCACAATTTCTACTATGAGGCGCCGGTCGTGATGATCTTAAGCGGCGACACGTCGCTTTACTGGTCTGCGGTAGACGCGGGCATCGCGGTGGAGAACATCTGTCTGGCCGCTGAGGGCCTCGGCCTGGGCAGCCTGATCATCGGCTGCATCCGTGACGCGCTGTCCGGCGAGAAGAAGGAATACTTCGCGAAGGCTCTTAAATTCCCGGAGGGGTACGCGTATCAGGTGGCCGTGGCGGTAGGCACCAAGGCCGTCACCAAGGAGCCCCATACGTACGACCGTGAGAAGAACATTTCCTGGGTGTAAGCAGCGCGGGAAGCCGGCTGGTTTTGGGCCGGTACGGCGGGGCGGCTGCCCTTTCCGGCGGAATTGTACCGAATGAACGGAAAATTTACCTCTATTTGTGCTCGGTATCTATGGACTTTATGAATTTACTGTGCTAAAATGACAGCATGACCTCCGAACATGCTCCCTCCGGAGGATGAGTATTAGATTCATCAACAAAAAGGGGTACCGAAGATGAACAAGAAGATCAAGACAGAGGCGGTGGATGATCTCTTCGAGGCGATCCTGACCCTCCGCGATACGGATGAATGCTACGCGTTCTTCGAGGACGTATGTACCGTGAATGAGCTTTTGTCCCTGTCGCAGAGGTATGAGGTCGCCAAGATGCTCAGGGAGAAGCGGACGTATCTGGATATCGCTGAGAAGACAGGGGCGTCCACAGCTACGATCAGCCGTGTGAACCGGTCGCTGAATTACGGCAATGACGGATACGACATGGTGATCAACCGGCTGAAGGACCGCGCGGCGGACGCGCCGGAGGGCGCGTAAAGGGCGGCAGGCGGACCGCGGGTTATGAGAGGCTGCAGAAAAGCCGTGGGCATATCGCTCACGGCTTTTTCTTCTTCGGTTCGGCCGGATGCTCTTCGCGGATCTGATCGATCAGCATCTCCATGGCCTGCTTCTTCAGGTAGACGTCAAATCCCAGCTCGCAGATGAACGCGAACAGCTGCAGGTACGCCTGGTCTTCCTCGTCCTGATCCGGGAACATATCCTGGACATTGCGGTATTTGCGGATCAGGTCTTCCTTCAGCCGCTTCATCTGTTCCTTCTCCAGAGAGAAGATCTGCTCGTAGATGTCCTGCAGGGACAGCCCCGACGAGTCCATGAAATGTTCTTCCGTGATGGGCGAGAACAGGGAAGCGATGTCGTTGAAGGAGAGCATATTCTTGAAATAGTAGATATAGATCAGCAAAAGCATATGCTCGCGGGAGTATTTCTTCTTGATAGGCGGGGGGAGCAGGTCGTTCTTGGCGTAGTTGTTGATCATGGTCTTCGTCAGGACCTTGTCCTCCGGGTAGCGCTTGGACTTCTCCAGATGTTCGTCCATAAAGGAGGTCACCTGGTCCATATAGAGATTGATGTTCGGAATCTGTTCCGGTTTAACGTAATCCAGGCTGTCCAGCCGGGCGAAGATATCCCGGAGCCTGTCGTGGTTGCTCTTCATAGATCCTCCTGTCATGCCGCCGTGGAGCGGCGCGCCGTATGCGCGGGTATTTCCATGCGAACAGAGCGCCGGCTGCCGCATCGTGTTCAAATTGATCATATTACATTATATAGTATTCAAAACCAGATGACAAGAGAAAAATGAAAAACATAGTTGAAGGATGAGCCGATTTCCTGTATAATAAGTTGCAGCGACTGATTAAGAAAGAGAGGTACATTTCCATGAAGAAAGCATACAGCACAGAGAAAGCGCCGGCGGCCATCGGACCCTATTCCCAGGCGGTGAAAGCCGGGGATTTCGTCTATGTGTCCGGGCAGATCCCCATCGATCCGGCTACCGGATCCTTCGCGGGAGAGGACATCACGAGCCAGACCAGGCAGTCCCTGACGAATATTAAGAATATCCTGGCGGAAGCCGGTCTCACGATGGACGACGTGGTGAAGACGACGGTGCTTCTGAAGAATATGAATGATTTTTCGCGGATGAACGAGGAATACGCGAAGTTCTTTACCGGCGTGTGCCCGGCGAGAGCGGCCTTTGAAGTGGCGGCGATCCCGCGGGCGGCCCTGGTGGAGATCGAAGCGGTGGCCTACTGCGGAGAGAAATGATCCCGGGCGGCCCAGGCGGAGACTCAGGCGGCCTGCTGCGGGGAGAAATGATCCCGGGAGCGGCCCAGGTGAAGACAGGGGCGGCGGACACTCCGGCGGCGGAGCCGGATTACATAACGGCCGGACAGACTGTGTGATAAAGACTCAGACAGAGAGAAAGGAATCATTCCCATGAGATATCAGATGAAGACACAGGGCGTGTGCGCCTCCCAGATCACTTTCGATCTGAACGGCGACGTGGTGACGAATGTCAAATTTGACGGCGGCTGCAACGGCAACTTAAAGGCTGTCAGCAAGCTGGTGGACGGCATGACGGTGGATCAGATCGAGGGGAAGCTGAAGGGAAACCTCTGCGGATTTAAGCCGACCTCCTGCGCGGACCAGCTGGCGATCGCGGTCCGCAGGGCTTACGAGGAATCCAGATGAGCAGTCTTGACCAACTGAATCCGATGCAGAAGGAAGCGGTCGCCTGTACA
>CANQGA010000201.1 GCA_947600145.1 uncultured Lachnospiraceae bacterium | reverse complement strand
TTCGCCCGGCAGCTGTTCGGCGAGGACACGAAGGTGAAGTTCCGCCCGCATCATTTCCCGTTCACAGAGCCCAGCGCGGAGATGGACGTGAGCTGCTTCAAATGCGGCGGCAGGGGCTGCCGGTTCTGCAAGGGCACCGGCTGGATCGAGATCCTGGGCTGCGGCATGGTCCATCCCCATGTATTTGAAATGTGCGGTGTGGATCCGGATGTGTATACCGGTTTCGCGTTCGGCGTAGGACTGGAGCGCATTTCCCTGCTGAAGTATGAGATCGACGACATGAGACTGCTGTATGAGAATGATATACGTTTCCTGAAGCAGTTTTGATCAGCGATGAGGCATACGCAGCTTTGAAGGCTGGTATGCCGGAGCCGGATCAGATAACAAAAATGCGAAACGAGCGCACCGGCTGGCAGGCCGGGAACCCCTCGCGAAACAGAATTGATACTAATATAATATTTTCGCCAAAATCAGCAAAATAAGGAGAATCCGATCATGAATACAGCATTATCATGGATCAAAGCATATGTCCCGGATCTGGACGTGACGCCCAAGCAGTACACGGACGCCATGACATTGTCCGGCACCAAGGTGGAGGGCTATACCTGCCTTGACAAGAATCTTGAGAAGATCGTCGTCGGCCAGATCACGAAGATCGAGCCCCATCCGGACGCGACGAAGCTGGTTGTCTGCCAGGTGGATCTGGGCGATGACAATACCATCCAGATCGTCACCGGCGCTCCGAATGTAGAAGTGGGCCAAAAAGTTCCGGTCGTCTTAGACGGCGGCAAGGTGGCCGGCGGCCATGACGGCGGCCCGATGCCGGAGGACGGCATCGCCATTAAGAAAGGAAAACTGCGCGGCATCGAGTCCAACGGAATGATGTGCTCCATCGAGGAACTGGGTTCGTCCCGCGATATGTATCCCGACGCGCCGGAAAACGGCATTTACATTATGCCGGCGGACACGCCTCTGGGTGCGGACGCAGTCGAAGTCCTGGGGCTCCACGACGCGGTCTTTGAGTACGAGATTACATCCAACCGCGTGGACTGCTACAGTGTCGTCGGAATTGCCCGCGAGGCTGCGGCTACTTTTGACAAGCCGTTCTATCCGCCGCAGGTGACGGTTACCGGCAATGACGAGGATATCCACGACTACCTGAAGGTGACGGTTGCCGATCCGGATCTGTGTCCCAGATACTGCGCGAGAATGGTTAAGAATATCAAGCTGGCTCCGTCGCCCCAGTGGATGCAGCGCCGCCTGGCGGCCAGCGGCATCCGCCCGATCAACAATCTTGTCGACATCACCAATTACGTGATGGAAGAGTATGGCCAGCCCATGCACGCCTTTGACTACGACCTGCTGGCCGGCCACGAGATCATTGTCAAATGCGCTAAGGACGGCGACACGTTCCAGACACTGGACGGTCAGGAGCGGAAGTTGGACCATACGGTGCTGATGATCAACGACGGCGAGAAGGAAGTCGGTATCGCCGGCATCATGGGCGGCGAAAATTCCAAGATCACCGACGATGTGAAGACCATGGTTTTCGAGGCGGCCTGCTTCGACGGTACCAATATCCGTCTGTCCGCGAAGAAGATCGGTCTGCGCACCGATGCGTCCGGTAAGTTTGAGAAGGGTCTTGATCCCAACAACGCCGAGGAGGCCATCAACCGGGCCTGCCAGCTGATCGAGGAGCTGGGCGCGGGCGAGGTCGTCGGCGGGATCATTGACATTTATCCGAATAAGAAGACGGAGAAGCGGATCCCGTTTGACCCGGATCAGATCAACGCGCTTCTGGGAACCGACGTGGACGAGCAGACCATGCTTGGGTACTTTAAGAAGCTGGATCTGAAATTCGACGCCGAGAAGCGTGAGGTGGTCGCGCCTACGTTCCGGCAGGATCTGGAGCGCCCCTGCGATCTGGCGGAAGAGGTGGCACGGTTCTACGGCTATGACAATATCCCCACCACGCTGCCCTCCGGCGAGGCGACCATGGGCGGCCTGCCTTATGATCTGCGCATCGAGGACGTGGCGAAGGAGATCGCTCAGTTTTCCGGCTTCAGCCAGAGCATGACCTACTCCTTTGAGAGCCCCAAGGTCTATGATAAGCTGCTGATCCCTGCGGATTCGCCGCTCAGGAGCGCGGTGGAGATCTCCAACCCGCTGGGCGAGGATTTCAGCATCATGCGCACGCTGCCGTTAAACGGAATGCTGACCTCCCTTTCCACCAACTACAACCGCCGCAATAAGAACGTCCGCCTTTACGAGCTGGCCAAGGTCTATCTTCCCAGGGCGCTTCCGCTGACGGAGCTGCCGGATGAGCGCCAGCAGTTTGTTCTCGGCGCTTACGGAGACGTGGATTTCTTCAGCATGAAGGGCGTTGTCGAGGAATTTTTCGACAAGGTCGGCATGACCATGAAGGTTCATTACGATCCCAACGCGGGGCTGAGCTTCCTGCATCCCGGACGTCAGGCGGGTATCGTCTACGACGGGAAGACAGTCGGATATCTGGGCGAGCTTCATCCGGACGTGGCCGACAACTATAAGATCGGCGACAAAGCCTATGTGGCGGTCCTGGATCTTCCGTCCGTCCTGCCGTATACCACCTTCGACCGCAAGTACGAGGGCGTAGCCAAATACCCGGCCGTCACCCGCGACATCAGCATGGTCGTTCCCAAGGATATCTTAGTGGGCCAGATCGAGGACATGATCCGCCAGCGCGGCGGCAGGATCCTGGAGGACTGCAGCCTCTTCGATATCTATGAAGGCGCCCAGATCCTTGCAGGATACAAGTCCGTCGCCTATTCCATCACCTTCCGCGCCAAAGATCATACGCTGGAGGATAAGGAAGTCAGCGACGTAATGAAGAAGATCCTGCACGGGTTAAGCGGCATGGGAATCAATCTGAGGGAATAATCACAAGAGTAATTTCATGAAAAATGGTCATCCTATCACACAGAACAGGTGTGAACAGGAGGGCCATTTTTTATAATTTTGAAAATGAACCGAATTTGCGAAAATAGAGGTTGTTTTTCTCGCAAAAGTGTGCTAAAATACCTTTGTTTTATTACAGGAGGTGTAGAGCATGGCAGTGCTGAAAGTAATTTTATCGGTTGTGTTTGTTCTCATATGTATCGCCCTGACCGCTATCGTTCTGCTGCAGGAAGGCAAGTCCGCGGGACTCGGTTCTATCAGCGGTATGGCGGACAGCTACTGGGGCAAGAACAGAGGACGCTCCATGGAGGGCACACTGGAGAAGTTCACCAAGTTTGCGGCCGCCGCGCTTTTGATTCTGGCGCTGATACTGAACATTATCTGGTAAATGCAAAGGACAGACACTCTTGGAAACAAGAGTGTTTTTTTCTGGGAATGTGACCGCGGCGGTGGGCAGGACGGCAGTGACGGAGGAATGACGATGACGGATGAGGAGAGAAATAAGCGCGGGTCAATGCTGACGGAACTGTTTCACGATAAGGAATACCGGCCGATGAAGCTGAAGGAACTGGCCGTTTTCCTGAATGTGCCGAGAGAGCAGAGGGAAGAACTGGAGGAAGTCCTGGCCTGGATGGTGGCCGAGGGCAAAGCCTCCGTCTCGAAGAAAGGCCGGTACGGAAAGCCGGTCTGGGAGACTGTGAGCGGAACCTTCAGCGCGACAGCGAAAGGCTTCGGCTTTGTGACTGCGCAGGGTCGGGACGGGGACATTTTCATACCCGCGGACAAGACGAAAGGCGCCATGCACGGCGATCAGGTGGAGGTGTCCGTTAAGGAGGCGTCGGACGGACGCCGCGCGGAAGGCGCCGTCACGCGGATCCTTAAGCGCGCCAATACGACGGTGATCGGCCTTTACCGGAAGAATAAGAATTACGGGTTCGTGATCCCGGATAACCAGAAGCTGACGAAGGACGTATTCATACCGGCGGGGAAGGATATGGGCGCTGTCACCGGGCACAAGGTGGCGGCGCGGATCACGGATTACGGAAACGGAAGACTGAATCCGAAAGGCGAGATCGCGGAGATCCTGGGTCATGTGAACGACCCGGGCGTGGATATCCTGTCGATCGTGCGGGCTTATGACCTGCCGGAAGAATTCCCGGCGGAGGTGATGGCGCAGGCGGCGGGGATCGCCGATTCGATCTGGGTAAAGCCGTCGGCAGGCGCAGAAGACACAATGACAGAACCGGCGACAGATGCCCTGACGGAAGGACTGCCGCCTGCCTTCCGGCATCGTCTCGACCTGCGCCATTTAAAAACCGTCACCATCGACGGCGAGGACGCCAAGGATCTGGACGACGCCGTCACCATTTCAAAAGAAAGCGACGATCACTACACGCTGGGCGTCCACATCGCCGATGTGAGCCATTATGTGACGGAGGACTCGCCGCTTGATCAGGAGGCGAAGCGGCGCGGCACCAGCGTCTATCTGGTGGACCGGGTGATCCCGATGCTGCCGCACAAGCTGTCCAACGGCATCTGCTCCCTGAATGAGGGCGAGGACAGGCTGGCGCTGAGCTGTATCATGGAGATCGACGGTTCGGGCGCGGTCATCGGCCACCGGATCGCAGAGACGGTGATCCGCGTGGACCGACGTATGACCTACACGGCTGTCAACGCGATCATTGCGGACCGGGACGAGAAAGTGACGGCGCAGTACGACGGCTTTGCGGAAATGTTCGACCTGATGAAGGAACTGGCGGATCTTCTCAGGGCGAAACGGGGCCAGCGCGGCTCCATCGATTTTGATTTTCCGGAGAGCAAAATCACGCTGGACGGCCGCGGCAGACCCGTGGAGATCAGGCCGTACGAGCGAAACGCGGCCACGAGGATCATCGAAGATTTCATGCTGATGGCCAATGAGACCGTGGCGGAGGATTATTTCTGGCAGGAGATCCCGTTTCTCTACCGGACCCACGACGAACCGGACCCGGAGAAAATGAAGAAGCTGGCCGCGTTTATCAACAATTTCGGCTACGTCCTTCGGATCCCCAACGGCGAAATCCATCCGAAGGAGGTGCAGAAGCTTCTGGCGAAGATCGAGGGAACGCCGGAGGAGGCGCTGCTTTCCCGCATGACGCTGCGGTCCATGAAGCAGGCGAAGTATACCACCGAATGCACCGGTCATTTCGGTCTGGCCGCCCGGTATTACACACATTTTACATCGCCGATCCGGCGCTATCCGGACCTGCAGATCCACCGGATCATCAAGGAGAATCTTCGCGGCGGTCTGAGCGAACGGCGCGCGGCCCATTACGAGAAGCTGCTGCCGGGGCTGACAGTGGAAGGCGTCATGCGCTGGTTCGCGAAAGAGTACGGTTATGCAGAGGAAGAGGATTA
>CANQGA010000200.1 GCA_947600145.1 uncultured Lachnospiraceae bacterium | reverse complement strand
TTCCTTTTTTGGCCCCGTCCCGGGGCCTGTTTTGGTTACATTACGAGGTAATTATACTTCCTATAATGGAAATTATCGCCTGTTGGGGGTGGAGAAAGCCAGAGTTTAAGCCGATTTGAAGGATGCTACAGTATAAGTATTGGCGGAAGCGGGCAGGAATGTCAAGGGGAAATGACGCGAAAACTTAAGAAAAATGGAAGGAGTGAATTGGTTGTGGTTTGGGGGATTGTGTGGTACAATGAGTTAACATGTTGATGTGCGGCGGATCGTTATATGGGAGATGTGGACTATGAAGCAGAATTACGCCCCGGCCGGTCAGAAAGAAAAGGCGGGCAGGGACAGCCGGTATCTGACGACAGTGGTGGATATTTTTGTGATACTGCTCCTGACGGGACAGTTGTTGGTGTATGAGAATTATTATTACAATATTCTGGAAGTGAAGTATTTCTATTTCTGGGTGTGCACAGTCGGAATGCTGGCGCTGGTGGCCCTGTACGGTGTGGTATGCCTGGTGCGGCGGACGAAGAAGGCGGAGAGCGGGAGCGCGAAGGTGAAGCCCGGGAAAGCGAAGCCGGAGGAGAAGTCCGGGAAAGTGAAGTCAGAGGAGAAGTCCGGAAAAGGGAACCCGGAGGAGAAGCGGGGGATCGCGGATGTCTTCAGGCGGATGTCTCTTAGCGGCATGTTCAGCGCGACGGATGTGATGGCGCTGTGTTTTCTGGCGGTGGTGACGGTCTCCATGCTTATTTCGCCGTACCGGTATGAGGCGATGTGGGGAAATGAAGGCAGGTATACCGGAGCGTTCATGCTTATGCTGTGCGTGGGGATCTATTTCTGTGTCAGCCGGTTTTATAAAGTGAAGGGGTGGCATATCCAGCTGTTTCTTGTGGCGGGGATGCTGATGTGCCTGTTCGGCATTACGGATTATTTCGATATGGATCTCCTGCATTTTAAGGCGAATATCCGGCCGGTTCAGAGACAGATGTTTACGTCGTTTATCGGCAATATTAATACGTATACCGCGTGCGTGGCGCTGGTCATGGGAATGGCGGGGGTGTTGTTTGCCTCCTGCACCGATGCGCTGGAGAATATCTGGTATGGATTCTGCGTGACGGTGGCGTTTGTTGCGATCATTATGGGACAGAGTGATAATTCTTACCTTTCCCTGGCGGCTTTTTTCGGACTGATGCCGCTGTATCTGTTCCGGAGTTTTAAGGGGTTTCGCAAGTACATCGTTTTGCTGGCCCTGTTTGTGACGTCGCTGGTCGGCGTCGGATGGACGCAGACGGCCTATGAAGGAGTTGTCGTCCGCCTGGGCGGTCTGTTCGGCATCGTGATGCGTTTTTCGCGGCTCGGTTGGGCGGCGGCCGGACTGTGGGTGCTGGCTGCGGTTTTGTATGGGGCGGAGCTGGGAGTGAAGCTGTGGAAGAAAAAAGGCGGGAATCGGACCGCGAAGCCGTCCGGGCAGGGGCCGGCCTGGGCCGCCCGCGCGTGGTGGCTGGTGATCGGAGCCGCGGCCGCTGTGATCGTTTTTATGATCTATGACGCGACGTTTGCGGGACACGCGGACCGGTATGGCGCGCTGGGGCCGTATGTGACGTTTGGGGATAACTGGGGGACGCACCGGGGCTATATCTGGCGGATCGCGGTAGAGGATTATATGAAATTTCCGCCGCTTCAGAAAATATTCGGCTATGGCCCCGATACATTTGGGATAGTGACCCTTTATAACAATATGCCGGAGATGATCGACCTGTACAATGAGCGGTTTGACAGCGTCCATAATGAATTTCTGCAGCTGTTTGTAACGATCGGACCGCTCGGGCTTCTCTCCTATCTGGGAATCCATCTGACAGCGGTCTGGCATGTGGTGAAGCGCCGGCTGGATAACCCGTATATCGTGGGGGCAATGTTCGCGGTAGTGTGCTATAATTTTCAGGCGGTGGTCAATATCAATCAGCCGATCGCCACGCCGGTGATGTGGATCCTGCTGTGCATTTCGATGGCGCGGCCCGCCAGGCCGCGGCAGAGGCCGCAGATCAGGCGGAGAGGCTGACGGGGCGGCAGAACGCCCGGCGAATGATAGAATGTCCGGCGGACGGAAGCATCAGGAAATCCGCCCAGGAATGCGTGGTTGTAAATACGCGCTTTTTATGCTACAATCGGAACTGAATTCAAAACCCGGGAAATGACGTGAGTCTGATGGCTGCGGCATTGTCTTGGGGGTCATATTTGATTACGGATCGCGAGGACGGGAGTTTCCGGGACAGTGTTTGATATTGTCGCGGAAATGGTTTTTTCTGTCTCTGCGGAAGGAGGCCCTGCATGTGGTATGTGATTCAGACGTTGACCGGCCGGGAGGAAGAGCTGGTCTGCATGGTGCGCAGGATATTGCCGGAGGACATTTATACGGATTGCTTTGTGGCGTATTACGAGCGGATCTGGAGGAAGCGGCAGCAGAGCCTGGTTCATGTGGAGCGGCTGTTTCCCGGATATGTTTTTATTCTCACGGATGATCCTGACGAAGTATACCGGTGCCTGAAGGATGTGCCGTCGATGTCGCGCCTGGTATCGGACGGAATGTTTACGTTCCTTCCGCTGGAAGAGGGGGAGGAGGCGTTCTTTCTGAAGATGCTGGACGAGGATCATATCGTAAGGCTTTCCTACGTGGAGAAGGACGGGCGCGGAAATGTCTTCCGGATCACCGGGCCGCTGCGGCAGTACGCGGATCATGTCAGGCGCTATCAGTACAAAAAACGGTATGTGCTGGTCGGCATTCCGCTGCTTGGACGGGAAAAAACGGCGGTGCTGGGGATCATTTTGAAGGAAGACGTCCGTCAGGAGCTTCTCTATGGGAAGATCGAGGCGCCCCTTGCGCCGCGGCGTGTTTATCGTGTGGAGGATCCGGGCAGGGGGGAACGCTTCGCGGTCGGCGAATGCGTGACGGTCACGGCCGGGGAGCTGTCGGGCATGCGGGGCGTGATCTGGAAGGTGAAGAAGAACACGGTGGAGATCGGGGTGCGGCTGTTTGACCGGGATATGCCGATGGAGGTGTCGGTGGAGTCTGTCTGCAGAGCCGGATAGCGGTCTGTCCGGACATGCAGAAGCCAGGCGGTTCCTGCGCGGACGCCTGGCTTTGCGATAAAGGAATATCCGTTCTTGTTCAGTCTTCAGGGTCTAAGTCATCAAAGATTTCGGAGTCGTAGAATTCTCTGATGGTAACGCCCAGTCCCTCGGCAAGGCGTTTGATGTTGACGATGCCGGGATTCTGGCTCTTTCCGTGCAGTATACTTTTTACCGTAGAGGGCGGCATGCCGCTCTGGTAGATCAAGGCATACACGGATAACCGCTTTTGCTTGCGCAGTTGTTGTATCCTCATGGTAGTCGCTTCTTGTATCTTCATATGCCCATCCTTTCTATATGCTTCAGTGTATCCTAAAATTGCCTGACAGTAGGGCGATAGAATATCATTTATGAAATAATGTTAAGAGAGAAGGCGCGCCAGCGTCAGCTGAGCACGCCTCCGATGATCCCGCTGCCTGCGCAGAAGCACGCGGCCGCGGCCAGTTCCTGCGGCGCGGCGGTCAGTCCTTTATTCAGCAGGGCGGATACGGCCAGCAGAACGGCGAAATACAGCAGGCCTGCGGCCAGACCGCAGAAGAAGCGGCCCCTGCGCAGGCCTTTGCCGGCCAGAAATCCGGCCAGTGCGCAGGAGAGGATGTAGACCGCGTTGACTGCCAGACGGACCTGGCTTTCCTGAAGGCGCAGCTTGTACAGACCGAATGATATGGCGATCAGCAGGATGGCGGACAGGATATAGGAGAACAGAAGGGAGCGCAGAAATACCTTCGGCACGGATCGTTCCATGGGTTGTCTCCTCCGTGGTGGTTTGTTGATTCAGTATATTCTTCGGAGCTGCGGAATAGTACAGGAAGCGGAGCGGGGAAGCGCGGAAAAACTGTGCAGAAAAAGAGATTTAAAGCCTTGCAACAATAGAATTCTTATGATATACTAAGAATGCTTGACTTGATGAAGGAGGATAAGACATGAAGAAGGTTAAGACATTGAGCGGCAATACTCTGAAAGAGACCATGAAGAAGGGCGGCTGCGGCGAGTGCCAGACATCCTGCCAGTCTGCCTGCAAGACTTCCTGCACGGTCGGCAATCAGAGCTGCGAGAACGCGAATCGGTGATCGGAGACGCCCTGCGGCGTTTCTTCGGGCCGGACAGCCGGTACCAACCGGAGGCAGGTACCGATCGGACAGCCGGCACCAACCGGAGGCAGGTACCAACCGGGCAGCCGGCACCATGGCCGGCGCGTGCGCGTGAATGGCCGGACTGTGCCGGACGGTGTTTACAGATGAATATGCAGTGAGCGAGGAACCCCCTACGGTCCTTATGATTGTAGGGGTATTTCGTTTGTTGTTGCGTGAGGAGAGTTTGAGTGATTCATCAATACAGAAATAACGGATACAACATTGTTATGGACGTCAACAGCGGCGCGGTCCATGTGGTGGACGATGTGGTCTACGACGCGGTGGCGCTTATGGAGGCGGAACTGGAGCCGGCGGCCGCGTGTGCGGCGGGGCAGGAGACTGAGGCCGGTCAGGGCGTTGGGGCGATCCGGATGGCCGACAGTTCAACGACAGGCAGTTCGGTGGCCGATAGTTCGACGGCAGACGGTCCGGAGATTCCCGCCGGATTGTGGAGCCGCGTTGAGCGGCAGCTGGCGGAGGAGTACGGTTACGGTGCGCAGGATATCGCGGACGCCATGAGCGATATCCGGGAGCTGATCGACGCCGGGCAGCTGTTCACGAAGGACATTTATCACGATTATGTGATCGATTTTAAGAAGCGCAGGACGGTGGTAAAGGCGCTGTGCCTGCATATCGCCCACGACTGCAACCTGGCGTGCCGGTACTGCTTCGCCGAGGAAGGCGAGTACCACGGCCGGCGGGCGCTGATGAGCTTTGAGGTGGGTAAGAAGGCGCTGGATTTCCTGATCGCGAATTCCGGGAACCGGAAACATCTGGAGGTGGACTTCTTCGGCGGCGAGCCGCTGATGAACTGGGATGTGGTAAAGCGGCTGGTGGAGTACGGCCGGTCCCAGGAAGCGGAGCATAACAAGCAGTTCCGCTTCACGCTGACCACCAACGGCGTCCTCTTAAATGA
This sequence comes from uncultured Lachnospiraceae bacterium, assembly GCA_947600145.1. Lineage (GTDB taxonomy): Bacteria > Bacillota > Clostridia > Lachnospirales > Lachnospiraceae > UBA3402. Next base: position 171 of record CANQGA010000200.1, on the reverse strand, counting down.
CGAGATCATGGAGTTCTGCAACCGGGAGATGTCCAATGTGGTCATGAGCCTGGACGGACGGAAGGAAGTCAACGACCGGATGCGGCCGTTTCGGAAGGGCGCGGGCAGCTACGACATCATTGTCCCGAAGTTTCAGAAGTTCGCGGAGAGCCGCGGGCAGATGAACTATTA
>CANQGA010000199.1 GCA_947600145.1 uncultured Lachnospiraceae bacterium | reverse complement strand
GACGGGTTCCTGGTGCTGTCCCACTTCAAGGGACATATGATCGCCGGCTACGGCGGCGCGATCAAGAATATTTCCATCGGGATCGGATCCCAGGAGGGCAAGAACCTGATCCATACCGCGGGCCGCAGCCACACCAGCTGGTTCGGCGGCGAACAGGACGCGTTTCTGGAATCCATGGCGGACGCCGGGAAATCGGTGGTGGACGCGCTGGACGGCAACATCCTGTTTGTCAATGTGATGAACCGCCTGTCGATCGACTGCGACTGTAACGGCAACCCTGCGGAGCCGGATATCCATGACATCGGCATCCTCGCTTCCACCGATCCGGTGGCCCTGGACCAGGCCTGTCTGGATCTGATCTATGAGGCGGACGGAAACGAGAGCTTTATCCGGCGCGTGGAAGGGCAGCACGGCGTCCATGTCCTGGAAGCGGGAGAGGCCATCGGCCTTGGCAGCCGTACCTACCGGCTGGAGAGTATAGACGAGTAGGCAGTTCTGCGCGATTTGTGCGCATGAAAACCAATGAACGAAGGGAGATGACCGGTCATGGAACCAATATTGGAAGTGATCCACCGCGAATTTGTCTATGTATGGTATTACTTTACCGTGCAGCTTCGCCAGATCGCTCTCTATTACGCGCTCGGCATTGTTCTGGGATCGGTCATCTCCGTTTTCGTCAAGGATCGTATCCACGGCCTGTTCGGGAAGCTGGGAGACAAAAAGCTGGGCGTCCTGGGTGTGATTCCCGCGAGCATCCTCGGCATCGCCTCACCGCTCTGCATGTACGGGACGATCCCTCTGGCGGCGTCATTTTCTAAAAGCGGTATGCGGGACGACTGGCTGGCGGCCTTTATGATGAGTTCGATCCTTTTAAATCCGCAGCTGATCATCTACAGCACGGCCCTGGGCGGGGCGGCGCTGACGGTGCGGATCGTCTCCTGCTTTGTCTGCGGCTGCGCGGCCGGGATCCTTATCCGGATCTTCTATCAAAACAGGCCGTTCTTCGACTTTACCGGCTTTGACGGGCCGCATAATCACGATACCGATCCGAACCTGCTTCTGCGGCTGGTCAAAAATATCGGCAGAAATATCCGCGCCACCGGGCCGTGGTTCCTTGTGGGCGTGCTGCTGTCGGCCCTGTTCCAGCGGTATGTGCCGGCGGACTCCTTCGCGGCGCTGTTCGGCGAGTCCAACGAGGGCTTCGGCGTCCTGATGGCGGCAACCATCGGCGTCCCGCTCTACGCCTGCGGCGGCGGTACGATCCCGCTGATCCAGGAGTGGCTCTATTCCGGCATGAGCATGGGAAGCGCGGCGGCGTTCATGCTCACCGGCCCGTCCACCAAGATCACCAACCTTGGGGCGCTGAAGATCGTGCTGGGCGTGAAGCGTTTTATATTATATCTTGCATTTGTAATGCTGTTCTCGTTTGCCACGGGAATGGTCGTAAATCTTATTCTGTAAGAATGTGAAAATAGTTGCAGTCATTCGAATAAGACTGCGTCTATTTTCAAGATCAAAAAAGAAAGAAGGAATATTTCCCATGAAAAAGTCTTTTGCAATTCTGTTATCTGCTATAATGGCAGTTTCTCTGGCGGCCTGTTCCGGCTCAAATGGGACGGGCAGCGGTTCAGGCGGATCCGCCGGCGGAAGTGCGTCGTCGGAAAGTACATCCGGAACAGAAGCATCCGGAACATCCGCAGCGGAAGCGTCCGAAACCACGGCCCAGGCGCCCGCAGCGGAGCCGTCTGGAGAGTCCGGCGCAGAAGCGGCCGGAGAGTCAAACGCGGAACCTGCCGGCGGAAAGACGCTCGTGGTGTATTACTCCGCCACAAACAACACCGAGGCGGTTGCCGGGTATATTGCGGACGCCACAGGCGCGGATCTGTTTGAACTGGTTCCGGTGGAACCTTATACCTCTGACGATCTGAACTGGACGGACCGGGACAGCCGCGTATCCCGCGAGCATGACGATGAATCCCTGCGAGTTGTGGAACTGGAAAACGCCGTCCCCGACAACTGGGACGAATACGATACGGTATTTATCGGCTATCCCATCTGGTGGGGCATCGCGGCCTGGCCGGTGGACGGATTCATTTCCGCCAACGATTTCACCGGCAAAACCGTGATCCCGTTCTGCACCTCTTCCTCCTCCGGCCTCGGCCAGAGCGGAGAGCTGCTGCGCGACGCGGCCGGAACCGGCGACTGGCTGGAGGGTCAGCGGTTCCAGTCAAGGGCGGATGAGGACACGGTAAAGGAATGGGTCGCAGGCCTGGAACTATGACCGGTTCCGGCGACGCGCTGCCTCAGGAGGCCGGAAAGGCCGCCGATGGAGCGCTTTCTGAATATGCCGCAGAAGCCGGAACCGAAACCTACCGGGGCTTTGTGATCGACAATGTATATCATTCCCCGAATGACGGGGACATTCACTATAACGTCTATATCCCCGAAAGCTACGACGGCAGCCGCCCCTATGCGCTGTTCTTCACGCTTCCGGGCTATGAGGGATTATATTTTCAGGGCGTGGCCCGGAACCTGGAGGCGGAAGGCTACGGCTTTGAAGCGCAGAAGTACAATGAGGAAATGATCGTCGTTGCCCCGCAGCTTTCCGACTGGAGGGAAACCTCCGCGAACCAGACCATCGCCCTGCTCGAATATTTCCTTGACGCCTACAACATCGACCGCGAAAAGGTCTATGGGGGCGGCTATTCGGGCGGAGGAGAGACCATGTCCCTTGTCATGGGGAAACGGCCGGAGCTGTTCACAGCCTATCTGCACTGTTCTTCCCAGTGGGACGGGGATCTGGAAATTCTGGCGGAGAGCCGGACGCCGGTGTATCTGGTCATAGGCGAGGATGACGAGTATTACGGCTCTGGACCGACCAAGCGCGCCTATGATACCCTGCGCAGGCTGTATGAGGATCAGGGGCTTACGGACGCGGAGATCGGGGAGCTGCTGGTGCTGGACGTGAAAGATGGAAGCTATTTCCGGGACAGGGGAATGAGCAATCAGCACGGAGGAGGCGGGCTGTTCGCCTACGACGAGACCATCATGGGGTGGTTATTCGGAAAATAAAAAGGAGGCAACCATGGAAAGACCTTATGTGATATGCCATATGTTAATGGCGCTGGACGGCAAGATCGACGGGAGGTTTTTCTCCGCGCCGGAAACGATGCCGGCCCTCGGCAAATATGGAGAGCTTCGCAGGTTTTACGACTGCCCCGCGACCATTTATGGTACGACCACGATGGCGGAGGGCTACGCGGACGGTTTTGTGTCCGATCTGCCGGAAACCGACGTAACTTTCCCGCACGAGGATTATCTCCCCGGCAGCGATGTGAAGAACTACATCGTATCGCTGGACGGCGAGGGCGTTCTTAAGTGGCATGGAAAATACCTTGAAAAGAAAGGCCGCCCCAGGGCACATGTCATCGAGGTGCTGACGGAAACCGTGTCCGACCGCTACCTTGCCTATCTGCGCGGATTTGGAATCTCATATCTCTTTGCCGGAAAGGAAACCATTGACTGCGAAGTGCTGCTGCGGAAACTGAAAACGCTGTTCGGGATCGACCGGGCCCTCCTTGCCGGAGGCGGCGTGACAAACTGGTCCTTTGCCGCAACTGGGCTGGTCGACGAACTCAGCGTCGTTTTGGCTCCCGCGGCGGACGGTGACAGCGGCGCCGCCTCTCTGTTTGAAACAGGCGGGTTTTCCGCTGCCGCTCCTGCCGCATTTTCCCTGAAATCGGTGGAGCAGATCGAAAATGATACGCTTTGGCTTCGCTATACAGCAAAGAACAGGAGGACAGCATGAAATACAGAACTTTAGGCAGGGATCTGACTGTATCTGCCGTCGGCCTCGGCTGCATGGGTATGACCCACGCGTTCGGCGCGCCGTCCGATACCAGGGAAATGACAAAGCTCATCCATGAGGCGGTGGATCTGGGTTATACCATGTTTGATACAGCGGAGTGTTACACCGGGACGCTTCCGGACGGCACCACCGCCTACAACGAGGAACTGGTCGGCGCGGCGCTTGCTCCCTATCGGGAGAAAGTAGTCATTGCCACAAAATGCGGGGTGCAGCACGCACCGGACGGACTCCTCACGGATTCCCGTCCGGAGCCCATCCGCAGATCGGTGGAGGGCAGTCTGAAACGGCTTGGAACAGACTATATCGATCTCTACTATCAGCATCGGATTGATCCGGATGTGGAGCCGGAGACCGTGGCGGAAACCATGGCGCGGCTGATCAGAGAGGGCAAGATCCGTTATTGGGGCATTTCAGAAACTACCGAGGAATACCTGCGCCGGGCCCATGCGGTCTGCCCGGTAACGGCAGTCCAGAACCGCTATTCCATGATGGCGCGATGGCATGAATCCCTTTTCTGTACACTGGAGGAACTGCATATCGGCTATGTGGCGTTCTCTCCGCTTGCCAACGGTTTCCTTTCAGCAAAATACGATGAAAAATCGAAATTTGAGCAGGGAACGGATTACCGCAGCTTCATGCCGCAGTTTTCAGCAGAAGGAGTAAAGCAAAACCAGGGACTGCTCGCACTTCTCGAAAAGACCGCCGAGGAGAAGCACGCGACTCCGGCGCAGATATCCCTCGCGTGGATGCTCTGCAAACGGCCGAACCTTGTCCCGATCCCCGGCACAAGAAAGTCCGAGCGTCTCCGGGAAAACGCGGGCGCGGCCGAAATCGAACTCTCGCCGGAGGAACTGGCGCACATTGACTGCGCGCTCAATCACATGGAAATGTCTGCCGTGTTTGGCGGAGCAAATATTATCAAGTAAATGGAGGGAAACACAATGAGAAAGAATTTCGGAGTAAAACCGTGGGTTTACCCGCAGCCGGTGCTGATGATCGGCACCTATGACGAGAACGGAAAGCCGAACCTGATGAATGCCGCCTGGGGCGGTCAATATGACGCCAATCAGGTCATGCTGTGCTTAAGCTCCCACAAGACCACGGACAATATCAAAGTGTCCGGCGCATTTACCGTCAGCTTTGCCACCGCCTCTACTGTCGTACCCTGTGACTATGTGGGGATCGTTTCAGCAAACAAGGAGCCGAACAAAATGGAGAAAGCGGGCTTCACGACGGTGAAAAGCGAATTTGTCAACGCGCCGGTCATCAACGAACTGCCCTTGACGCTGGAATGCAGGTTCCTGAAATGCAACGAGGACGGCAATGTGATCGGCCAGATCGTTAACGTCAGCGCCGATGAAAGCATCCTGACGGACGGAAACGTGGACTATAAAAAGCTGGATGCCATTATCTTCGATCCTGCGGCGGCAGCGTATATCCGCCTGGGTGAGAAGGTGGGAAACGCTTTCAAGGACGGCGCAAAATT
>CANQGA010000198.1 GCA_947600145.1 uncultured Lachnospiraceae bacterium | reverse complement strand
TGGTTCGGAATAGTGTAGTGCTGGCGGTCTATCTCTTGTTTTCGGTTGCTTGCTTCCTTACCGTACATGAGCATTCTTCCGAGGTCTCTGTTCCAAAATCCTTGATATTCAGTCCTTCCGTCTGCATAAAGGAGTCGTCGATCTCATATCTATTTAAAACCGGCGATCCTCCATAAATACGTGCAACACGACTAGCCATCTTCTCAGCCTGTTCTTTCATAACAGTAAGATAAAAGCCCTGTCCAAAATCTTTATATGGTCTGCACATAGCGAGGTTAATCTCTTTTATATCTGTATTACTTCCGTGATATAACAGCATCAATAGCCACCTCCATTATTTCTGCAAATCATAGTCAAATCCTCAATAGCATCATCAAGGCTCAGCGTATGCTCTATATCGTAGTGTTCTTTTATAAACTCAATTCCCTTATAATCATAAAGATAGATAAATGCCTCCCTTGAAGCTATATGAAATTTATTGGCAAACTCATTAACACAAACTACCGTGTAATTGATTTTCTTTTTTAAATCACTCATATTTTCCCCCTTATTTCAAAAAACGCATCCACTGTATCCGTTTCCAATTTGGCCTCGATCTGTTCTTACTCTGCCCTCTCGCTGTCAGTATACCCCAAACGCCGAGGCGACGCAAGCGGTAACATTCTCAAGATTAGCTTTTGTCCAAAAATCAGCCGGGCATAGCGTTATTCCGGCAGCACATTTTTCTTCATGCCGATATAGGCGACGACTGTATAGACCAAATACACCAGGAAAAACAGCCCCAGCGAAACCGCCAGAATCACAGCGGGACTGTTCATGCCCACCAGGGTTCCCTTTTCTGTTCCGCTGCACAGATCCAGAATAAACGGAACTGCGATCAGCACCGGGGGAATGACCGGCATAAGATAGTAGATCGCAAGCTGCCTAAACAGCGCCCGCCTCATTTCCCGTGGGTCCATGCCCAGCTTGCGGAGCAATTCAAATTGAAAGTGATAGTGCCTCGCTTCGCTAAGCTGCTGTACGGTCAGGACCGTTGCGGCGGTCATGGCAAGCGTCAGGGCCAGATAAAACAGCGGAAAGACACTCATCGCAGACCATGCGGCCGTGTCGGAAATATTGGCTGCCTTGGAATACAGCAGATCCCGGCCATTTACGTGGGTGTGAACTCCATCTGCCGCCCGTTCCTCAAGGGAAAGCTGCAGCGCCTCATATTGCTCCGATGTGATGCTATGCTCCGTCATAGCGGCTAAACAATAGCGAATGGGCTGACGACCGGCGCAATACGCATCCGGGACGACAAGCAGGAATTGATGTCCGTTCCCATTCAAAATATTTTGCGCGAACTGCTCCGTATAGATTCCGCCGGGCAGTAATGCCTTTCCGTCTAATAAAATGGCTTCCTTCCACTGCCGTAGCGGCTCTTCCAGGTATGGCATACAGTGGATAATATAGCGATCCGGCCGAAGCTCGGCTTCCGGCAATCCCAGCATATCCCGAAGGGCGGCATAATCGCTGAATGTCATCATCGCGCACTCGTTGAAATCATGGTCGAAGCCGTACCTTTGATAGCCAGCAGTTTCTATCATATAATCAATGATAGAATCATCTCCTCCCGGATAGAGGCTGTACTGCCGGTATGCGGTGAGCGGGAACTGTTCAGTCATATTTTTCCGGCACAGATCCGTATGGCTTTCCTGATCGGAAACAAACAACAGATCAAAAGCGTTCCGTTCCAACCGCCCCTGGAAAATTCCGTTGAATACCATTCCGGCCCCTTCGGTAAGCAGGGTGGCCGTAAAGAGCAGAGAAACCGCAGCCATAACGATTCCCATTGTTGCCAGTTTGCTGGTCAAAGTGCGGAAAATCATCAGATTCTGCGCCCGGTATTTCCGTTCCGGCTTTCGCTCAAAAAACGCCGGGACGCCGGAGGAAAAGCTGGTAAAGAAACCGCAGATAAAGAAAATAATACATCCCGCGCCGGTCACGCCGATCAGCAGATTGTCTGCCATTACCAGCAGACATGTTCCGGTAACGCCCAACACAACGGACGCGGCAAACAGCAGACGCCTGTTCCGGCTCTTTTTAACCATCTCCGATTCATTCTGCCGCTCGAAGTAGATCAGGTCATATATTTTCATTTTCCGAATGCGCTTCCGGCTCCTTAACAGGGCAAAAAGATAGATGACTGCAAAATACAGAAGCGTCAGCCCGATCGATTTTAAGGAGAAGTCATAACGAAAGGTATAGGGGGCGCTGAACATAGTGAGCAGGATCGCCCGGAGCGCCTGATAGACCAGATTGCCCAGCAGAATCCCCAAAAGCAGCGCCACGCCGCCCACCGACAGATTTTCCAAAAAGAAAAGACGGGCTACCTCTTTGTTTTCCAATCCGATCAGCAGGTAGGTCCCCAGCTCCCGGCTGCGGCGGGACAGCATAAAGCCCGTTGTGTAAGACACCAGCCAGCCAATGACAAAAACCACCGCGATACTGGCAAGCACGATCATCAGTATCATATTATCCAGAAGACCGGACAACCTGTGGATTTCCGTCGAAAACACCAGACAGTTAAACGCATAAAGCATGGCGCATACCATGACTACCGTGACAAAATAAATCAGATAATCCCCAGCCTGCCGTCTGGCGTTGCGAAGCGACAGTCTAGATAACGTCACTGACATCACCCCCCAGCAAGGCCAATACATCCAATATCTCATGGTAAAACACACTGCGGCCGCGCTCTCCCCGGAGCAGTTCATTGAACAGCCTCCCGTCCTTCAAGAACAAAACCCGCCCCGCATAGCTGGCGCTGTATGCGTCGTGCGTCACCATGAGGATGGTCGCCCCCATGGTATGATTCATCTGCGTCATGATCTCCAGCAGATTTTTGGACGCGCCGGAGTCCAAGGCCCCGGTCGGTTCGTCCGCCAAAAGCAGAGACTGGCCCGCCACCATCGCTCTGGCGCAGGCGGCCCGCTGCTTCTGTCCCCCGGACACCTGATAAGGGAATTTGCCCAGTATATTCGCGATGCCCAACCGGGAGGCTATCGTCTGGACCTGTTTGCGCACAGCCCCGGGATCCGTGTGATTGAGCGCCAGGGCCAGTCCGATGTTTTCCTCGACCGTCAGCGTATCCAGCAAATTGAAGTCCTGAAATACAAAGCCCAGCTTTTCCCTGCGGAACTTCGCAAGCTCCTCAGAGGGCAGCTCGGCGATACTCTCTCCGTCCAGCAGGATATCCCCGGCGCTCACCGTGTCAATGGTGGAAATGCAGTTGAGCAGGGTGGTCTTGCCGCTTCCCGACGCGCCCATGATAGCGACAAACTCGCCGTCGGCCACTTCAAAGCTCACCCGGTCCAGCGCTTTCGTCACATTGTTTTTACTCCCGTAGTATTTCTCGATATTTTGCACCTGCAGCATAGCTCTGCCTCCTTTGCACATCAGGATAGCACAAAAGAGAAACCGGTTGTATCGAATTGATATTGATTTTCCTTACATTTTTGAAAGGTTCGCCTTGGCCGGGAAGGTGAACGTCACACAGGTTCCCGCCTCCTGCTCCGACTGGATCTGCAGTCCGATTTCCAGCGCGTCCGCCAGTTTCTTACAGAGGTACAGACCCATTCCGGTGGAGCCGCCCCGCTTTCTTCCGTTGCTCCCGGTAAAGCCCCGGTCAAAAACGCGCGGCAGTTCATAGGAGGGAATACCGATGCCGTTGTCCCGGACGGCAAGCCGCACTTGCTGTCCCAATTTCTTACACGACAGCGTGATGACGGGGTCCTCTCCATGGTACCGGGCGGCATTCTGCAAAAGCTGTCCCAGCATGAAGGCCGCCCATTTTCTGTCCGTATAGACGATCTCCTTTAGATTCCCTGTTTCTATCCGAATACCGTTTTGGATCAGCAAAGTCCTGTGGGTCTGAATCGCTTCCTCGCAGATTGCGGAAAGCTCTGTTTCTCTGATGATAAAATCCTTTTCCGGATTTTCAGCCCTGGCATAAAACAATGCCCGCTCTACATGAGCGTCGATCTGCGCCAGTTCCTGCGACAGCCGGCGCCTTATATCGCTGTCTGTATTCTGGCAGATCAATTTGGCCGCCGTGATCGGCGTTTTGATTTCATGAACCCACCGTTCGATATACTCCCGATACTCTCTCCCGGCGGCCTGCGCGTCTGAAACAGCCTCGATCATGGACTTTCCGGACAGGCGAAGCAGTTCAAACAGTTTGCGTTCATATAAAGTTTGCGGTTTCGGAGCGCACTCGGCAAAAAGATACTGTTGATCCAATCCGCTCATGATCGCCTGCAGCTCATCCAGCCGTTTTTTGCTTCTCCAAAAATCGGTCAGCTGCTCCAGCGTGAAAACCAGCAGACACACAAGCAGCAAAATCGTAATAATGCCCGCCTGTGTGCCCGTCGCAAACAGAAACGCGGAAACCGCCAAAAGGAACGCGATCTGCAGAATGATCCGGCCCAGCCGGTCATAGATAAATTCTCTTACCGTCATAGCTGATACCCCATTCCCCTGCGGGTCTTGATGATGTCCGGCATCCCCAGCTCCTGAAGCTTACTCCGCAGCCGGGTCACGTTGACGCTGAGAGTATTGTCGTCAATATAGATCTGACTGTCCCACAGCGCCTCGATCAGGTCGGCCCGCGAAACGATCTCCCCGGCATGGGCCATCAGATGGGCCAGAATTTTCAATTCATTTCGTGTCAGCTCTATCGTTCCTCCGGAAGCCGTCACGGTTCCTCTTGTCAGACTGAGCCGAAGCCCCGCCGTCTCTAAAATATCCGGTTCTGCGGCTTCGCCGCCGTTTCGCCGCAGAACGGCTTTGATCCGGGCCAGCAGGACGGGAATGTTGTAGGGCTTCGTTACATAATCATCGCTTCCCAGATTAAGGGCCTTAAGTTCATCCAAACTGGAGGTGCGGCTGGTGATTACGATAATAGGAGCGATTTTTCGTATCGCAGTGCACAGGGAAAGGCCATCGCGCCCGGGCAGTCCCAAATCCAAAAGGACTAAATCAGGGCGGATGGAACCCACCTGCTCCGGGATCGCCTCAAATTCGGTCGTGATCTGAACCAGATAGCCCTCGTTTTTTAACAAAGCAGTCAATTCTTCGCGGATAATCTGGTCGTCCTCAATCACCATGACTGTCTGCATTTTTTGCACCTCCAGGCCAACTCGAGAGGGAATCTCGGCTTGGTGTTCACCCTTTTCGATGAATCGCATTAATTTTCACTTGTACAAATGCATAGAATATGTTATAGTATAGCTACAGAGGAAAAGCCAGAGACACACGGCCTACCCCCAAAAGTTTAACGTACTATGCCCGTGTTGGGCCGCCGTCACTATTGCGAGT
>CANQGA010000197.1 GCA_947600145.1 uncultured Lachnospiraceae bacterium | reverse complement strand
GAGAAGGAAGCCAGAAGCTTCGCGGAGACATTTATCTCCGAGGGCAAGAACAAGCTGATCGAGGACACCAAGGCGAAGCTGTCCCTGGACGATCTGTTCAGCCAGATCCAGGCCGGCAATGTGAAGGAGCTGCCGATCATCGTCAAGGCGGATGTGCAGGGTTCGGTGGAAGCCGTGACCCAGAGCCTGACGAAGCTGTCCAACGAGGAAGTGGTGGTCAAGGTGATCCACGGCGGCGTCGGCGCCATCAACGAGTCCGACGTGACTCTGGCGTCGGCCAGCAACGCGATCATCATCGGCTTCAATGTGAGGCCGGACGCCACCGCCAAGTCCATCGCCGAGCAGGAGAAGGTGGATATCCGCCTGTACCGTGTCATTTACCAGGCCATCGAGGACGTGGAAGCGGCCATGAAGGGCATGCTGGATCCGATCTTCGAGGAGCAGGTCATCGGCCACGCCGTCGTGCGCCAGACCTTCAGGGCTTCCGGCGTCGGCACCATCGCCGGTTCCTATGTGCTGGACGGCAAGCTTCAGAGAGGCTGCTCCGTGCGCATTACGAGAAACGGCGAGAGGCTGTATGAGGGCCCGCTGGCGTCCTTAAAGAGATTCAAGGACGACGTAAAGGAAGTGGCGACCGGTTACGAGTGCGGTCTGTCCTTTGAGAAATTTAACGACGTCCAGGAGGACGATATGATCGAGGCCTACGCCATGGTGGAAGTGCCGCGGTAGACCGCGGCACTGACCGGCGGCCGGCGCCGGGCCGAACAGGAAGGAATTATCATGCGTAAAAACAGTATCAAGAACACAAGGATCAACATGGAAGTGCAGCGGGAACTCTCCGAGATCATCCGCACCCAGGTGAAGGATCCGCGCCTGAAGGGCGCCATGGTCACTGTCACCGGTGCGGAGGTGTCGCCGGACCTTAAGTACTGCAAAGCATATATCAGCGTCCTGGGCGGAGGCCCCGACGGCCGCAGCGAGGTCCTGGCAGGCCTGAAAAACGCGGTTGGATTTATCCGCCGGGAGCTGGCCACGCGGGTCAATCTGCGCAATACGCCGGAGATCACATTTGTGGCGGATTCATCCATTGAGTACGGAGTGAATATGACCAGACTGATCGAGGACGTAACGAAGGATCTGAAGTCCGGACCGGAGGAAGGCGAATCTGCGGAGGATGGCGAATCTGCGGAGGAATGAGAACACAGCCGCGGAAGGCGGGGCTTTAAAGCAGCGGGATGAGCCGGTATGCGGTACAGACCTGTGAGTGATGGGAAAGCAATATGAAAAGGGGAGAATAATCCATGACGAGACTGGAAGAACTCATCAGCCGTGCAGGTTCGATCGCCGTGCTGGGCCATACGAACCCGGACGGAGACTGCGTCGGAAGCTGTCTGGCACTCTATAACTACATCAAGGAACAGGACCCCGCCAGGGATGTGACGGTCTATCTGGAGAAAGGACCGCAAAAGCTTTCGTTTCTCAAAAATTTTGACGCGATCTGCAGTCAGGTGCCCCGGGAAGCAAGTCCCGATCTCTGCGTCTGTCTGGACTGCTCAGCAAAGGACATGCTGAAGGACTTTGAACCGATCCTGGACAGCGCCCGGTATTCGGTCTGCGTGGATCATCATGTGACGAATCCGGGCTATGCCGCGGAGAATATCATTTGTCCGAAAGCCAGTTCGGCCTGCGAGGTGCTTTACGGTCTGCTGGACGCGGAGAAGATCAGCCGGGATGTGGCCGAGTGCCTCTATACCGGGATCGTGACGGACAGCGGCGTGTTCAAGTACGACAATACCTCCGCCAGGACGATGGAGATCGCCGGGAAGCTGATGGAAAAGGGGATCGAGTTCGGCCGGATCATCGACGAATCTTTCTACCATAAGACGTATCTGCAGACGCAGATCATGGGGCGCGCCCTGATGGAGAGCGTGTCGTTTCTGGACGGCAGGGCGATCTTCAGTGTGGTGCGGAAGAAGGACATGGAATTCTACGGCGTCGTAAAGAGCGATCTGGACGGTATCGTGGAGCAGCTGCGGCTGGTGGACGGCGTGGAGGTGTCCATTTTCTTAAGCGAATCCGCGCCCGGCGAGTTCAAAGCCAGCCTGCGCGCCAAGAACTATGTGGACGTCAGCAGGATCGCCAAGTATTTCGGCGGAGGCGGCCACAGGAAGGCGGCCGGCTGTACCATGCACGGCAGCGTTCACGACGTGATCAATAACCTTTCTGAGCATATCGAGCGTCAGATCAGGGAGTATGAGGAGAGCGTTCATGTACGAGGGAGTGCTGAATGTATATAAAGAGCGGGGGTTCACTTCTCACGATGTGGTGGCGAAGCTCCGCGGGATTCTGAAAATGAAGAAGATTGGCCATACGGGCACCCTGGATCCGGACGCGGAGGGGGTGCTTCCCGTATGTCTGGGGCAGGCGACCAGGCTCTGCGGCATGCTGACGGACGAGGGGAAGACCTATCGGGCCGTGATGCTTCTCGGCGTGGAGACGGATACCCAGGATGCGGGCGGCCGTGTGGTACACAGCCGGACGGTGGCGCCGGCTGAGAGGGAGGCAGACTGTCCGGAAGGAGATCCTTTCTGTCTGACGGAAGAGCAGGTGGCGGAGGCGGTGCGCGGCTTCATCGGCCGGTACGATCAGATCCCGCCCATGTATTCGGCGCGGAAGGTGAACGGCAGGAAGCTCTATGATCTGGCCCGCCAGGGCAGAACGGTGGAGCGGCAGGCTAAAACGGTGCGGATCCATCAGATCGGGATCGAAGAGATAAAGCTGCCGCGCGTCGTGATGACGGTCAGCTGTTCCAAAGGCACCTATATCCGGACCCTCTGCCATGATATCGGGCAGAAGCTGGGCTGCGGAGCATGTATGGAAAGTCTTCTGCGGGTGAGAGTGGGACGGTTCGCGGTCGGGGAGAGCCTGCGTCTTGCGCAGATCGAGCAGCTGAGGGACAGCGGCGTTCTCACGCGGTATATCATACCGGTCGAGGAGATGTTTTCGGGGTATCCGAAGGTCCGGACGGTTCCGGAGGCCGATACGATGGCCCATAACGGCAATCCGTTACAGACGGAGCAGGTTCGGTTTGAAGACGGAGGCCCGGAGGACGGCGGATGTGCAGGAAGCGCCGGATGCGCGGAGGACGGTAAAAGCGCCGGCCCGGAGGACGGGCGCGAATACCGGATTTATGACAGCCGGGGCGTTTTCCTGGGCATCTATGCGTATGAGCGGGCCGGGGACAGGCTGAGGCCCCGGAAAATGTTTCTGGCAAGGGACGGTGTATGACTTATGCGGTGTTTTATCGGCGAGACAGATTTTCATATCACGGAACCCACCGTCGTCTCCATCGGGAAATTTGACGGCCGTCACGAAGGGCACCAGAAGCTCCTGCGCAGGATGCTTGAGTGGAAGGCGGAGCGGGGGCTGCGGACGGCTGTTTTCACGTTTGATCTGTCCCCGGCGGTCAGGCTTAAGGGACTTCCGCGTCAGGTGATCACGACCGATGAAGAGCGGAGAGCGGGCATGGAAGAGCTTGGGATCGATTATCTGGTGGAATATCCGTTTACGGAGCAGGTCTCCCATATGCCCGCGGAGACATTTGTAAGGGAGATCCTGGCCGGAAGGATGAACGCGAAGGCGATCGTCGCCGGCACCGACTGCAGCTTCGGTTACCGGCGCGGCGGCGGAGCAGAGCTCCTTAAGAAAATGGCCGGCGAACTGGGCTATGAGGTGGAGATCATTGAGAAAGCCCGGGACGGCGGCCGTGACATCAGCAGCAGCTACATTAAGGAAGAACTGGACAAAGGCCATATGGAGAAGGTCCGGGAGCTTCTCGGACAGCCCTATTCCTTCTGCGGGACCGTGATCCACGGCAATCATATCGGCGGGCCGAAGCTTCATCATCCCACGGCCAATCTGATCCCGCCGGAGGAGAAATATCTCCCGCCTTTCGGCGTCTATGTTTCGCGGGTGTATCTGGACGGCAGGTATTTCGGCGGAGTTACGAATATCGGGCGCAAGCCCACGGTGGAAGGGCATTGGCCCGTGGGCGTGGAGACGAACCTTCTGGACTGGGATGGTGATCTCTACGGCCGCGATATCCGGGTACAGCTCCTGAATTATGAGCGGCAGGAACAGAAATTCGCGTCCCTTGAGGAACTGGAGGAGCAGCTGGAGAGGGACGAAGCCTACGCGCGTTCCTATCTTGAAAGCCGCGGCTGCCTGGACGG
The DNA here is from genome assembly GCA_947600145.1 of uncultured Lachnospiraceae bacterium. Classification (GTDB taxonomy): domain Bacteria; phylum Bacillota; class Clostridia; order Lachnospirales; family Lachnospiraceae; genus UBA3402. The sequence continues at coordinate 1,136 of CANQGA010000197.1, read as the reverse complement.
CGGCGCGGCCGCGCGGCGAAAAGAGGACAGTTCAGGAACATAACGGGGAGGATCGCGATGATCAGGATTTTTTTGACGGGAGATAATCACATCGGATTAATGTACGCGGGCCATGAGAAGCCGGAGATCCTTCAGGAGAAGAGGATCACGGCCTTTGAGGGGATGGTCAGGGAGGCCAACCGCGAAAACTGCGGCCTGTTCGTGATCGCCGGTGATCTCTTTCATCGGACGACCGGCATAACCAGGAAGACGGTCGGCCGTCTTATGGATCTTCTTGCCGGATTTCAGGGGACCGTAGCGGTCCTGCCTGGCAACCACGACTATTACGACGGCGGGGTTTTGGTATGGCAGTATTTCAGGAATCTGCTGCCGTCCTATGACAATATCATGCTCCTTTCGGAGGACAGGCCGTACAGCCTTGTCTGCGGGGAGGAGGATGTGGTCCTCTATCCGGCGGTATGCCGGTCTCTTCATTCGGAACCGGGCGAGAATAATCTGACATGGATCAAGCATGAGCCGTTTCCCGCCGACAGCGCGTTTCGGATCGGGATCGCCCACGGCGCCGTGGAGGGAGAGACCATTGACCGGGAAGGTTCTTATTTCCTGATGAAACGGGAGGAGCTGGAGAAGATCCCGGTGGACGTATGGCTTCTGGGCCATACCCACGTTCCCTTCCCGCAGGGACTGAGCGAGAATGCCTATACCGCCTGCGGCCGCATTTTCAACGCGGGCACCCATGTACAGACGGATGTTTCCTGCAATACCGACGGAGAATGCTTTCTCATTCAGATCGACGCGGATAAAACCGTCAGGGCCAGGAAATACCGCTCCGGAAATGTCCGCTTTTACCGGAAGGAGCTCACGCTTTCCGCCGGACAGTTTGAAAGGCAGCTTAACGGGGCCCTTGGCGGACTGGAGAAGGAGTCTGTCGTGGACGTCGTCTTAAGCGGCGCGGTGTCGGCGGAGGAATATGAGGACCGTCACCGTATCGTGGAAAACGCGCTTGCCGGGTTCCTGGAAGGAAGCTGTCATGACGCCGGGCTCAGCCGTCTGATCACGAAGGCGCAGATCGGCGCGGAATTCCCGGAAACGTCGTTTGCGGCGGGATTTTTGAACGCCCTTCTTGCCGATCCCAA
>CANQGA010000196.1 GCA_947600145.1 uncultured Lachnospiraceae bacterium | reverse complement strand
GGACCACACGGGGTACCTTCCGCTGATCTACGCGAGAGGTTTCCGGGGAGAGATCATCACCACGGCTGCCACCGGCGATCTGTGCGGGATCATGCTCCGTGACAGCGCCCACATTCAGGAGATGGAGGCGGAGTGGAAGAACCGGAAGGCCCGCCGCGCGGGCCGGGCGGAGGTGGAGCCGCTTTATACGTTAAACGACGCGGAGGGAGTGATCCAACTGATCCGGCCCCAGGAGTATGATGAGATCGTGGAGCTGAACGACGACATTTCCCTTCGCTTTACAGACGCGGGACATCTGCTCGGCTCGGCGTCCATCGAGGTCTGGTGCCGTGAGAACGGTATGGAGAAGAAAATCGTGTTTTCCGGAGACATCGGCAACAAGCATAAGCCGCTGATCCGCGATCCCCAGTATATTGAGGAGGCGGACTATGTGGTCATGGAATGCACCTACGGCGACCGCAGCCATGAGGTGGAGGGCGGCCGTAAGACCACCGAGGAACATATCGCCCGGTTCGCGAAGATCATTCAGGAGACTCTGGACAGGGGCGGCAATGTGGTGATCCCGGCGTTCGCGGTGGGGCGCACCCAGGAGCTTCTGTATTTCCTGCGGAAGATCAAGCTGGACCATATGATCAAAGGACACGACGGCTTTGAGGTCTATGTGGACAGTCCCCTGGCGATCGAGGCGACCCATGTGTTTAAGAAGAATCTGCTGCGCTGCTACGACGAGGAGACGAAGGAACTGGTGGAGCAGGGGATCAATCCCATCGAGTTTCCCGGCCTTAAGCTGGCGGTCACCAGCGAGGAGTCCAAGGCCATCAATTTCGATACGAAGCCGAAGGTGATCATCTCAGCGGCCGGCATGTGCGACGCCGGCCGGATCCGCCATCATCTGAAGCACAACCTGTGGCGCCCGGAGTGCTGCGTGGTATTCGCCGGCTATCAGGCGGCGGCGACACTCGGCCGCGCCCTGGTGGACGGGGCGGCGTCCGTGAAGATCTTCGGAGAGACCATCGATGTGGAAGCTAGGATCGCCGAGCTTCCGGGCTTAAGCGGCCACGCGGACCGGGAGGGACTCCTGGAGTGGATCCGGGCGTTCCGGAAGAAACCCCAGATGGTATTCATGGTCCATGGCGAGGATAAGGTCTGCGGCGTGTTCGCGGAGCAGTTAAACCGTGCGGAGAAGCTTACTGCTTCGGCTCCGTTTTCCGGCTCTGTCTACGATCTGGCGGCCGGCCGGTGGCTTAAGCAGACCGAGGGCGTTCCGGTTGTCAAAGAGACCGCCGGCAGGAAACGGGCCGACAGCGTATTCGCCAGACTTGTGGCGGCCGCGGAACGGCTCATGCAGGTCGTGCGGAAGAATGAAGGAGTTTCCAACAAAGATCTGGCGAAGTTTGCCGATCAGATCCATTCGCTGTGCGATAAATGGGACCGGTAGAGACGGATGCCGGCAGTGACCGGCCGGTGATGCAGAACCTGGGAGAATAAGTGATATGGGAAAAGTAATGATCTATACGGACGGCGCCGCCAGAGGCAATCCCGACGGCCCCGGAGGCTACGGAACCATTCTTCAGTATACGGACAAAAAAGGCGATTTATATGAGAAATGCATCTCTGCCGGTTATGAGCGCACCACCAATAACCGGATGGAGCTGATGGCGGCTATCGCCGGCCTGGAAGCGCTTAACCGGCCCTGCGAGGTGGAGATCTATTCGGATTCCAAATACCTGACCGACGCGTTTAACCAGGGCTGGATCGATAACTGGGTCAGCAACAACTGGCGGCGCGGCAAGAGCGGACCGGTGAAGAATATCGATCTGTGGGAACGGCTTCTGGAAGCCAAGAAAAACCATCGGGTAACATTTATCTGGGTCAAGGGCCACGCCGGAAATCCGCTGAATGAGCGCTGCGACCTTCTGGCGACGTCCGCGGCGGACGGCGGGGATCTGCTGGTGGATGAGGGCGTGGAGGCGGCGCTGTAAATCCGGGCATTCATTAAGATTGATTTACAAAATATTACTATTTTTTACGGCCTATTCCATTTTTAACCGCTTTGTGTTATGGTAAATTCAAGAAGATGTCTATATGTCTCGATCTTTGCTTTCAGGGGCGACGCTGCCGCGGTCCGCGGCCGTCTGCCGGGAGGAGAGGGGAGATCGGGCCGTTTTGAGGGATAGGAATGAGGGACCGTAAGATTTTGTACCTCCTGTTGCTGACTGCCGTGGTCGGGAGCGTGATCACGCTCTGCACCGGTTTTTTGACCGGAGGGCTGGAACGGCCGGGTCAGGTGACGGTGACGCTGGCAGGGGGATCGGAGCTGCAGGATAATAACAGGAACCGCGCGGCCGGCCCGGTTTCCGACGGATCGGAAGAGGAGACAGGCGTAAGCGCCGCCGGAGCGGCCGGGGTACTCCCAGCGCAGGGAGAGGTGCCTTCTGCCGCCGGAACCGCGGAGAAAGCGCTGCCGGACGGCAACGAACGGACGCAGGAAGATACGGCGGACGGGACAGCGGACGGTACTGCGCCCGCAGATGCCGTTTGGGTTTCGGACCTTACGGAGGATCCTGCGGATGGCGTGGAGAATCCGGATGATGCCGGGGACGGCGCGGCATTCGAAGTTATAGGGGCGGAGATGCCGGAGGGAAGCGGACAGGCGGAGGAGAGAACAGATGCGGTCGTCTATGCGGCCGGTTCTGCCGACCCGCAGGAGGAAGGCGGACCTGCCGGTTATGCGAAGGAGAATCCGCAGCAGGTGGTGCTGTCGCCGCTTGAGACGGCCGCCGGATATGACGGCAGCCAGGAGTTTGCGGCCGTAAGCGTCGAAGTCTCTGACGGGGGGGCATTTTCGGATGAGGATACTATTTACCTGAGGAGGCTTAAGGAACTGGATGCCCAGATCCAGAAAAGCCGGGAGACGCAGAATACCGCGGCTTCCGCCGGAAGCAGCAATTCCCTGGCGAAGAACGCGGCCAGCAATGAGCTGAAGCTGTGGGACAGCGAGCTGAATGCGATCTACAATGAGATCTTAAAGCATCTGGATGAAGAACAGACGCAGGAGCTTGTGTCCGCGGAGCGCCAGTGGATGAAGAACCGTGACGCGGACGCGGTGGAAGCGGCGAAGAACTCGGCCGGCGGGTCGCTGGAGAGCGTGGAGTATACGGCGTCGCTGGCATCGAGCACCCGGGCGAGGGCATATGAGCTGGTAAGCCTGTACGGGTCTGTGCTGACTGAGCAGAAGTGAGAATTGAGCGAGGGCGGTCCTTCGGGACCGCCTGACATCTTTTTTCGCTCCCTGTCTTGATTAATCCGTTTTCTTGTGATAGGATAAGGAATGATTGAAAATCTGGCAAACAGACAGAAAAGGAGGCAGTGCGTATGGCGGCGATCCTGGGAAGTATCGTGAGCAATCTGATCAAGATGGCGATATTGGGAGCCGTGGCGGCGGCCGGCGTGATCTGCGGACACAGATTCCGCGATAAGAAGGACGCCGAGAAGGCAGCGAAGGCCGCGGCGGAAGACAAAAGCGAGTGAGCTGTCGGATACGACCCCGAACCGGTATGGGCCGGCCGGGAGAAGCATCTGCTGAAATTCGAATAACTGGAGGATGAGACATTGGAAAAGTATGGCGTAAATGAACTCAGGAAGATGTTCCTGGAATTTTTTGAGAGCAAGGGCCATCTGGCGATGAAGAGCTTCTCGCTGGTGCCCCATAACGATAACAGCCTTTTATTGATCAATTCCGGCATGGCTCCGTTAAAGCCCTATTTTACGGGCCAGGAGATCCCGCCGCGCCGCAGGGTCACCACCTGCCAGAAGTGCATCCGCACCGGCGATATCGAGAATATCGGCAAGACTGCCCGTCACGGCACGTTCTTTGAGATGCTGGGCAATTTCTCCTTCGGAGATTATTTCAAGAATGAAGCCATCGCCTGGTCCTGGGAGTTTCTGACCGAGGTGGTAGGACTGGATCCGGACCGGCTGTATCCGTCGGTCTACATGGACGACGACGAGGCCTATGAGATCTGGAACAAGAAGATCGGCGTGCCCGCTGAGAAGATCTTCCGCTTCGGCAAGGAGGACAACTTCTGGGAGCACGGCGCGGGCCCCTGCGGTCCCTGTTCCGAGATCTACTATGACCGCGGCGAGAAATACGGCTGCGGCAAGCCCACCTGCACCGTGGGCTGCGACTGCGACCGCTATATCGAGGTCTGGAACAACGTATTTACCCAGTTTGACAACGACGGCCACGGCAATTATACGGAGCTGAAGCAGAAGAACATCGACACCGGCATGGGCCTGGAGCGGCTGGCCGTGGTGGTCCAGGACGTTGATTCCCTGTTCACGGTAGATACGAATAAAGCGCTGCTGGACGAGGTCTGCGCCATGGCCCATACGGCTTATCAGGCGGACGAGAAGAAAGACGTGTCCCTGCGCATCATCGCGGATCATGTGAAGAGCTGCACGTTCATGATCTCCGACGGCATCATGCCCAGCAACGAGGGCCGCGGCTATGTGCTGCGCCGTCTTCTGCGCCGCGCCGCCCGCCACGGCAGGATCCTCGGCATCGAGGGGCGCTTCATGGCGGAGCTGGCCAAGACGGTCATCGAGCTGTCCAAGGGCGGATATCCGGAGCTGGAAGAGAAGAAGGTCATGATCTTAAAGGTTCTCTCCGAGGAGGAGGAGAAATTTAATAAGACCATCGACCAGGGACTTGAGATCCTGGGCGAGATGGAGCAGAAGATGGTGGCGGAGGGCGGTACGGTCCTGCCCGGCGCCGACGCGTTCAAGCTCTATGACACCTATGGGTTCCCGCTGGATCTGACGATCGAGATCCTGGAGGAGAAGAATTTCAAGGTGGATGAGGAAGGCTTCGCGGCCGCCATGAAGGAGCAGCGGGAGAAAGCCCGTGCGGCCCGAAAGACCACCAACTATATGGGAGCGGATGTGACGGTCTATCAGTCGATCCCGGCTGAGATCACGACGAAGTTCGTCGGCTATGACCGCCTGAGCCATGATTCAAAGATCACGGTGCTGACCACGGAGGATGAGATCGTGGAGGCTCTGACCGACGGCGAGAACGGGACCATCATCGTGGAGGAGACGCCGTTCTACGGCACCATGGGCGGCCAGCAGGCTGATGTCGGCGTGATCGAGAGCGCTTCCGGAACATTTACCGTGAAGGACACGATCCACCTGCAGGGCGGCAAGGTGGGACATGTCGGCGTGATGACCGGCGGCATGTTCAAAGTCGGCGATGTGGTGACGCTTAAGGTGGACGAAGCCAACCGCGTTTCCACCTGCAAGAACCACAGCGCGACCCATCTGCTTCAGAAGGCGCTGCGCACGGTCCTGGGAGACCATGTGGAGCAGGCCGGTTC
>CANQGA010000195.1 GCA_947600145.1 uncultured Lachnospiraceae bacterium | reverse complement strand
GCCAGCAGCAGATAGAAGCCGGTGCGGCAGCCCATGGGGCCGAAATAGAGGACTTTGTCCTTCCAGTCCGGCTCATTTCGCAGGAACGTGGCGCCCAGATGCTCGATGGTGTGGACCTCGGCGGTATTCATGACCGGCTCAAAGTTGGGTCTGGTCATGCGGATGTCGAAAGTTGTTACGGCAGCCTCTCCGGCCTTGTCCTTACGGGATACGTAGATGCCGGGAAGAAGCTTTAAGTGGTTGATGGTGAAGCTGGTGATCTTTTCCATGGGAGGTCTCCTTTCGTGATCATATCTCAACTGCGCACGTTGCGGCGTCGCCGGTCAGCGGGTCGCGGCGTTCATAATCAAACAGAACCGTCCTGCCCAGATGCGGAAATGTCTCCAGATGGGTCATCCGGCGCAGCTGGTTCTTGTCGTAACCGGCATAGCCGGGCAGGAAATGATGCCGCGCGGCTTCATTTTCATAAAACAGGCGGACGGTCTCCTTATCCGGCAGCTGTCCGCCCGCGAAGGCGGGACGGCTTTTGGCGTTCTCACGGAGATAGTAGTCGTAAGTCAAAAGCTCGCGGAAGACGTTTGCCCGTTCGTTTGACGGAATGTTGTCCGCCTGACCGATTGACCGCGCTCTGCCGGCCGAAAAGATTTCTTTGATAAATCCCAGCAGCAGTTCATACCGCGCCGCGCGCGCCTGGCTCAGTCCGGCCGGGACATGCCTCTGATAATATTCCGCCAGCGCCTGATACATTCCGAACGCGGAAGTGAATTCGCGCTCCAGCTTGGCGATCGTATGAGAGAACTGGCCGCTGTTATAGTACATTTCCACCATCTCCTCGACACCCTTTAAGAGGATGACGTCGTCGAAGGAGAGCCATCTGGTAGCCAGAACCTCGTAGGGAGGCTCGCTTCCGCAGACCAGGCCGTAAGCTTCGCGCCGCTCATCCATATAGGAGCCCTTCAGTACCTTCAGAAATCCCAGCTGCAGCTGCTGGGGACGCAGCGCGTACACGTCGTCGAAGGATCGCCGGAAGCTTTCCAGATTCTCACAGGGCAGCCCGGCGATCAGATCCAGATGCTGATGGATATTGCCGGCCGCGGCGACGGCGCGGACATTGGCGTACAGCCGGGTGAGGTCCATTGACCGCCGGATCTCGCGGATCGTGTCCGGATTCGTGGACTGGACGCCGATCTCCAGCTGGATCAGGCCGGGCCGCATGGAGCCGATCAGCGCGATCTCTTCCGGCGTCAGCAGGTCCGCGGCGATCTCGAAATGAAAATTCGTGACGCCGTTGTCATTGTCGGTCAGAAACTGCCAGATCTCCATGGCGCGGCGGCGGTCGCAGTTGAAGGTGCGGTCCACGAATTTGACCTGGGGCACGCGGCGGTCGAGAAAGAAGAGCAGCTCCCGCTTTACCAGCTCCATATCGCGGAAGCGCAGCTGTTTATCAACGGAGGAAAGGCAGTAGCTGCAGGAAAATGGGCATCCGCGGCTGCTCTCGTAGTAAATGATCCGGTTGGACAGGTCTTCCGTATCGTCATAGACGAAGGGCAGCAGGTCCATATCCATGGCCGGACGCCAGGGGTTTTCGATGATCCGCCCGGACGCGCGCCAGGTGATTCCGGGGATCGCCGCCAGAAGCCGGCCGCGGAGAGCGGATGCGTCGCTTGCTGCGCAGGCGCCGGCCGGAGAAATGCCAGGGGCGGCAGCATGCTGCCGCAGTGAAATACCGGCCTTCACCAGTTCCGCGAACGTTTCCTCCCCTTCGCCCTTCATTACCCCTGACACTTCCGGAAGTTCCCGCAGCACCTCCGCCGCGTCGTAGGACACCTCCGGGCCGCCAAGCCAGATGGCGGTTCGCGGAAGAACCTTGCCAAGTTCGCGCGCCAGCGTCCGGACATATTGGATATTCCAGATATAGCATGAGAAACAGGCCATATCCGGGCGGCGGGCATAGATGTCGCGCAGGATCCGGTCTGCCGGCTGGTTAATGGTGTACTCGGCGATACGGATATCCGGGGCGGATCCTCCGGCGGGATCAGCAGGGGCCGGAAGCGCGGACGCCGCGGCGGACAAAGCGTATCTGCGCAGGCTCCGCACTGCCGGGTTAGAGTGGATATATTTGGCGTTAATGGCAATCAGCAGAATATTCATGGTTCCATCATACAACAATCCGGCGGTATTTGCAATTCCGGTTTCATTCTTTCCGGGTTCCGGCATAAACATGGAAGGAAAGACCAGAGGGGCGTCCGAAATGGAAAAATGGTATTGCTGTACGGCGGCGGAGGTACTTGACGGATTGGGGGTCGCCGGGGAGGCGGCCGAAGGGGCGGAGAAGCGTTCCGCAAGACAGGCCGGCCCGGGAAGCGCCGGCGCGGATCGGGAACGTTTCTGCCGCCGGGGACTTTCCGCCGAACAGGTCCGCAGCCGCAGGGAGCGGTACGGGGAGAACCGCCTGCGGGAATCCGGACGCAAACCGGCCTGGAAAGTATTTGCGGAGCAGTTTCAGGATCTTCTGGTGATGATCCTGATCGGGGCCGCCGTCATCTCCACGCTGACGGATAATGTGGAGAGCACGGTGGTCATTTTGGCTGTGATCCTGATGAACGCGCTGCTGGGGACGGTGCAGCATCAGCGGGCGGAGCGGTCGCTTGAAAGCCTGCGCGCCCTGTCCGCGCCTTCGGCGCGGGTGCTGCGGGACGGCGTCCGGCAGGAGATCCCGTCGGCGGAGGTGGTTCCGGGGGATCTGATGTATCTGGAGGCGGGGGATCTGGCAGTCGCCGACGGACGGATCCTGGAATGCACGGCTCTTAAGGTAAATGAGAGCTCGCTGACCGGAGAGTCGGACGCGGTGGAGAAATCCGCCGAGCCGGTGGGAAGGAGGCCGGCGGGGAGGAGGACAGCGGAAGCCGCCGAGTCAGGGAGGCGGCCGGCGGAAGCCGCGCGGCCGGACGGCAGGCTGCGGGAAGAGGGCGACGTTCCGCTGGCTGAGCGCAGCTGCATGGTGTATTCCGGTTCGCTGGTTACGGCGGGGGTGGGCGTCGTGATCGTGACCGCCACCGGCATGGATACGGAGATCGGCGGCATCGCCTCGCTGATGGACCGGGCGAAGGAGAAGCGGACGCCGCTGCAGGTCAGTCTGGATCAGTTTTCCGCCCGCCTGGCGGCGGCCATCATGATCATATGCCTGGCCGTGTTTGCCCTGGGCGTGTACAGAGGGATGACGATCCTGGATTCGCTTCTGTTCGCGGTGGCGCTGGCGGTGGCCGCGATCCCGGAGGCCCTGGGTTCCATCGTCACCATCGTGCAGGCCATGGGAACGCAGAAAATGGCGAAAGAGCAGGCGATCATCAAGGATCTGAAAGCGGTGGAGAGCCTGGGCTGCGTGTCGGTGATCTGCACGGACAAAACCGGCACGCTGACCCAGAACCGCATGAGCGTCGGGCAGGTGGTCATTGACGGGAAAATGATCCCGGCGGCGGAACTGGATCCGGCGGACGAGCGGCAGAGATTCTTCCTGGAAGCGTGCGTGCTGGCGAATAACGCGGAGCTGGTGAATAATGCGGAGCTGGCGAATAACGCGGAGCTGGCGGGGAATGCGGCGCCGGAGATACAGAAGCCAGGAACGCCCGCGCAGGGCGTCGGCGACGCGACAGAGCTGGCGCTTCTGGAACTGGCGCTGTTTCACGGGCTGTCGCCGCAGGCGGTCCGCCGCCGTTATCCGCGGATCCGCGAGGTGCCGTTTGATTCCGAACGGAAAATGATGAGCACGATACATCGGTTTGGAGGTAAGCAGGTTCTGATCTGCAAGGGCGCGGCGGACGTGCTGCTCAAACGCTGTACGGGGATCGCAGCGAGCGGAAAAGGAGATGGAAGGACTGCGGACGGAGGCGTACCGGCGTCGCGGCCTATGGGAGCTGTCGACCGCAGACGGCTGGAGGCGCAGGATATCGCATGCTCTGAACACGGACTTCGGGTGCTGGGACTGGCGTACCGGTTTCTGGATGCCGAAAGCGCAGGAACAGCAGGAAGCAGGAGGACATCCGGAATGGCGGCGGAAACAGGCAGCGCCATGGAAAACGGCATGGTCTTCCTTGGCATGGCGGCTATGATGGACCCGCCGCGGCCGGAGAGCGTGGAAGCCGTCGCGGCCGCGAAGCGGGCCGGTATCCGGACGATCATGATCACCGGCGACCATAAGGTGACGGCGACGGCGGTCGCGCGTCAGATCGGGATCATGGGGCCGGAGGTGTCCGGGATGGCGGCGTTTCCGGAGTCGGGAGCGCATGGACGGCAAAATGAGACAGGCGCCGTTACAGGCGCGGAACTGGACGCGATGTCCGACAGGGAACTGGACGCCCGGCTGGATCAGATCAGCGTCTACGCCCGCGTCACTCCCCTGCACAAGCTGCGGATCGTCCGGGCCTGGCAGAAACGGGGACATATCGCGGCCATGACCGGCGACGGGGTCAATGACGCCCCGGCGCTGCGGCAGGCGGATATCGGCATAGCTATGGGACGCGCCGGTACGGAGGTCTCCAAGGACGCGGCGGACATGATCCTGGCGGACGATAATTTCGCCACCATTATCAAGGCAGTGGCCAATGGCCGGAATGTTTACCGGAATATCCTGGGGGCCATCCAGTTTCTGCTCTCCGGCAATATGGCCGGGATCCTCTGCGTTCTCTATACGACGCTTCTGGCCCTGCCGCTGCCGTTCGCGCCGGTCCATCTTCTGTTCATCAATCTGCTGACGGATTCGCTCCCGGCGCTGGCCATCGGCATGGAGCCGCCGGAAAAAGGACTTCTGGACGGGCCGCCGCGGGATCCGAAGCGCGGGATCCTGACGGCCGGATTTGTCCGCGACGTTCTGCTGCAGGGCGGACTGATCGCTGTGTGTACGCTGTGCGCGTATCGGATCGGGCTGTCGGGAAGTCCCGCCGAGGCCAGCACGATGGCGTTCGCGACGCTCACATTGGCGCGGCTGTTCCACGGATTTAACTGCCGCAGCCGCAGAAGCCTGTTCCGCCTGGGCATTTTCAGCAATATTTACACGGTTCTGGCATTTCTGGCCGGGACGGTCCTGCTGGCGGCCGTGCTGCTGATCCCCGGCCTGCAGGTGATGTTCGCGGCGGCAGATCTGAGCCGGGAGCAGCTGATCTGCGTCGGCTTTCTCGCGGCGCTTCCGACGCTGGCGATCCAGGGGTGGCGGCTGTTGAAAGGGTTATGCCGCCTGATGATTAAAAATCTTGATTAACGGGAAATAAATAAGTATAATTGATTTGACAGGTTAAAAATGAACGAATACTTGATGGATAAAAGGAGGGCACACCATGGCGAAATACATTATGGCTCTGGATCAGGGAACCACCAGCTCCCGCTGCATCCTGTTCGACAAGTCGGGCAGCATCGTCAGCGT
>CANQGA010000194.1 GCA_947600145.1 uncultured Lachnospiraceae bacterium | reverse complement strand
AGCCGTTCCTCCAGAAGACGCACCAGCTGTGCGTCGATCTCATCCAGTTTGCCTCGAATTTCCTGCAGATCCACTTACGCGCCCTTCCTTATCTCCTGTTCTTTCTCAAGCATCTCTCTGATCCGGTTCTGGGTATAGAGACCGGCGAATTTCTTCTCTTCCTTCGGCAGATCGCTGATGAAAAACGGCTCGCCGAACTCGATCGTCACATTCGACGATTTGATCCGCGGCACGTGCTTCTCGAAGATCTCCGCGGTGCCGGTCATCGCCACCGGGATCACCGGACAGCCGGATTTCTCCGCGATCTTAAGGCTGCCCTCCTTAAACGGCAGCATCTCCAGAATGTCGTCGTTCCGGTTGCGGGTGCCCTCCGGAAAGATCCAGACGGAAATCCCGGATTTGACCTGCTCGATTCCGGCCAGGATCGTCTTTAAGCCTTCCCGCAGGTTCTCACGGTCCAGGAAGAGACAATGGACGTTCTTCATCCAGGTCCGCAGGGACGGATACCGCAGCATCTCCTTCTTCGCCACGAACCCCATCAGCGTCGGCACCGTCACATAGCCCACCAGAATGTCAAAATAGCTTCTATGGTTTCCCACATAGAGGACCGCACGGTCCCTCGGAATATTCTCAATGCCCTTCACGGTAATATGTACACCGGACAGCCGGAGCAGATACCGGAACATGAACTGGACGATGGCCAGACTCTGGGCGTCCCGCTTCTCCGGGTGTTTCTTCGCGATCCACGCTTCCACCCAGAGCACAGGCACGGTAACTATCAGGAAAAGGATGACGCTGGCCGCCAGAATGATGAATTTGATCATGGGAAATGTGTATCCTTTCTGCGCTACGTTATATCTGCATTATACTCATGTACTAAATAAAAAACAAGTCCATTTTCCCAAATTTGCCCGCGCAGGATCTGCCTGACGGACCCGGCCGCGGCCCGCGCAGCATACACATACCTGACTGATCGGGTTACGCAGTGCGGCGGCTCCCTTCCGGTCGCCGCCGCACCATTCATCCCACATATTTCTATCCATCGGTCTGCCGCAGTTCACATCTGTCCCTTGCTCGTGATCAGTTCAAACAGCAGCCCCGTCCCGAACCACAGCGGCGCGAAATCCAGCCGGATCAGGCCGTTGATGTTTGAATGCCTCCCGGTATAATCCCACGGGCACATTCCCCGCCCCCGCAGCCAGAACCCCGTCGCGTACTCTACGACAAAGATCAGCACCATATAGAGCATCCCATGGCGCAGGATGCGGTCCTTCGTGCTGATCCCTCCCGCCGGTTCCACCTTAAGCCACCGGTCCACACCGCGCCCGATGGGCGCCAGCATGGCCCCCATACCGTAGATCGGGAACATCAGAAGCGATGTCCGCCCCATGAGCCTCCAGTCGTGCAGCATGATGGAGTCTACCGAGGTGAAGATCACCTCCAGGCACCACCCCGCCACGCCGCATTTAAAAAAATTCTTACATGTATCGCGAATGTATGCTGTCGTCTTCATGGGGGTAGTATGCGCCGGGTGCGGCATATTTTATGCACACGGTGTCATACCTTTTGCCGCAGTACGGAAATCAGAAGAAAGCAAGGCGCAGCTGCCGGAACCGGCTTTGTTCGTTTTATTCCGTAATATGGATAATACCGCTTACCATATCAAGAAGTTCGCGCGGAGTCACAATATAAGGTTCCTTTGGAAAATGCCTGGTATTCCCGGTAACAAGATAAGCATTCTCGTCCCGCTTTTCAAGCACTACCTCATAAAACGGCACATCCTTCATGTCCGGAAGAATTACGCCTGAAGGAGACGGATCAACCAATATGCCGTATTTTTCAATAGCTGACAACAAGTATTTAACGACTTCTCCTGAAAAGCCGAATTTCCCCCGCGACAAAACCTCCCGGTACTCTTTTATAATACTATTACTGTAAACAGGTATTATTTCGCCGGCGATCGCCTTTCCCAAAACCTGGACGGTCGCGGCATCATCTTTACCTGACAGCAACGCTGAAACAAGCACATTGGTATCGAAGACCGCATACCAGATCATACCTCAGCCTCCGCACGTGCAAGGGCAATTTCTCTGTTAATCTCATCCAGACTCATACCGGCAGCGCCGCTGTCCCTGGCCTGCGCCCGCAAGGTCATGAATGCCTGCATCGCGCCTGCTCTGGTAATCTCCGATTCCGGAGACGAAATTTCAAAAGGAATTTTACGCTCTCTGACAACGGCTCTCGCAAATACGTTAATCGCGGTGGAAGCGTTCATTCCAAATTCCTGACATAATGCGTCAAATTGTTTTTTTAAAACCTCATCCATACGAACGCTAAAGGTTGCCTGCGCCATAATTGCACCTCCTTTTTTATAACTATATTATATGCGTATGAGTGCAAAATGTCAACAAAACACACCTAATGTGTTTGTTCTGGTTCCATATCACTGCATATAAGCTCTTTTCGTTCCCCCGGCCGCGGCCTCACAGCAGCGGCGACAGCAGCCTGCAGCACTGCTCCTTAAACCGGATCCACAGCCCTCTCCGGGCGTAGTCCGCCCGGGTCACTTCCCGGCACAACTTCAGATCCTCCCGGAAATTGTCTTCCAGCCGCTTCGTCACGCCCTCGTCATAGATCGTCGCGTTCACCTCAAAATTCAGCTCAAAGCTGCGGATGTCCATATTGGCCGTGCCGCAGCAGCTGACCATTCCGTCCACCATGACGCTCTTGGCGTGAAGAAAACCATTTTCATAGGTATAACATTTCGCGCCCGCGGCCAGCAGATCGCCCATATAGGAATAAGTAGCCCAGTAGACGAACGGATGGTCCGGCTTGCAGGGGATCATCAGCCGCACGTCCACCCCCGACTCCGCCGCGAATTTCAGCGCCGAAAGCGCCGCGTCATCCGGAATGAAATACGGCGTCTGGATATAGATGTGCCGGCGCGCCCGGGTGATCAGCTGGATGTAATTGTTGCGGATCTGCCGGTTTCCGGCGTCCGGACCGCTGGCGATGATCTGCACCATGACGCCGGGATGGTTCAGAACTGCCCGGACGTCCTCATTTCCCATTCCGAAATATTTCCCATCCCGGAACAGGTTCTCCTTCGACGCGTAATTCCAGTCCAGCGCGAACCGGATCTGCAGGCTGTACACCGCGCTGCCGCGGATCTTTAAGTGCGTATCCCTCCAGTAGCCGAACTTCGGATCCCTGGAAATGTATTCGCGCCCGATATTGAAACCGCCCACATATCCGACCTTTCCGTCGATCACCACGATCTTCCGGTGATTCCGGTAGTTCATGCGCAGCTGCAGCCGCCCCAGGATCGGCGGGAAGAACTCCGCCGTCCGGATCCCGCAGGAGCGCAGATCCTTCCAGACCCGCGCCGGCATGAAGCGGCCGCCCATTCCGTCGTAGAGCACACGCACTTCCACGCCCGCGGCCGCCCGTTCCTTAAGGATCGGAATGATCGACTGGAACAGCTCGTCGTTTTTGATGATATAGTATTGGATATGGATATATTTCTCCGCCTTCTTCAGCTCTTCCCGCAGATCGTCAAACTTTGCCTCTCCGTCCGTAAAGATCTCCACCGAATTATCCGATGTCAGCACCGCCCCGGAGGTCTCCAGATTATACAATACCAGCGGCTCATAGTCGCGCCACGGCGACTTCGCGATCTGGTCCATGGCCCCCTGGATCAGCCGCTCCTGCTCCTTCACAGGATGCGCCAGCCGGTCCTCCACTTCCTTGACCCGGAACATCCTGCTCTTGTGATAATCCTGGCACAGCACAAGATACAGCAGGAAACCGAAGATCGGCACAAAATAAAGCACAAGAAGCCACGTCCACACAGCCTTCGGATCCCTGCGCTGAAAAAACACGATCACGACCGACAGGATCAGATTGATATATAACAGATGATCCATCAGCCAGCCCCACACCAGGGCTATGACCGAAAATACCTGCTGCATTCAGGTCCCCCTCCTGATAAGATCTGCATAAATTGTCCTTCTCCGGATCACAGGCATACCCGGCCGGAGCAGGCGCTGCCTTTACACAAACTGGTTCTTCTCCGCATCATACGTATAGCCGAGAGGCGCAAGCGCCGCTTCTATGACGCTCCGCTCCGCGTCCCGCGCCCCGCAGAATTCCTCCAGCGACGGGTAGAAATCCCGCAGCTGGGTATTTATATAGCTTAAAAGGATCACCGGATCCTTCGGAAGCTGATCCATGCTGTTTTCCTCCTCCCGGCTTTTCAGATAAACGACACCACGCAGTACGCCGCATAGATCGCCAGAAGCACGAGGCCCTGCAGCCGCGACGCCTTCTTGCGGAACAGGATCGGCACGATCAGGATCGCCATCACGAGGGTCGCCAGCGGAATATCTGTCATGCAGGTAGACGCCTCCAGCGGGATTCCGCGGAACGCCGCCGGGATCCCGATCACGGCCAGAAGGTTCAGGATATTGGCGCCCAGAATGTTTCCGAAGCCCACATTGGCGAAGCCCTTGATCATGGACATGATCGAAGTCACCAGCTCGGGAAGCGAAGTCCCCAGAGCGATAAAGGTTACCGCGATCACCCGTTCCGGCACGCCCACGGCCTCGGCGATCAGGATCCCGTTGTCCACCAGCAGGTTCGCGCCCACATACAAAAGCGCGGCGCATACCACCAGGATCACGAACTGCTTCGGCAGAGACGTATCGCTGTGATCCTCCTCTTCCTCCTGCTCCTCGCCCTCAGAGCCCGCGCGGACGATATTGAGCACCGCATAGACCACGAAGACGGCCAGAAGCAGCACGCCGACCAGTCTGTTAAACTCTCCCGCAACAAGGCCTACGATCTCCAGAAGCACGATCACTCCGAAGAAGATCCCCGCGCGCCACAGAAGCGGTTTCGTCTCCACCTTCCGGGTCGGGCGGAGCGTCTGGGTCAGTCCGGCGATCAGGGCCGTATTGCAGATGATGGAGCCGAACGCGTTGCCCGCGGCTATCGCGGCCGAGCCGTCGAATACAGCCGTCGTAGATACCAGGATCTCCGGGAGCGTCGTTCCCAGACTGACGATCGTGGCCCCCACCACGATCTCCGGGATCCCGATCTTCTTCGCGATCGCCACCGCGGCGTCCACCAGGCGGTCGCCGCCCAGGCAGATCAGAACCAGTCCCACCACAAATAGTGCCACTGTCAATAACATACTTTCTTCCTCCTTGGATTCGCGTGCCTGCGGCCCCGCCCGGCGGATCCCTCCGCGCCGCCGCAAAAAAGCGAGACTTCCAGCACATATTCTGCGCTAAAAGTCTCGCTTCAAAACATCCTGTGTTTCAGGTATGACCCGGTATTATCTACGGGCTGACGGATCATACCGCGCCTGTGGCGGCGCAAGCTACTCCCTCTTATCGTTCAGTTGAGAGAAGTATACCACATTTTTGCGGATTCGTCCACAGTTTTTGTCTGAACTTTACTTTT
>CANQGA010000193.1 GCA_947600145.1 uncultured Lachnospiraceae bacterium | reverse complement strand
ACGCCGGTGATGCGGATGATGCTGCGGTACGTGCTGTTCAGCTTCGTCACCACGTTCTGCACGTCGCTGACCACCTGAGCAAAATCGCCCAGGACCACCTGCATCTTCAGGGTGTGACGGCCGGCCGTCAGATAGAAGCGGTACGCCTCGCCTTCGCTGTCCGAAAGCTTCATCATCTTCCAGTCGCCGTCGTATGTAAATCCGTAATGGCTCAGCTCACTGAACGGAACCACGCCGTCGATCATGATCTTGCGGGATACATAGATGCCCTTGACGAAATTCTGCTTGGCGTGAAGGGCGATATTATAGAAGCCGTCCTCCGGCACGTCGAACTCCCACTCGATCCACTGGCCTGTATGGCTCCATCCGCCTCCGCCGATGGTGTTGTTCTTAAGCGCCCGCGCGCTGTAGGGAAGGATCGCCGGAGAAGACTGATCCTGCGTCGGATAAAGCATGCTGGATGATTTCTTCTGCGCGTACTCGGCCTGCAGCTCGATGGTCCGTCCCGCGGTGTCCTTTGCCCCCGCCGCCTGCCAGGCGGCAAGCTGATCCGCGTAGCTTAAGGTATCAGGCTCATTCTTAAGAATCAGGCTTCCGATGACCATGGGCTCCCTCTGGGAAACGACGGTGATCGTGTGGCTCCCGGCCTCCAGATAGACGCTTAAAGGCTCTACCACGTAGCCGTCCACGTCGTAGAGCTGACTGGTGACCCATTCCGGCGCTTCGATCTGGGTGGGCTTTAAGTCATTGCCCTGATTATCCGATTCCCACTCATTCACGGAATTGACCCAGACGCGGGAAAATTCCACCTCGGCCATCTGCCGGTACGGCAGCTCGCCGTCCACAAAGAAGCCGCGCTGGATGGAAGAACCGTTGCCCTCGACCGGATAATAAGTCAGCGCCAGCTGGTACATGCCGGATGTGCGGATGTCCACCTGGTACTCGACCATGCCGGTGTCATAGGTATAGACGGATCTGCCCGTCCTGCCCATGTAGTCCGTCAGGATCTCAGGCGATTCTTTTCCCTCGCTGCGCACGAAGTCGCCGCCTTCGATCTCATAGACGTCTTCCGGCCAGACGCTGTCCGGGTACTGAGCCTGGTATTCCTCATAGTCCTGGTACTCAGCGGTGTAGTTGAGCACGTCCTTGTAATCCTCCAAGGACTTGTCCGTCGCGGCGCGGGCGGTAATGCCGATCCCACCGAACCCGCTCAGACACAGAACCGCGAGGAAGACGCCGGCCGCGAAAAGACAGGTCTGGCTTTTCTGTAACCGTTTCATCATCCTCCACTTCCTCCTATTAAAAAATTAATTATGTGTAGCTTTAGAATTAATTGTATATTTAACCACCTGCTTTGTCAATACTTAAGTTGATTTTCAGCACGTTGTATATTTGTTTGGAAATTTTTTGTTGAAAATGCACTATATATGCAAAAAATGAATGGGTTCGTTTTTGAACGCGAGGGTTATTCCGAAGATTCCGGCTGGATTGCATGAATATGGATATATATAAAAGAATTTTCTTTACTTAATGCCTGATTAATTCAATCCAGAATCAATGATAGAATCATTGCGCATTTGCTGACAGTCTTCCGGAAATACAAAAAACACCCGGAGCGGCGGAATCCGGCAACAGATCCGGATCCGCACATCCCAGGCGTTTCTTCTGAAGCAATTTTTATATCATCTTTCCTCTCCTACCGCACGCTTCCTTTTTCCACGATAAAGCCGGAGATCAGGCTGAGCCTCTCCTGCCCGTCCGGGGTCTCGATGCGCCTGACGGCTTTCTGCAGCGCGGCGTCCGCCATCCCGCGCATATCCACCTCGTAGGTGGTGATATCCCGGTTGGGAAGTCCCGGATACAGGTAGTTGTCGAAGCCGACCACCGAGACATCCTCCGGCACACGGTATCCGTTCTCCTTCAGGGCGTCGATCAGATGGCTGGCCACCAGGTCGCAGTTGCAGACAAACGCCTCCGGCATATGCTCCGGCAGCTTTAAGACGATCTCGCCGTCCTCCCTGCGGTCCTCGATCTGCCATTCCTCATAATACGTCAGGCCGTGTTCCAGCACGGAACGGTAATAACCGCAGTACCGGTCCATAATACTGCTGGTAGCGTGGATGGATCCCACAAACGCAATCTCGCGGAAGCCCTTGTTATAGAGATATTCCGTCAAAAGATACGTACCGTAGAAACCGTCGGTGATCACCGCGTCGTCGGCCACTTCCTTATAATAGAAGTCCATCATGATCACCGGCTGCCTGACCTTGCCCCGCAGAAACGCGATGTATTCCCTGCTGATCTCGCCCATGATGATCAGGCCTTCCACCGCATTCTCCTGAACGAACCGCGGCAGCAGCATGTTCTTCTCCGTCTCCCACTTGAGGATCTCGGCGCTGACCATGCAGTTCAGATTGGAAGCCTCCATCATCAGCTCCTGATACATTTTCCAGTAAAATGTAGTGTAATTCGCCAGATATCTCTCCGAGATGATCACCCCGATATTGCGGAGAGTCCCGGCGCTGCGCCGGTCCTGAAAATACCCCATCTCCTTCGCGGTGCTCAGCACCTTCTCGCGAACCGAATCGCTGACTCCGCGCTTGCCCGCCAGCGCATTGTGCACGGTCACCGCGCTTACTCCCAACCGATCCGCGATATCCTGCATTCGAACCTTTGCCATAACCATACCCTCGTTTCATCTGCTCTCTCTATTACCTGATTTCATAGCAGCCGCTTAATTTACTTAAATTATACCTTCCTGTCAGACTTTTGTCAAATATATACTTAAAATTAATCTAAAAAACCTTAATGCAAGAAAGGCGTCACTGGCGCCTTTCTTGCATGGAAATCTGAAAATACAGGGAGGGCGTCACCGGCGCTCTGCCTGCATGGAATACAAAAACTGCGGATTACCAGAGTCCTTGCGTCTGATAATCCGCAGAGCCGCTATATTCGGTCCTTCGTCAGTCTGTCGTCACCCCTAGGCCGGCGTCTGTCCGGTCCGGTAAATAAGCGCACAGAACTGCTGCTTCCCGCCGGTATAAAGCCCCTTATCCTTCCACAACTGCGCCAAGATCTCCCGGTCTTTGACGGACATGGCCACATAGTAATCGAAATCGTCCGCCAGATACGGGACGCTGTAACGTGCGACGACCTCCCGGACGTCCCCGACGTGAGCCCGCTCGGCCTCCAGAAGCACCTGATACGCCGCCAGACCCCTAATCTCCTTTCGCAGTTCCTCCCGCGCGCCGTCCGCAAAAAGCACCGCCGCGACCGAAAGGCCTCCGTTCTCTGTGCGCACGCAGAAGCCCTGTTTCAGCAGATTCTCAACGGCGTCCCATTCCTCCGCGGAGAACTCCTTCTCCCCGCGGCCCAGGGCGACCGCCCGCAGATAGCGCAGGGTCCCATAATCCGGGCAGTCCTGCGCGTAGGGCCTGTCCCCATAGCCGGAATTAGGATGCGCCTGATAGCCGTCCCACATAAGATCTCCGTCGCCGATGCCGTTATTATTGAAAAATGTACCGGCAAGCCGGCAGACACTTCCCCGCTCATGGCCGATCAGGCCCCAGTCTCCGCCGTCCCGCCGTGAAAAATGGCCGAAAATGTTGGGCGGCAGCACATCTCCGCCCAGCTGCTGCTCAACAAAGAACGCGAAATACATCTGCTCGTCGATCGCAGGGACCGCGCCGCGGGCGGCGGCCAGGGCACGGACCTCTCCCGCCAGCTCCCAGACAGCGCGGTAATGCACCTCCGCGAACCGGCAGGAGAGCTCATTGATCTCATTCTGACACTCTTTCGGAGAAATGAAAAAGTTCGTGATATAGCGGCCGTTCTCCAGCCGCCGGATCAGTTCGCCATCTTCCAGCAGGGACACTTCCTCTTCCATATAGGGCATGGCGACGCCCATCTCCATGGACAGCTCCTCCAGCGTACATGGGTTATTGTGGGCGGTGCAGAGGATGTTGACAGGGATCTTTCTCCGGATCGCGCTCCAGGGAAGTCCGCCCGGCTGATTACCGGAAGCGACAAATCCGAATGTCTCCGGCTGAAAGCTTCTTGTTCCGAATTGTTTTGCCATATTCATACCTTCCTTTACGAATCTTCGGCTGCTCTGCAGCTTCGTCTTGACAGTTCCGATCGGGATACCGAAGCGCCTCGAAATCTCGGCCACGCTCATTTCTTCAAAATAATGCGCTACCAGGATCTGCCGGTAATCAGTGCGTATAAACGCCAGTTCCCGGCGGATCAGAGCCAGCTCCTCCGCATGGACGACATTCGCCTCCACGTCGTCTTCCGACGCCAGTTCTTCGGCGTAGTCCGCCAGATCCTCCGTGCCGGGCGCGCGGTAATAATTCTTCCTCGCCCACCGCGCCCAACGGTTGCGGGCCACGGCCCAGACCCATGCGTCCAGATCCTGCGGCGCAAGTCCCCGCAGAAGGGCGCACGCCGCCTCATAGCAGATGTCGGCGGCCAGATCCGCGGCGTCCTGCTCGCTTCCGGTCTTTTTGAGGGCGTAATAATAGAGCCGGCCCGGATATTCATTTGTGAAGGTCTCGATCGGGGTCATGATATCATTTCCTTTACGCGTCTTCGGTCTCCATAAGGAAAGTGTCGGTATGGGCGGGAATGGATTTTGCTTATTTGCCAAAAGAGCAGATAATCTTTTCAGACTATCTGCCCGACGGCGCCGCCGGTTTGCGGCTGGTATTCGATTTTAGACTTGAAGCCAGCGATTTGCTTTAATTATTGTTTTCGGCTATTTTGTCGGTTCTTTATTACACCGTGCGTAAAAGCAGACTCCTGCTGCGCCCAAAAGGACAGGCGGCCAGTAAACAAACCCGATAAATACCTGAGTTTCGAATGCAGTTATTATCAAGTTACACCTCAGTTTGCACTATATGTCCAAAATTAAGCTCATCCTGCAGCAGTCCATATACATATGCAGGACTTTCACGATATAGTCCGGTCTCTGTATCCAACAATTTCTCATAAACCTCCGATTTATATATGGTAAGCATGGCAGAGTCAAATTCTATTCCCTGAGATTCCGTAAGCATTTCTACAATGTCCTGTACCATATATTCAATCATCTGTTGCTTTTTATCCATAGACTAATCACTCACCTTTCTTAGTAAACGAATCGCTTTCTGCGTATGAAAGGAATACTGATTGGTAGTTTTCTTATAAATCATGCCGCTAAGCATATTATCAAAAGTAATAACGCCATTCTCATATTGCCTGAATAAAAGTGCCATATCATCATCTGCAATTGGACCTATAACAATATCATACTTATTATCAAAATTACATTCCGGATCAGAATAAATAGTGAACTTCTTACTTCTGTTGTTTCTTACAAACCTTGCCCATTAGCTTGTGTGAGATAAAGAAGCAATAGAAGTGTAAAAAATTTTGCCGTTCCCGTCCGGCGTTCCCCAGCGCCGGACAGGTCGGGCGTTCATTCGGGCAAGTC
>CANQGA010000192.1 GCA_947600145.1 uncultured Lachnospiraceae bacterium | reverse complement strand
AAAAAGGTGGGGGAATTCATAAAAAAGGTATCTCAGAAGCCGCATGAAATAAGGCTTAGAGATTCCGAGAGTTTATTTATACAAAAGGGAGGAAGATTTGTCAATATGATTTGATTAAAAAACATTAAAATTTCAATGCGTTTTTTGCCGAGGAGGAGGTCGTCGCCATGTTGGAAAGCGGAAGAAAAATTTATCTCGAAACAGACAGCCGTGAATTAAAACAATTCGTCGTCCGACAGGAGGAGGACGGGCGGCTCGTCCTCCTCGAATGCAGGTATATTGCCTCTGAATCGCTGCCTGCGGAAGCGGACGGGCGCGGCGGGGACACTCTTGCGGAATATGCGGAGAAATGGCTGGAAACCGTGAAATATCAGGTTAAGGAATCCACCTTTATGAAATACTGGAACCTGGTGTACTCCTATATCATCCCGGAACTGGGCGGTAAAGAATGGGAGTCCCTTAACCGGGAAACAATAGAGCTTTTCTGCGGCCGGATGCGTTCCGCGGGCGGCCAGCGGCAGAGCGGGCTTTCCGCCAAGACCGTCGCGGATATTATGTCGGTATTGCGCCGGATTTTTCAGTATGCTTCCGATCACGGAGCCGCGGTGCGGTTCAATCTTTCAGCGATCACCGTAAAAAAGGAGACAAAAGAGATGAAGGTCCTGACCGGGAAGGAGCAGAACAGGTTATACAGGCATCTCCGAGCAGATCTTTCCGACCGGAATCTGGGAATTCTGATCTGTATGTTCACCGGATTACGTCTTGGGGAGATCTGCGCCCTTAAATGGGAGGATATTTCTTTTGCGGAGCAGACGATCTCCATTCATCGGACGATGCAGCGGATCCAGACGAAGGATGATCCGAAGCGAAAGACGAAGATCATTGTCACGCCGCCCAAAAGCGGAAGCTCAGTCAGAAAGATCCCGATCCCGAGAGAACTGATCAAGATCTTATATTCGTTCCGGAAGAAACAGAAGGGATATGTTCTGACCGGCAGGGAGGACGCCTATGTGGAGCCCAGGACGATGGAACGGCATTTTGCAAAGGTTCTTGACCGGGCGGGAATAAAGAGGGTGAATTTCCATGCGCTCCGCCACACCTTTGCGACGCGGTGCGTGGAAATGGAATTCGATGTGAAAAGTCTGAGTGAGATTCTGGGGCATGCCAATGTAAATATTACCTTAGGCCGTTATGTACATCCGTCCATGGAGCTAAAACGAAAGAATATGCAGAAGCTGTCAGCGCTGCTGGCCGTCAACTGGTAGGAAAAAGCCGGGATCGGGTCTGATATCCGGCAAACGTAAGGGATGGCGTCGTAGAGTACGCCACTCTACGACACGCCCGCTGATCCGTATACCTGAGCGGTATAGGAAAGGAGGACACATGGCTGAACAGTTTCTGAATAATAAATCCGTTTTTCTGCTTCACACGGAGATGGCGGCTGACGGCGGCGTGACCGGTACGATCAACCGAATATCGGACGGTGAAGCTGTGTCCTTTGCGGGCCTTGATCAGGCTCTTCTTATGATAAACGAATGGCTGGATGAAGAAAAGCCCCTTTTTTCGGATGAGGTCCTGCGGACCTTCAGAACGGGCCGCCGGAAATATCCGGCTGCTCATGGCGTAAGCGACGCGTCATCCGCAGAATTTGGTTGTGAACCGTTTAAGGTCACAGGCGCGGCGAAGCCGGCCGTATCCGATACTGCCCGTCTCGCGGGTCTCGGCCGCCGCGGCGACGCCAGGCGCAGGGAAGCGTTTCTCGTCCGCGTCATCTGCCGCCAGCACAACAGCTGGCAGGGCGAAGTCTGCTGGAAAGCCCAGCAGTTATATTTTCGGAGCACATTGGAACTGATGTGTCTGATTCATTCTGCACTGGATCCCGGCGCGGTGAAGGCGAAGTCCGCCGCCAGGTCCATCGCTGAACCCGTATTCCGGGTGGTATAAGTACGGCGGATAATCGCATCCTATCGCAGTTTCGCGGCTGTTTCCTTTAAAATGCGCGGTGTGCGCGGCGCAATTTCGCAAAGGGGGGAACAGTGGTGAGTATTTGCGGTTGATTGAAAAATGATTCATAGATCAAAGGGAAAGGGAGACAAAAACTTTGAAGGGAGAGAAAGGAAATGAAGGAAATGTGGACATTTAACAAGAAGAAATCCCGCATTCTGGCCGGATTTCTGGCGATGGTGCTGGTGTTATCCAACATCGCGGCGAACGTGCAGACGGTGTACGCGTCCGGATCAACGTTCCGTCTGGGCGACAGCGGCGAATGGGAATCCGCCGGGAACCAGGAGAGCGACAGCTCCGGCGATCTGCTGGACGATATGGGCTCCGGCGAGACCGCGTATGATGAAGAAGAGTATGATTTCTATGTTTCCATCTGGCCTGAGATGAAGAAGAACGAAGACGAGGATGGAGAGGAGGCCGAAGAAGACCCGGACGCCGAAGAAGCGGACGCCCCGGAGATCTGGACGGGCAAATGGCTCCAGTATATGTACGACGGTCAGGAGACCGATCATACCCTGGGCCAGGAACTTCTGATGTCCGGCAAATATGAGAAAGAGTACGGTCCTCTGGATATGGATCTGTCCGGAACCTGGGAAGGCGACAACGACGAGGTTATGGAAGTCTACCCGGACGGCACCGCGCTGGTCAAGGATGAGGGTATTGTCAATGTGACATTCACTTATGATGGCGAAGCGATGACGGCCGCGCCGGAAGAAGACGCGCCTGCAGAGGAAACCGAGACGGCAGCGCATTCGGAAGAGGAGACGGCGTCTGGCGAAGAAGAAAACATGGCTGGCGACGGTCAGACCTTCGGAGATCCGCAGACGGCAGACGACGAGCCGACGGCAGGCGGCGAAACGGCGGAAACCGTAACGACTGCGGCGGAAGAGACTGAGACGGAAGCGGAGAGCGAAGCCGAGACCGAAACGGAAACAGAGGCAGAGACGACCGCCGACGCGGAAGTCAGCACTGCTGCGCCGGAAAATGAGGAAGAGACCGAGCCCGCCGTCGTGAAGGAAACCGAAGCGGAAGCAACGGAGAGCAGCACGGAAGCGGTTTCTGAGGAAAGTACCGACGAGACGGAATCCGTGCCGGAAGCAACCGGAAGCAACGCGCTCCAGCCGGAGACTTCTGAGTCTTCCGAGACCGATACAGATCCCGGGGAGGACGCTGGGACGACATTGGAGCCGGGAACTGTCCTGACCTGGGTCGTATGCGTGAAGTATTCGGGGCCGGCGCTGATAACGAATACGGGATTAAGTTTCGAGTCTTCTGCTGGCGAAATGACATATTATGAGCAAAACACAGAAGCTGTAGTCAGTGGCAGTGGAACATTAACTGTCAGTGGCGAGTGGAAAGGAAATGTTGTTATCTCAGGTGGTAATGTAACCATTGAAGGCAACGGTACAATTGATGCTAGTGATAGAAAAACCAGCGTCATCCTCATAGACAACAATGCTGATGTTACCCTCGATGGTAATGTCACTATTACCGGCGGTGAAGGAACCTGGGTGACAAATGATGAGATGGAGCCGAGGGGTAATTACAGGTTCCGCGTTGGTGGCGGCGTTTATGTTTATGAAGGAAGTTTCACATTAAAAGACGGAACAATTTCTGGAAACACTGCTCAGCGCGGCGGCGGTATCTTTGTAAATAATATTATAGAGAAAAACGCCGATGATACGATTAAAACTGAAACGCCGAGTTATTTTACAATGACGGGCGGAATTGTTGAAGAGAACAAGACGGTTGATGGAGATGCAGGACATTGGTATGCCGGAGAAGGCGGCGGAATTTTCGTCTTTGGCAGAGCGACTATTTCCGGCGGCGTCATCAGAAACAATACATGTAATTCGCAAACTGACTTAGGCGGCGGCGGATTATATATCAATAACAGTGGTCTTGCTACATTGATCAATGCAACGATTACAGATAATACTGCAGCTGGTTTTGGCGGCGGTATTGCAGGATGCTGTCATGGTGAGATGTCACTGGTAGCAACGGACGGTGTTGCTCTGTATGGGAATCACGCAAACGGCACAAATCATGCCAATGAAGACGGAAAAAAGACTGCAAATGTAAGAGAAATAGTTGACCATTGGAACGCATCGACTGCGCAGGGGTTAAGTGCAGAAAATACGAAAGACTTTTATACTGCCGGATCCAGTATCATCAGCAACTACATGGCAGGGGGCGGTTCGGCAAATTACAAAGCAAAATTTGGCAGTGAAACTGTTTATACCGTTAGTGATGATGAAGTTATAACGAAAGAAAATACGAACGTAGGACTTGTTGCGCATCCCAGCGCCGAATCGATTGCAAAGGTTCCTGCCGGCGTTTTGATTACTGGCAATTCCTCCACAGTTCACGGCGGTGGTATCGGCTGTAACGGCGGGCTTTACTTCGGCTCTGGCAAAGATACTAAAGTTGAGATTAATGTGTTCAGTATGGAGCTCGATGCAGCCAAGTCCTTGAAAGAAGGAGATACAACTCTTCCTCTGGAAAAAGATGCATATACATTTAATTTGTATTCTGATTCCGGTTGCACGAATGTTGTCGCGACTGCGAAAAATGATGCGGATGGGAACATTAAATTTAGCTTTAATTATTTCGAATCTATTTCTCAATATATTAAAGATAACAAGGTTACATTTTATTTGAAAGAGAAACCGGGAAATGATCCGGATATTGCTTATGATGATTCCGTGTATCAAATAAACTTAGAGCTTACAGTGACACCAAGTGAACTTTGCACGGAGACATTGGAGCATACAACGCAAAATAATCATTTTGAGAAAATTACGGTTACGTACATTGAGAATACGTATAGTGTGAAGACCAAAACCATCACGAAAGTTGGCGGTGACGAGAGTAATGTGGAAAAGCCTGTTTTCGTTAACCGCAAGACAAAGCCGGTAACCGCGCAGCCAAACGTTGAAAAAGTCATTGCTTTAAGAAATCAGGATGAGATTTCTAAACAAAAAACATTCAATTTCACGATGACCGTGGATCCAGCGGCTGCGAATCAGTTTACAAATAAGAGTGTAACGGAGACATCGAATGGCACAGAGGTTGGCTTAGGTTACACGAAGACTGGCAGTGTGACGATTGATAAGGACGGTACTTTTAAGGTTATCAATTTCGAAGAACTTCAGTTCAACAGAGCGGGAACTTATGTGTTCTTGATCAATGAAACTGTTCCCAATGCGTATGACGGATACGTCTACGATGAGTCTGTGTGGAGATGGACTGTTAAGGTGGAAGGCGAGCGTGGTACGGTACTCACAAAGACTGAGGAGTACGAGAAGCTTGGCAAGGACGGCAGCGTAATTGTAGCTGCGGATAAAGCCACCTTCACCAACACGTACAGTGCGAGATATCTCGCTCTCCCGCTGCAGGTGCATAAGGAGCTGACGGGCGTTGTGTCCGGATATAAAGCTTCCGAGGTATCGTTCACGTTCAATATGTCT
>CANQGA010000191.1 GCA_947600145.1 uncultured Lachnospiraceae bacterium | reverse complement strand
AATGACATTGCCAGATAAGCCAAGAAGTAAAAATCAAAAATATTATTCATAACTGAATTTGTAACCGCATCATGACCAGAATGGTTATGATGCGGTTATGATGATAGTGGATGTTAAAGAAGTAGAAATTTATTGTTATGAAAGAGGTGAACGTAGGGCTGTAAGCCGGGAACAGCGGGAAGCAGAGAAACAGCGGCAGCTTGGACTGAAACAGCAGAAAAGAGAAGCATAGGAGAAGATAATCTTTGAATCTGCAATTCCTTATATATTGTTATACGTTATCTGAATAATGGAAGAAATCTGTTGCAAGATAATGGAAATATGTTATTATTAGTTATGTAAGACATGTTGATAATAATTAGAGCAATGAGGGAACGTGCGATGAAAGATATCAAAATTATTGATAAGAAACAGTATCCAAATCCTTTACCGTGGGAGAATAAGTCTTTTTCTATGCCGAACATTCCGCGAGGCGAGATGGGGATACTGGAATGCCTGAGGTACATATTAACACTGGTGAAAAATGGAGAATCCCCTGCGCATCGGCTTAATATCAAGGGAAGTACGAGTAAAATCGATTTGAACGAAGCCTGTGTACGACTCAGACCCATGGGCTTGGTGCTAAAAACGCAGACTGGGTATACATTGTCAAAAGAGGCTTCTATATGGTTGGAATCTGGAGATGATTTGTATCTGGCGGCACTGTTATGTGCTCGCATGAAGTTTTTGGGTGAAATTCTGTATTATTTGGATGTGCCCAGAACAGCAGCGCAATTACAGGAAATAGCTCAGAACGACTATGCGCTGACATGGAAAACAAAATCGGACATCAATTCACGATTGGTTTGGCTTCGACAGTTTGAATTGGTGGAGTTTGAGGATTTTTCTCTTTTATACAGACGTACAGAAAAAGGTGGACGGTTTGTAAAGGATATTTATATTGAAGAAGCCGTTAAAGCAGATGTATCTTTTGATGAAACGGAATCAGAAGAGGGTTTAGAGGTTTCTGAATGGGCTCTGGAGTATTGCAAAAAGGTTTCAGAAAATAGAAAACCTTCAATTGGGTATATTGTCGGCAATCTGAAACAGTTTGATGTGACGCTGCTGGATTTTGTCCAATTGCTGGACGGTGGATGTGAGATTGATCGGATTACGCAGTATGTGACAGCAAATTATGATATTTCAGTCTCTTCTTTAAGGACATTTTTTACGACGCTTACGCACATGAACTTTATACAGCGGAAAACAAATACGGTTTATTATGCGACATCGCTTGCAAAACGATGGAGTGAGAATCGGTATATCTTGGATTTAATTTGCATTCTGCATAACCATTTTGGGTTTGTTTTTGAACTTTTGGATATTCTCAGCCGTCGGAATTTAACATATAAGGAATTGGCGGCAATTGCGAAAGTATCTTATGGCTTTAGCCATGAAAATGTTGATGAAATCCGAAAGCGCATATTGCTGTTTAAAACGGCAAAACTTGTGAGGAATGCGACGATTGATTCATTTACGATAACGGCACGTGCAAGGCGGCTGCTGGATGCCGTACACATAGACATGCCTCAGATTACAGAAATGCCGGCGGAAAACAGGACGGTACAAACGGAAACAGGGGCTGATTTTTTCGCCGAGCTGCGGCTGGCTGCAAAGGATTCATCAAATTATGAGCATTTAGAAAAGATGGTCAAAGAAGCGTTTGAAAAACTTGGCTTTGAAGCGCAATGGCTTGGAGGTGCAGGAAAGACAGATGTTTTGCTTAGAGCGCCCGGCGTCGGATCAAACGCATTTTCTGTGGCCGTGGATGCGAAGTCAACGAATACAGGTAATGTCACGGACGGGAACGTAGATTTTGACACACTGACGGAACACAGGAAAAAGCATAATGCGGATTTTTCTGCGATAGTAGGAGGTACCTTTCAAAATGACCGTTTGATTAACCGTGCGATTGAACACGGTGTTGTTTTGGTCGACATAAATACATTAGAAACATTGATTAGAAATCAGACAGAAATACCGCTGAAAGTTGCTTCCTATAAGAAATTATTTCAGACGGCGGGATTGGCAGATATATCTTGTTTAAACGAGGAACGCAATGTTTTTAAAAGATATGGAGATCTTGTTCGAGAGATAATGAATTGTCTTATTTTTGAAAAAAATGATCCGGTAACAAGGGGTATTTTGCAAGAGCGGGATATTTATATGGCGTTAAGAGGAAACACGGTGTTTGACCCTGCACCGGGTATTGACGAAATAACGAATATATTAGAGTTTTTGGCATCGCCGCTGATCGGCTGCGTGGAGAAAAATAAAGATGGATATTATGCTGCCGGGACATTACAAGACGCAGCCCGAAAGTTTCGGTTTTTTGCCGGAGCGTGTGAATAAACAGGCATACAAACGTTTACTGAGGTTCAGTTTTTAGGCTTTCATGTGGATATGATAGAGGAGGTGGCCAGAGCTAATGAAAATAGGTGCTGGCAGATTCATAATCCTAATTTTAAACCTATCGAATTCGATAGGTTTAAAGCAGAGTCGGGGGATAATGTTTTTACACTGACATCGCAACAATGGATAAAAGCGACAAGAGAATTTTCAACTATAGAATAGGATTAAGATATATTTGGCGCTTTTATCATCAAAAACGACTTTTATTGCGTAACATTTCCAAAATCGGTTGTCAAATAACCGGGATTTGCTATAATAAATGCGTGGCAACATTTTGGCAACACGGTCTGGAAAACTGAGCGGCTATTTCTTTAGCTAACTTTTTTCGGGCCAGCCGTCTATCGGTGACACCTTTTCTATCTTTAACTATATCATATATTTCCAGCCGTTTCAAGCCTCATTTTCAGCAGACTTTAATTGCAGAGTCAGATTTCAATCCGCAGGAGAGATAATGTATTCAATCAGCAAAAAGTCTATAATTCCGTCAGCGAAAGCACCGGTACGCCCCGCCTCAAGGGTTGCACCGCTTGCACGGATCGTAGCCCATGGCGATCACTTCATCCCTCGTTCCGGTGTAGTAGGCTTTGTTCTTGTCCTTCATCTGCTTTACGCTGGAGCAGGACGGATAATGGAACTTATGGGTATTTTTGTTCAGAATATAATCAGTGCCCGCGGGAGCCGGCGTCGTCTGTGACTCGGTGACGCGGGTATTTTCGGTTTCCTTTTCGTCTGCGGCAGACTGTTTAGATCCGGAACTGCCGTTTCCTGCTGCAGAAAGTGCGCCGGCGCTGCTGCTCCCTGCTGCAGTCAAGGCATCAGTGCTCTTGCTCCCTGCCGCGGCCAGCGTATCGGCGTCTGCGTTTTTCTCGACGGTAAAGGTGACGGATTTTCCGTCGCTTTTGCAGATCACGTCCCCCTGCAGATCGGTGCGGAATACTTTCACATCGGCGTCGCGCAGGCGGCTTAAGGTGTCTTCCGTGGGATGTCCGTAGGAATTATCCTTGCCGACGGAAATGACCGCGTACTCCGGCATGACCTCCCGCAGGAACGGATAGGTCGTGGAGGAGCTACCGCCGTGGTGGCCCACCTTCAGCACCGTGCTCTTCAGGGCGCGGCCGGAATCCAGAACGGCCTGCTCCTCTTCGCGCTCCGCGTCGCCGGTAAAGAGGAAGGACGTATCGCCGTAGACGATCCGGAGGATGAGCGATGAATTGTTCGGGTCATCATTATCAATGGTGATCGGGCCGAGAACCTGAACCGACGCGCTGCCCAGCGAAAACTTGTCTCCCGCGGACGGAACGGTGATGGACACATCCTGTTTTCCAAGGTAGGTCACAAAGCTTTTGAACGCTTTGCTGTCAAAACTTGTGACAGGGCAGAGCGCGTGATCCGCGGAGGCGTAATTCAGGGCGCCGGCCAGTCCGCCGACATGGTCCTCATGGGCGTGGGTGCAGACAATATAGTCCAGATGCTTCAGGGAATGGGATTTCAGGTAAGAGTAGATCAGGCTGGAATCCTCCGCGTTGCCGCCGTCGATGAGCATGGTCTTGCCGTCGCAGAGAACCAGAGCCGCGTCCGCCTGTCCGACATCGATGAAATGCACTTCGAAGGAGGAGTCTGCGGCGCTGCCTTTAGACAGGGACGTCGTTTTTGCCGTCGATTCCCTGGCGCGGATATCTGTCCCTCCGAATCCGATCATCAGGATCACAGCGAACAGCAGCAATACAAGCTGCCTTACGGTTCTTCTGCGCGTTCTTTTCATAGTCGGCCTCCGTTTACGGATCATTTTGAAAATGCAGGATCTTCTTGAATTATATGTCAGAAGGTGGCTATTTTCAAGACTATTTTTCGTGACATTTTGACATTTTGAGTTTGTCAGGAAACAGAGGCGCCGTGTGTAATATGAGATAAAGAAGTGCCCAGTGATCAGGCGCGAAAAACATGTGCGAAGAAATATCTTGCATACCATATCTGTCTTGAGTATACTTAGGGAAGGAGATATCAGCAAACAGACATGGAGGGACAAAATATGCTGACTTATTCACTTTACGACATCATATTCTATTTTCTGCTGTATGGGTTCCTCGGATGGGTGGTGGAGGTAAGCTATTACTCGGTCCGCGACCGTCGGTTCGTGAACCGGGGCTTCCTGAGCCTGCCGCTTCAGGAACCCTGCGGATTTTCCTACGCGCTCCTGATCCTGATCATGCCTTCCCTGGGGAAGCGCTTTGTGATCCAGTTCATCGCCGCGGCCACGGTCATCGCCGTGGTGGACAGCCTGGCCGGCGTCTTTTGCCACAGGCTCAGCCGCCTGTCAAGACTGGAGACGGAGACCGCGTTCACCGGCACGAGGAAGAACTGGCTGGAAATGGCGGCGCGGGCCGCGATCTTCCTTCTGGTCTATCACATTGTGCATCCCGTATTTATGGCAGGCGTGTCGCTGCTGCCCGCGTGGCTTGAGCGCACTGTCGTGTGGGCCGGGCTGGCTCTGCTGGCGGTCGACCTTATCAGCACACTTTACGCGACCCGTTCTCCGCTGGGCGCTGTCAGCGAGGAGATCACCCGCGGCCGGACGCAGCAGCTGGCCAATCGGATCACCGGCCATATCTGGAGACGTCTGGAACGCGCCTATCCCGGGATCCGGGAGGCGCAGCCGGATGCGGGCGGCGCGGATGGCGCGGCTGACGCGGCCGGGAAGAAGATCATTTTCGCAAAGGGACTGTGCTGGGACAAGATCATCTGGATCTTCCTGATCTGCGCCCTGCTGGGCGATATTATCGAGACCTTCTACTGCGGACTGGTGAACGGCCGGTGGATGAACCGTTCCAGCGTCCTCTACGGGCCGTTCAGCTTCGTCTGGGGCATCGGCGCCGTGGTGCTGACCGTGGCCCTGCGGCAGATGATGGACAAATCGGACCGCTATATATTCGTGGGCGGCTTCGTGATCGGCGGCACCTATGAGTACATGTGCAGCGTGTTCACGGAGCTGGTCTTCGGCACCGTGTTCTGGGATTACAGCGATATGCCGTTAAACATCGGCGGCCGTACCAACGTGCTGTTCTGCTTCTTCTGGGGGATCCTTGCGGTGGTCTGGGTGAAGATCCTCTACCCGCCGCTTTCCCG
>CANQGA010000190.1 GCA_947600145.1 uncultured Lachnospiraceae bacterium | reverse complement strand
GATCTTGCGCGGTCCGCTTCCGTCCGCCTTGATCTGCAGGCCGCAGACCCGGCCGTAGATCCACTCCACGATGGAACCGTAGGCGTAGTGATTCAGGCTGTTCATGCCCGTGCTGCTGATGCTCCCGTCCGGAAGCAGGGAATTCCACCGCTCCCAGATCGTGGTCGCGCCCAGGTTCACCTCGTAGAGCCAGCTGGGGTAATCCTCGTTCAGCAGAAGCGTGTACGCCAGATCCGCGTGGCCCGTGGCGGAAAGCGTCTGGCACAGATAAGCTGTGCCCACAAAACCCGTGGCCAGATGCAGGTTCCACTCCTTAAGAAGCGCGCAGAGCTCATCCGCCGCGGCCGGGATCTCCGCTTCATCGTAGAGCTTGAACCAGATCGCCAGCACATACGCAGTCTGGGTGCGGATCGTAAGCTTTCCGTCTTCTCCCAGATAGGTCTTCCTGGCAGAAGTCTTTACTTCCGCAGCGATCCGCTTATAATACGCCGCGTCTTCGGCCCTGCCCAGCTTCTCCGCCGCCATGGCTGTCAGCTCCGCTGATCGCATATAATACATGGTCGCGACGAAATAAGGATCTGTCCCGCCCTGGGGATTGTCTCCCTTCGCGTCCAGGGACAGCCAGTCGCCGAAATGGAAACCGCAGCTCCACAGCCGTTTCCCGCCGCAGTGTTCCTCGTCCATACGGATGATGAAATCCGTCCACTGCTTCATATTGTCATACTGCTCGCCCAGCCATGCGGAATTGCCGTAATGGGAATACATGGTCCAGGGGATCACCGTAGCCGCGTCGCCCCAGGCGCAGGAGCCGGTCTCGCCCCAGGCCTGAGACGCCGGATCAGGAGCCGGCTCACCTGCCTTTTCGCGGGCGATGCTCAGCACATCCGGCACCACAAAGGGCACCGAGCCCCCGATCCGTTTCTGCTCATAGGCCATATCCTTCAGGTATTTGCGGTAAAATACCGGCGTCAGCATATGGTACGAAGCCGCAGACGCGAAGATCTGCGCGTCCCCGGTCCATCCCAGGCGCTCGTCCCTCTGGGGGCAGTCCGTAGGAATGTCCAGGAAATTGTCCTTCTCGCTCCATCTGGTGTTTAAGATCAGCCGGTTCACCTTCTCGTTGGATGTACGCAGCCGCCCTGTCTCCGTCAGATCCGAGTACAGGGCCCACGCCCGGAAGCTGTCCTTATTCGTCTCGTCCACCTTCATGCCGGTCACCTTCACATAGCGGAATCCGTAGAAGGTGAAATGGGGCCGCGCCAGCTGCTTTTTCCCTGCCGATGTAAAATGATACTCTGCCCGGGCCGTGCGCAGGTTGTCGCGGTAGAACCTGCCGTTCTGCATGATCTCGCTGTACTGCAGCGTCACATGGGTCCCGGCCGGCAGATCCGCGTCAAACGCCACCCAGCCGGTGATCTCCTGGCCGAAATCCAGGATCGTCTCGCCGGCTTCGGAGGTAATGATCTCCTTCACCGGGAGGACTTCATGACATCTCACGGGGACGCCCACCATAGGGCTCAGCGCGCCTGCCGGGGCGTCGGCTTCCAGCGCGGTTGGGATCCGGCTCACCGGGACGGCCGCATTCTTCCGGCCCGGCGCATTTTCAAGAGCCTGCTCCATCCTGGCGTCGTAGTCTTCTCCATAGTAGATGCCGGACGTCACTACAGGACATTTGAGCGCCAGCCAGTTCTCATTGGTCCCGATCACACGGGTCAGTCCGTCGCAGTCCGTGATATACAGATCCGCCAGCAGCTTGAACTCGTCGCCGTAATACTCCCGAAGACGCCCGCCGTACATATAGCAGAAATTTCCCTTGTACCAGCCGTCTCCCATCCAGACTTCGATCCGGTTCTCGCCAACCTTCAGATAGTTTGCCGCGTCGTAGGTCTGGTACTGGATCCAGCCCCGGTAATCCGTATAGTAAGGCGTCAGATACTGATCGCCCACCTTCTCGCCGTTCAAATAGACTTCGTAAAGCCCCAGACCGCAGATATAGAGGCGGGCCGTATCGAGTTCGTCCAGCTCCTCCTGCTCCAGATCGAAGGTCTGAAACATCACCGGCGCGAACTCGCGGGCAAACGGCGGCCTGATCCATTTGCCGTTCCATCTGCCTTCCGGATGTCCTCCCTCGAAGGACGCGATATCGCTGATCCCGGAGCTTCCGGCGTCGTCGGTCACCTCCACGGTCCAGTAATATTTCACCGCAGGTTTCCAGACCATTTCCGGCACGAACGCGCAGGAATCCAGGTCAGCCCTGCCGCTGTCGTAAACGATCTTCCGAAATCCCTCATCCTCCGCCACGACAAGTCTCGCCCAGTCCTGGGCTTTGCCTTTGGCTTCCTTCACTTTCCAGGAAAATACCGCACGGGTCAGATCGATCCCCAGCGGATTTTCCTGGTAATTCACCTTCAGATCACATATTTTCAATGATTCCGCCTCCTTCCGGTATGATACAGTTACTGAAACGCGCCGCCGGCACCCTTTCTTCTCGCATGGAAATACGTGCAGAGCGTCACTGGCGCTCTTCCCGCATGGAAATACGTGCAGAGCGTCACCGGCGCTCTTCCCGCATGGA
This sequence comes from uncultured Lachnospiraceae bacterium, assembly GCA_947600145.1. Classification (GTDB taxonomy): domain Bacteria; phylum Bacillota; class Clostridia; order Lachnospirales; family Lachnospiraceae; genus UBA3402. The sequence continues at coordinate 3,003 of CANQGA010000190.1, read as the reverse complement.
AATACGAACGGGCGGCCGACGCGGTCCCAAACCGCGGCAGCCGCCCCGAATCTAACTCAGACCATCACGCGGGAAATGACGCCGTAAGCGCTCTCCCGCGTCTGCCTCGCTGAACGATCACGCGAACGGATTCTCCGTCGGATACGGTACGCTCTTCGGCTGGTTGTATCCGATGCTCTCCGCGCCGAGATACTTGAATACCTCGAACAGAGCCTTTCCGTAGTGGCCGAACGCCACCGCGCCGTGATGCGGGAAGCCTCCCTCGATCAGCACATGGCGGTAGAAACGGCCCATCTCCGGGATCGCGAAGACGCCGACGCCGCCGAAGGAACGGGTCGCCACCGGCAGGATCTCGCCCTGCGCCACATAGGCGCGCAGATGATTGTCGGCAGTAGACTGCAGGCGGTAGAACGTGATGTCGCCCGGTACCAGATCGCCTTCCAGCGTACCCTGGGTCACTTCCTCCGGCAGGGACCTGGCCATGATCAGCTGATACTTCATGGAGCAGCTGGTCAGCTTCTTGGAGCAGGTATTGCCGCAATGGAAGCCCATGAAGGTATCCTTGTGGGTGTAGTTATATTTGCCCTTGATGTCGGCCTCATACATATCCGCCGGCACCGAGTTGTTGATGTCAAGCAGGGTGACGATATCGCCGCTCACGCAGGTTCCGATGAACTCGCTCAGGGCGCCGTAGATATCCACCTCGCAGGACACCGGGATGCCGCGTCCGGTCAGACGGCTGTTCACATAGCAGGGGACGAAGCCGAACTGCGTCTGGAACGCCGGCCAGCACTTGCCCGCGATAGCCACGTATTTGCGGTAGCCCTTGTGAGCCTCTACCCAGTCAAGCAGGGTCAGCTCATACTGGGCCAGCTTCGGCAGGATCTCCGGCTTCATGTTGCCCTTGCCAAGCTCGGCCTCCATATCGGCCACGACCTCCGGGATCCGGGGATCGCCGGCATGGTTATTAAACGACTCAAACAGATCCAGCTCGGAATTCTCCTCGATCTCCACGCCCATGTTGTACAGCTGCTTGATCGGCGCGTTGCAGGCCAGGAAGTTTAACGGTCTCGGACCGAAGCTGATGATCTTAAGATTGGCAAGTCCGACCATCGCGCGGGCGATAGGCAGGAACTCCTCGATCATATCGGCGCACTCCTCAGCCGTGCCCACCGGATACTCGGGAATATAGGCCCTGACATTGCGAAGCTTCAGGTTATAGCTGGCGTTCAGCATGCCGCAGTACGCGTCGCCGCGGCCCTGGATCAGGCTGTCGCCGGCTTCCTCGGCGGCCGCCACATACATGACAGGTCCGTCGAAATGCTTCGCCAGAAGGGTCTCGGAGATCTCCGGACCGAAATTGCCAAGGTAAACACACAGGGCATTGCAGCCCGCAGCCTTTATATCCTCAAGGGCCTGGACCATATGGATCTCGCTCTCAACGATACAGATCGGGCACTCGTAAATATTGGCGGCGTCATACTTTTTCGTATAAGCCTCCACCAATGCCTTGCGGCGGTTGACAGACAAAGACTCCGGGAAGCAGTCGCGGCTGACAGCCACGATTCCCAGTTTTACGACAGGTACATTGCTCATGTGAATATCCTCCATTTTCTAAAATATATTTATAAATCTGACAGCTTTCGCTGCGTAACGCACAACATTTGCGGTACATACCCGCTGCTTTCCGGGCGCAGCGCCGGACAGCGATACAGCAAACTCCGCGCAGCCGCTTCCCTTACAGGGTGATATTCTCGCCCTTCAGCCCGATGAACGCCCCCGCGTCCAGGCCTCCCTCCGCGTGGCCGATCAGCCATTTGTTCTTCGCGAACAGCAGCTTATCCTCGGCAAACACCTCGTCAAGCGGCTCCAGATCCGTATTCGTGCCGGCGGGCAGGATCACCACGCAGCGGAATCCGCCCTCATCCGTATGACAGGGAGCGTAGTGAAGCGTCGTGGCGTAAACCTCGATGACCGTGCCGGCCGGAACCAGATAGGCAGCCACCTTCGATGTGTCGTAAGTGTAATCCGCCTCGATATCCTGCTGCCTTCCGATCAGCAGGACCAGATCCGTGACCGCTACATTGATCTCGGAACTCCTGTGATACTCCAGAGCGTTCAGCTTCTTATTGTGTCCGTTGCAGTACCCCACCTGAACCGGGATCTGGCCGTACAGGTTCTTCTGCATCAGCTTCGATACCGCCAGCTCCTCCAGCTCCTTCACGGACGGTACGTAGACCACGTCGTCCGGAAGCGGCGTCTTCTCCTCCATCACCTTCAAAAGCTCACTCACATCGTAGCCGGTCACCACCTTGCCGTACTCGGCAAATGACGGGTCTGTAACTTTTCTGATCTCCATGGGAATCCCCTCCTTTTATGCCCTTACGGGCAGTATTTTCTGTTTCTGCGGACAGCCGGCTACAGCGCCGCCAGTTCCTTATAACTGTTCTTCAAATCAATATACAATTTCTTGTACAGCTTATGGTACTCCGCGTACAGCTTCTCATTCTCCGGATTCGGCTCGCTGCATTTGTCGGCGGAGACCAGTTTCCCGCAGGCCGCCTCCACGCTCTCGTAGATGCCGCAGCCCACGCCGGCCAGGATCGCCACTCCCAGAGCCGGTCCCTCGGACTGATGGACCGTCTTCACCGGACAGCCGTACAGATCCGCCAGCATCTGGCGCCAGATAGCGCTTTTGCCTCCGCCTCCGCAGGCCATCATCTCGTCCACGGACACGCCCATTTCTCGCAGGATGTCGTTGCAGTCAGCCAGGGAGTAGGACACGCCCTCCATCACCGCCCGCAGAAGATGGGCCTTGGTGTGGATCGCGGAGAGTCCGAAGAACACGCCGCGGCAGTCCGGATCCAGATGAGGCGTTCTCTCTCCCATCAGATACGGCAGATAGATAAGCCGGTCGCTGCCCGCCGGGATATTCCTGATATCGTGATTGATCAGGTCGTAAACGTCCACCCGCATCTCATCGGCGGCCGCCACGTAATCCTG
>CANQGA010000189.1 GCA_947600145.1 uncultured Lachnospiraceae bacterium | reverse complement strand
CGATGCGCCAAAGCTTCTCAAAAACGTGCGTTGATCTGGGACAATCAACTCCCGATCCGCATTTCCATGCAGAAAGGGTGCCAGTGGTACGCTTTCTATATTTTACTTCAGATATTCTGTAAAGAAACGCTCCAGCTTATCAAATGGTATGGCGTTCTTCCCGCCGCCGTCGTACAGATCGGTGTGGACGGCGTCCGGGATGATCAAAAGCTCCTTGTTGTCCGTATACTTGCTGTCCTTTGTCATGGCTGCGTAGGCATCTTTTGAAAAGTAGCAGGAGTGAGCCTTCTCACCGTGCATGATCAAAACGGCGCTTCTGATCTCGTTGCTGTATTTGAGGATCGGCTGATTAAGGAAGGATTCACAGCCGATCACATTCCAGCCTCCGTTTGAGTTAAGGCTGCGGGGATGGTAACCTCGCTTCGTCTTGTAGTAATCGTAATAATCCTTTACGAAGAACGGCGCGTCCTCCGGCAGAGGATCAACGACACCGCCGCCAAGGGCGTATTCTCCCGCTTTCAAATCCGCAATCCGTTGGGCGCACATGGCCGCCCGCTTCTGATACCGGGCTTCTTCGCTGTCCTCGGCGTCAAAGTAGCCGTTTGCATTCACTCTCGTCATATCGTACATCGTGGACGCTACGGTCGCTTTTACTCTCGTATCCAGCGCCGCCGTGTTCAGCGCCATGCCGCCCCAGCCGCAGATACCGATAATACCGATTCGGTCAGGATCAACATTCTCGTGCAGCGACAGGAAATCCACCGCCGCCATAAAATCCTCGGTATTGATGTCGGGGGACGCCATGTAACGGACATTGCCGCCGCTCTCGCCGGTGAACGAGGGGTCAAAGGCAACCGTCAGAAATCCTCTTTCCGCCATAGTCTGGGCGTACAACCCCGCCGCCTGCTCCTTGACCGCTCCGAAAGGGCCGCAGACGGCAATCGCCGGAAGCTTACCTTCCGCATTTTTCGGCACATACATATCTGCCGCCAGCGTGATGCCGTAACGGTTCACAAAGGTCACCTTGCTGTGATCGACCTTTTCGCTCTTGGGGAAGGTTTTATCCCATTCCGCCGTCAGTTTCAATTCTTCTTTTTTCATGCTGTTCTTACCATCCTTTCATTATTTCACTGAAAATTTTTCGGTCTGCCTTATCAGGTAATCCATACGATCAACCCGATTCTGGCTTTCATGCATTTGCTCTATCAGGGCACAGCGGCATTGTTTGAGGAGCTTTGTCAGTTCGTTAAAGCTGCACGCGTTCAAAAAGCATCCGGCTCTTTGGATTTCCTCTTTCGTACATCCCGCGTCGGCCATCCCCGTGAGCAGATTTTCCGTTTGTTCGCTCATGATTTCATCCTTTCTGCGTCCGACTTCTTTCCGACATCTACAAGATAGCACATTGACTTTTTTCTCACTAATGGTTATAATGAATATCATGATATTCTTTTTATGAATATCATGATATGGGGTAAATAGCATGCCGGGAAATATCACGATATGGAACGGAGGACATAACTATGGAAATTCGTACTTTAAGATACTTCCTTGCCATTGCAAGAGAAGAAAACATGACCCGTGCCGCCGAATATCTGCACGTTACTCAGCCGACGCTCTCGAAGCAGATCCAATCGTTGGAGGACGAGCTTGGAAAAAAGCTGTTCACCCGGCACAGCTTCAGCATTTCCCTGACCGAGGAAGGAATCCTTCTCAGAAAGCGGGCGGAAGATTTAGTTTCAATGGCGGATAAGATCATCGGCGAATTTGTGTCTTTGGACGATATAACCGGCGGAGATATTTATTTTGGACTGGCTGAGTCATATCAAATTCGCTACCTTGCGCAGGAGATCAAGCGTTTCAAAGAGATTTATCCCGGACTGCGCTATCACATCAGCAGCGGGGATACGGAACAGGTCACAGAAAAGCTGGACAAAGGCATTCTTGACTTTGCCGTGCTTGCGGAGGAGCCGGATACGGCAAAGTATCACTATCTTACTTTTCCGGAGGCGGATGTATGGGGGCTCGTCATACCTGTGGATCACCCTTTGGCAAAAAGAGACAGCATTCTTGTGGATGACGTCGCCGGGCTGCCGCTGTTTTGCTCGGAACAGGGGTGGAAACTCGACATCCCGCGCTGGGCCGGAGAAAAAATGGACACGCTGCGTCTGGAGGGTTCCTTTCGTCTGTCCTATAACGCGTCCTTGTTTGTCAGGGAGGGTCTGGGGTTTTTGCTGACCTTTGACCATTTGATTGATACGAGTCCGGGAAGCGGACTTGTGTTCCGCCCGCTTTCACCGAAATTGGAGGCAAAGATGTACTTGATTTGGAGAAAGTATCAGGCTTTTACGCCTATCGCGGAACGTCTGCTCGCGGAATTGAAAGACAGGTTTGCCTGAGTTTATCATTTAAGAATTTCAGTTCCGCGTCTCTGCCGATCAACATGAAGCCGCCTCCAATAAAAGTCAATATCAAATCCCGGGAGGCGCTTCTTGACATGGATCCCGCGGTACGATATATTCAAGAGGCGGAAATGCGAAAATCCCGGAGACGATCGCAGAAGACGCCTGAACTGTGAGAGGAGGACCTGTTATGCCTAAGCTTGTATATAAGACCCGCGGAATGTCCGCGCCCAAGGGGAAACCCCGCGTCTATTTTTGCTGTCACCCGGCGGATTTTCCGCTGTATTTTGAGTCTGTTTCGGCGGAGCTTCTGCGGCTGCAGAACTGCGCGGTCTGGTATGACGAGGAGCCGGACGCTCCTTATGAGGAAGAGGAACTGCGGGAGGACTTAAGCCAGATGCAGCTTCTGGTCGTTCCGGTCACCAGCCGCTTCCTTTATCAGAAAAACCGGGCACGGGAAGTGGAGTTTACATTGGCTGTCAGGCTGCATATCCCGGTCCTTCCCCTGATGCAGGAAGGAGGGCTGGAGGCTGATTTTAACCGCATTTGCGGGGATCTGCAGTTTCTGGATAAACGGGCGGCGGACGCAACGGCGATCAGCTATGAGGATAAACTTTCGCGTTTCCTTTCCGACGTGCTGGTAGGGGATGAGCTGGCGGAGAAGGTGCGCGCGGCCTTTGACGCTTATGTATTTTTAAGCTATCGGAAGAAGGACCGGAAATACGCCCAGGAGCTGATGCGTCTGATCCATAAGAACGAATTCTGCCGGGATCTGGCGATCTGGTACGATGAATTCCTGACGCCCGGGGAGAATTTCAATGACTCCATTCGGGACGCGCTGGAAAAGAGCGACCTGTTTGCAATGGTGGTCACTCCCAGCCTGGTGGAGGAAGACAACTATGTGATGACCACCGAATATCCAATGGCTCAAAAGGCGGGGAAGCCGGTGCTTCCGGCGGAAATGGTAAGGACGGACCGGGCGGCCCTTTCGGCCTGCTATTCCAGCCTCTCCGCGTGCACGGACGCTCATCGGGAAGGGGAACTTTCGGAAGCGCTTCTGCGGAATCTGAAGCAGATCGCGACGACGGAAAACGACAGCGATCCGTCCCACCTTCTTTTCATCGGCCTGGCTTATCTGAACGGTATCGACGTGGAGGTGGACGCGGAGCGGGCGTTAGCTCTTATTCGGGAGGCAGCGGATAAAGAATTGCCGGAGGCTGTATCCTGGCTGGTCGGCATATACCGTACCGGCCATGGCGTGAAGCGGGATTATGAGGAGGCAGTCCGTTATCAGGCGAAACTGGCGGATCTGCGGAGAAAGGCATGGGAAGCGCGGCGCGCGGAGGAAGAAGGAGATGCGTACTGGTCTGCCCTTTTGGATCTGGGAATCTATTACGAGGAATTAAAGCGTTTTGCTTCCGCTCAGGAGACGTATGAAAATGTTCTGAGTCTGGTTCAGACGCTTCAGGAGACGACGGGGAATCCGATTTATGAAATCCGTCTGGATCAGGTCTGCGAGAGGCTGGGGGATATCCGGCGTCTGCAGAGCGACGTTAAAGGCGCCCGGGCGTACTATGAGAGGGCCCTGTCTGTCAGCGAAAAAAGAGCGAAGACGGATAAGAGCCCGAGGGCGCTTCGGAACCTCTCCGCGGATTATGAGCGGATGGGCGATATCAATCTGGCGGAGGGAAATCTGGCTCAGGCCCGGCATTATTTTGAAGAAGGGCTGCGTCTGCGGGAGGAGCTGAACCGTTTTTCGGACTCGGAACAGACCCGGCGGGATCTGTGCGTCGGCTATAACCGGATGGGCGATATCTTTCGGTCGGAGGGGAACCGGCTTAAGGCAAAGGAATATTATGAAAAAGGCCTTGCCCTGGCAGAGAGCATGGCCGGAGAGGCGGAGCTGCCGGACGCGCTGACCGATCTGAGCATAAGCCATGAAAAGCTTGGCGAAAATGCCAGGTTCCTGAATGATCTGGCAGGGGCGGCTTATCATTATAAAAAATGTTGTGAACTCCGCGAGAAAGCGGCGGAAAAACTGGAATCGGCAGAGTCCCGCAGGAATCTGGCCATCGCTTACGAGCATATGGGAGATGTGAGCCGGTCAAACGGGAACGCGAAGGAAGCCGCCGACTGGTACGGAAAGGGACTGAAGATCGCGGAGGCAATGTGGGACGAGACGGCAGCCGCGCAGTCCCGCCGGGATCTGGCTGTCATTCTGGAGCGCATGGGCGACGCCGTTATGATGGAGCGGAACTTTGTCGCGGCGCGGGTTTATTATGAACGGAGCTTCCGGCTGAAAAAAGAGGGGCTGGAGGAAGAGAAGACGGTGCAGTCCCGCCGGGATTACGGCGTCTGCTGCCACAAAATGGGCGACGTTTGTTTTGCTCTGGGAGATTACCAGACGGCTTTTGACCGGTTTAAGGAGGCGCTGCTCCTTTTTGAGGAGATCGCCGCTGAGCAGAAGACGCCTCTGGCTTATGAGGATCTGGCTGTTTCTTACGCCAAGCTCAGCGATGTGAGCGGATGGGAAGGAAAACTCAGCTGCCTGCAGAAGGCCTGTGATCTTTACGCCATGCTGAGCCGCCGGCATCCGGAGGTGGGACGCTATCAGGCAAGGCTTGCTCAGCTGCGTCCGGTTCTGGAAGCCGTCCGCCGCAAGCTGGGAAAGAAAGTGTGAGGCGCGGAGTTAAGGAGAATTTTTTCAAAAAAGTTATTGAAAATTTTCAGATAGAGGCATATAATAAGAAAAGGAACAACTACCTCTACAAGAGGTTGGCCTATATTGAGAATAGAAATTCCACCCTCGCTACAGTCCAAAGTATACAAGGGTGGTTTTTCTATATGAAAAACGTTACTGGCTTATCAAAACGATAAGGGTCAGTAATGCGAGAATGAACATTCCGAAGGCCATCAGGTCTTTAAAATCGAATCTCATCCGCACCACCTCCCATCTATGTAGGATGGAAGGCCAACACCTTGCAGTGACATGATTGTTCCCATTCGTATCATACCATAGTTTAGGGAATCTTTCAACGTGAGAATAAAATCTTCTGCCTGCTATTCTGCCCGCTCGCTCTGAGCCATGCGAGATACTGAGAATATCCATTTTTATTTTTAGGATTGACAACCCGAAAAAGCTGTGCTATCATCATAAATAATTTAATAAGCCAAACCGTTGAAGCGGAGATAACGGC
>CANQGA010000188.1 GCA_947600145.1 uncultured Lachnospiraceae bacterium | reverse complement strand
AGTTCGCGGAGAGGAGAGATGAGTATGAAGATCGCGAAAATCGACGTGGCGGAGGTGAATATTCCGCTGGTAACGCCGTTTAAGACGGCCCTGCGGACCGTAGAGACGGTAAATGATATTGTGGTGCGCGTGTCGGCGGATACCGGAGAGGCAGGCTACGGAGAAGCGCCGCCTACAGCGGTGATCACCGGCGATACCAAGGGCTCCATCCGCTGCGCCGTCGAGGAATTCATCGCGCCGAGCATTAAGGGCATGGATATCGAGAACCTGGACGGCATTATGCGGAAGCTGCACAGCTGTATCCTGAAGAATACGTCGGCGAAGGCGGCGGTGGATATGGCCGTCTATGACCTGTTCGCCAAATCCTGCGGGAAACCGCTCTATAAGGTGCTGGGCGGCAGCCGCTGCGAATTTGAGACGGACCTGACGATCAGCGTCAATGAGATCGACGAGATGGTTTCCGACAGCCTGAAGGCTGTGGAGCAGGGCTTCCGCATCCTGAAGATCAAGGTCGGGAAAGAGAGTCTGAAGGATATCGAGCGGATCCGTGCCATCCGCGGCGCGGTAGGGCCGGATGTGAAGCTGCGCATCGACGCCAACCAGGGCTGGACGGCCAAGGACGCGGTGCGGATCATCCGCACGCTGGAGGACATGGGTATCGAGATGGATCTGGTGGAGCAGCCGGTGTCTGCCCATGATTTCGCGGGGATGCAGTATGTGACAAGCCAGGTGAATACGAAGATCCTGGCGGACGAGAGCGTATTTTCGCCGGAGGACGCGATCCGGCTGATCGAAGGACGGGCGGCCGACCTGATCAATATTAAACTGATGAAGACCGGCGGTATCTATGAGGCGCTGAAGATCTGCGCCATCGCCGAGAGCTTCGGCGTGGAGTGCATGATCGGCTGCATGCTGGAGAGCAAGATCGCGGTCAGCGCGGCGGCCCATCTGGCGGCCGGAAAGAGCGTGATCACCCGGGCGGATCTGGACGGGCCGAGCCTTTGCCGGATCGATCCGTATACCGGCGGGCCGCTCTACGAGGGCAGCCGGATCATTATGAATGAAACGCCGGGCATCGGGATCACGGCGGTGCCGGGGTTTGAGGAAAGGCAGAGCGCGGCGGAAAAATCGGAAAGCGGCCGCAGCTAACGTGGAAAGGAGTCTGGGAATGAGATACGGAATCGTAAAAGGATCGCTCTGTACGATCTATGAAAAAGCGTCGGAGAAAATGGTGTCCGACGGGCAGGTACTGTCGGGGATCGCCGACGAGGTGACGCACGGAATGATCGTGGCGGTCACCGGGGACGCGGAGGCGGAGAAATATCCGGAGACCGAAAGCTCTGCGGCCATGTTCCTGCCGGTCCGCACATTTTATAACTACACCGGATATCTTCCGGCGGAGGATGTGCTGGAGGTGCCGCTTGAGGCGGCGAAAGAATGGGAGGCGTCCGACCTGCGGGTGGTGAACGGCATCTGCGTGGATGTGACGTCGCTTCCGAAGGTGCAGGGCGTGAAGCTGATCAGCCTGTTCCGCGGCAGTCTGGTGAAGGTGCTGGACTGGGAGTCGGAGCGGGAAGGCTGGGCCAGGGTAGAACTGGCGGACGGCCGCGTCGGGTATATGCGGAACCAGTTCCTTTCGGAGAAGAAATTTTCCCAGGCCGGCGCGTGGCTCGATGAGCTTCCGCAGGCGGAGATCGCCGATGAAAATGCGTTCCGCCGCGCGGTCGCCGAGACGGCGAAGACCTATCTGGGCGTTCAGTACCGCTGGGGCGGCAAGACTACGGCCGGCATCGACTGCTCGGGCCTGGTCTCGGCCAGCTATATGCTGAACGGCATCCTGATCTACCGGGACGCCAAGATCATGGACGGGTTCCCGCTTAGGGAGATCAGGAAGGAAGAAATGAAAATGGGCGACCTGCTGTTCTTCCCGGGGCATGTGGCCATGTATCTGGGCGACGGCCTGTACATCCATTCCACCGGCAAGATCGGAAGCGGCGGCGTGGTATTCAACAGCCTGAATCCGGAGAGCCCGATCTACCGGCAGGATCTGGTGGACTGCATGACGGCGGTCGGGAGTATATTCGCGTGACAGGTTTCGGTGAAGCAAGAACAGAGCAGAGATTTACAGTGAAAAGAACTGGCTGCGAAAGTGCAGGAAGGAGAAGAAGATTGTGATGGACGCGAGATTAACATTGGAAAAACGCATTGAGGCGGAGCTGAAAAGCTACGACGGATTCGTCGGCATCTACGCCGACGATTTCCACGGAAATATCATTTCCATGGGAGCGGACGAGAAATTCGAGACGGCCAGCACCGTGAAGACTTACATACTGGCGGCCCTGTTCGACCAGATCGAGAAAGGAAAGGCAAGCCTGGACGACATGCTCACCTATAAGGAGGAGCATGTGGTGGACGGCAGCGGCGTGCTGTGCGCGCTGGATCCGGGCGCGGTGCTGCGGGTGAAGGACGTGGCGACGCTGATGATCATCGTCAGCGACAACATTGCCACGAATATTATGATCGATTATCTGGGCGTTGATACGATCAACGCCTGCATTCAGAAGCTGGGGTGTAAGGATACGGTGCTTCACAATCCGATCCATTTCGATCTGTATGACAAGCTGGGGACCACGACGCCGCGGGATTACGCCAGCATTTTTACGCGTCTGGCGAAAGGAGAACTGATAAGTCCCGGGGCGGACGCGCAGATGGTGGAGATATTCAAGAAACAGCATTACAACAGCATGCTGACGAAGGATTTCCCGCAGTATTTCATGGACAGCGACAATACGGACGACGTGCTTTTCAAGGTGGCTTCCAAGAGCGGAAGCATGAACGCGTGCCGCAACGACGGCGGAATCATTTTCACGCCGTACGGACCCTATGTGCTGGTGATGCTTCATAAGAATTTCAGCGACGCCATGTATTACGCGGGGCATCCGGCGACGGTGTTCGGCGCGCGGGTGAGCCGGATGCTTCTGGACCAGTTTTTGGCGCTGGAGGGACGGTTCGTGCTGTGAAAGAGGCGGCGGCTTGTGTGACGGATGGCGCGGGGCATGCCGCGGCTGCGAAAAATACAGACCGGCAAGGCCTGGCAGCCGCGCCGCGGAGGCCGGCGGAAGGACGTCTGGAATACGAGATCGTCCGCTCCCGCCGCAGGACCGTTTCCCTGCAGGTGACGCGGGACGGCCGCGTGGTAGTGCGGTGCCCCATGCGGACGCCGGCCCGGCAGATCCGGGAATTCGTGGAAAGCCATGCGGACTGGGTGCGGGAGAACGTTGAGAAGGCGCGCAGGCGGCAGGAGGATCTGCCTGTTTTTACGGAGAAGGAGATCCGGCAGTACCGGGAAACGGCCCGGCGCGTGCTGACGGCGAAAACGGAGCTGTGGGCGGCCCGGATGGGCGTTGCTTACGGGCGGATCGCGATCCGGCAGCAGGCGACCCGGTGGGGCAGCTGCAGCGCGAAAGGAAACTTAAACTACAACTGGGTGCTGATCCTGGTGCCGGAAGAACTGCAGGACTACGTGGTGGTGCATGAACTGGCCCACCGCCGGGAGATGAATCATTCGCCCCGGTTCTGGAAGATCGTGGGTGAGCAGCTGCCGGACTACGCGGTCAGGAGAAAGCGGCTGAAGGAGTACGCGGGATATACGGATATTCAGGCTGCGCCGGAGGAGACATATGACTTCAAAATGGATGGTATACGCGAAAAAAGCAGATTTTGACGGGTTGGCGCGGCAGTTCGGCATCACGCCGGTGACGGCGCGGATCATCCGCAACCGGGACGTGGTCGGCGAGGAGGCGGTCCGGCGGTACCTGTACGGGACGCGGCGGGATCTCTATTCGCCGCACCTTCTGAAGGACGCGGACAAGGCGGCGGAGATCCTTCTTGGGAAGATCGCCGCGGGGAAATGGATCCGCATCGTGGGAGACTATGATATCGACGGCGTCTGCGCCACTTATCTGCTCTATACGGCGCTTAAGCGGCTCGGCGCGAAGGTGGATTACGAGATCCCGGACCGGATCAAAGACGGCTACGGCATCAACGAGCAGATCATCGAGGCGGCCGCGGCGGACGGCGTCGATACAGTGCTGACCTGCGACAACGGCATTTCCGCGGTGCCGCAGATGGAGTACGCAAGGCAGCACGGACTGACGGTGGTGATCACCGACCATCACGACATCGCTCAGGACGCGGACGGGAAGGACATCCTTCCGTGGGCCTCGGCCATCGTCAATCCGAAACGTGCCGACTGTACCTATCCGTGGAAAGAGATCTGCGGCGCGGTGGTGGCCTATAAGCTGATCCGGATCCTCTACGAGCGGGCCGGGATCCCCATGAAAGAGTGGGAGGAAATGCTGGAGTTCGCGGCGATCGCCACCGTGGGGGACGTGATGCGCCTGCAGGACGAGAACCGGATCATCGTAAAGGAAGGCTTAAAGCAGATCCCCCAGACGAAAAGCATTGGGCTGAAACTGCTGGTGGAGAAGAACAATCTGGACATTTCCAGTCTGAGCGCCTACCATATCGGCTTCGTCATCGGACCCTGCCTGAACGCGGGCGGGCGGCTGCAGACCGCCAAGCTGGCTCTGCGGCTCCTGCTGAGCCGGGACGCGGAAGAGGCGGATGCGCTGGCCCGGGAGCTGAAGCTTCTGAACGACCAGCGCAAAGATATGACCGCGCAGGGCCTGGAGCAGGCGGCGCGGCAGGTGGAGGAGCATTTCCGGAACGATAAGGTCCTGGTTGTCTATCTGCCGGACTGTCATGAGTCGCTGGCCGGGATCATTGCCGGGCGGCTCCGGGAGCGGTACAATAAGCCGTCGTTCGTCATCACGAAGTCCGAGGACGGCGTCAAGGGCTCCGGCCGGTCCATCGAGGCGTACCATATGTTCGCGTCGCTCTGCGAGGTGAAGGAGCTGTTCACCAAATTCGGCGGCCATCCGATGGCGGCCGGGCTTTCCATGGCGGAGGAAGCGGATGTGGAGCGGCTGCGCCGGCAGCTGAACGAGCGGGCGAAGCTGACGGAGGAGGATTTCATCCCGAAGCTGTGGATCGACGTGCCGATGCCCATGGATTACGTGACGGAGGATCTCATCCATGAGCTGGAGCTTCTGGAACCCTTCGGAAACGGGAACGAGAAGCCGCAGTTCGCCCAGAAGGGGCTGCGGATCCGGTCCGCGCGGGTTCTGGGGAGGAACCGCAACGCGGTGAAGCTGGCCGTGATCACGCCGGACGGAACGCCGATGGACGCCATGGCATTTACCGACGGGGACGCGTTTCTGGAGGAAATGGGGGACAGCCGCGTGATGGACGCCATTTACTATCCGACGATCAATGAATATAACGGGAACCGGACGATCCAGGCGGTGGTGAAGGAGTGGAAATTCGCGCCCGGGCGGGGATGAGATAACAGCGGAAACTGTGAGTTTACAACGGAGATAAGTTAGAATGAAAGTGGAAAATGTATTTGGGTACAGGATTTTGAAAACAGTACGGGGTTGAAAAATTCCATATGATTGGATATAATGGGAAAAACCATAGTAAAGCATATAGAAAGGCGGATAACACCATGGTAAATCAGGTAATGGATTTTCTTGAGCAGCAGGATCCGGAGGTCGGAGCGGCCGTTAAGCAGGAGGCGGC
>CANQGA010000187.1 GCA_947600145.1 uncultured Lachnospiraceae bacterium | reverse complement strand
GCGCGGCCAGCTGCTCGATGCCGTCCGGCGTCACCCGCACGATCTCTCCCGGACCCAGCTCCCGCTCGTCGGTATATCCCAGGTTCAGATAGGCGAAGCTTTCCATGGACACGCAGTACGAGCCTTCCTTCCGGCCGATGACGAGCGGCGTGCGGCCCACACGGTCCCTGGCCGCGTAGATGCCGTCGGATTTCAGGATCAGCATGGTCATGGAACCGTCAACGATCTCCTGCACATAGCGGATCCCCTCGATCAGGTCGTCCCGGCGGCAGATCAGCGCGCCGATCAGCTCCGTCACATTGACCTGTCCGTTGGTCATCTCCTGAAAATGTGTGTGCCGGTCGTCGTAAAGCTCCCGGATCAGACGGTCGTAATTATTCACCTTGCCTACGGTGGCAATGGCGAAGCTACCCAGATGGGACTGGATGATGATCGGCTGCGGCTCGAAATCCGAGATGCAGGCGATCCCGTAATATCCGTTCATCTCCTCCACATCGCGCTCGAACTTGGTACGGAACGGAGAATTCTCGATGTTGTGGATCGCGCGGTTGAACCCATCCTCGCCGTATGTGGCCATGCCGCCTCTGCGGGTGCCCAGATGGGAATGATAGTCTACTCCGTAGAACAGTTCGTGGGTGCAGTTATGCCTGGAAACAACTCCGAATAAGCCTCCCATATGCAAGTCTCCTTTTCCTTGTGCTTAGTTTCTTCGGAACATGGATACACCGCCTGCGGATCATCTTTCCTGCAGATATGACGCCATCGCGTATCCCATTAAACCGTTGTATTCTACCAGATAGAATTCAGAACTGGTAAATCTGTATACCGTGACCTCGGCTCCTACCGGGATCTGCAGGATCTCCGCGCCGCTGGTTGAAGGATCCGTGCGGAGCGTGATGCTCTCCCTGGCATTGACGACACGGTACGGATAACCGCTGACGGTCGGACCGTACGGCGATACATACTGTTTCAGCACATAACCCTCATATCCGTTGTAGGAAACTCTCGCAAATTCATTGCCGGCATCTCCCAGATAGGACACCTTTGAATACAGCGGGATATGAAGGATCGACGACGCCTTCGTGGACGCGGCGCTTCTGAGCGTGACCCACTCATCGCAGTTCATAATATAATAAGACGACGCCGCCATTGCCGACGCATTGCTGTAAGAAGTCTCCGCGTAGCGCAGCGTGACTCCGAACCGGCTGGATGGGTTTTTCTCGAACAGCGCGTCCAGATCATAGGTATATACGTGATCGGCGCCGCCGTTATCTCCGTAGTAGCAGGGCATGCTGACCAGGCAGTAGTCGGCGTTTTCGCGGAACTGCGGATTCTCCCCGAATACCCAGGGATCTCCGTCCGCGAATTGAATCTCGACCGTGTCCTCATCCGCGTACAGGAAACCGATGTAATCAGAATTATAGACGTCTTTCGGCAGGTTCCATGTCAGCGCGCGGCCTCCGTAATAATCCGCCAGAAAGCCGTCCAGATCGCTGAGGTTAATATATCGTCCGTATTCCGACGAGGAATTGCGCACGCCGTAAGAATCCAGATCATCGACAAAGTCATAAATGATGTCCCAGTCAAAATGATCCGGTTTATCCTGCGGCAGGTCGGACATCCGAAGCGTCATATTCTTGTCAAGAATATCGGAATCGGTCAGCGGTCTCAGCATTCTCTCCATGATATCCGCACCGCCGGCATATGCCGCCGGCTGCTGCAGGCGCAGCCCGGCGCAGATCGCCTGATATTCGCTGACGGAAGGTTCTTCCTCGGCGGCCGCGGCCGTCTCCGAAGCGCTTTCCGTGTTTTGTCCATGCCCCGCGGCTCCTGACTCTCCGCTTCCCGTTTCTTCGGATCCGGTTTTTCCGGAGTCAGCCGCGGAGTCCTGCTCCGCCCCGGCTTTTCCGATGCCTTCCTGCTTCGATGGATCTGTATCCGGATGATCCGATTTCTGAGCGTTCGCGTCCTGCTGATCTGCCATCTCCGGAATCGATTCCTGCGAGATGTCCCGCGCGTCCGCGGCGCCTGTATCGGACGACACTACCGATGTTTTCCCGGAGTCGGTCTTCCCGCTGCCGCCGCTTAATCTGCTGGATGCCAGATATCCGACAGTACCGATAACTGCCAGAACTGCGGCTGCCGCGATCACCAGGACCGCGGTCTTTCCGCCGGATCCTTTTTTCTTCGGAGCGCCGCCGGGCGCGGCCGTAGCGCCGGCCGGCATGAAACTGCTTCCGGGGTTCGCGGCCGGCGAAGCATAGGCCTGCGGCCGTGCCGGCTGGGATGTCTGCGGCCGCATTGGCGCCGCCGGCTGCGGCATCTGCTGCTGCATGGGCACGGACGTCTGAGGCGCCTGCTGCCGCACGGGCGCCGCCGGCTGCGGCTGCCGGAGATCGGCCCCGCATTCAGGGCAAAAGACGCTTCCGTCGTCTATTTCTTTCCCGCACATTGGACAAAACATATCGTTTCCACCTCTATATACGTGCTTTCTTATAGTTCCGGGCCGGTAACGGAACTATCTTACATCAGAATCAAGGGCCTGTCAACCCGGCCGGCTGTCCTGAACTTATGCTATCCCGCATAGAACAGGCCGTCAAAGCATTCCTCCTCCGGAATTCCTCCGATGCTTCCTGTCCCATAGGAATCCCCTTCCACATCGAAGCGGTAGATCTCTCCGCTGTCCGACCGCATGGTCATCCAGGACTTACCGTCCGTGCGTACAGGATGGAGTACGGTTCCCGCCGGTACAGTCGCCTCACTGCCGCCGGTACCGTAATCATTGACGCCGGCCAGAGCCGGAAGGTCGCATTTCGCCGTAAGCGTTCCATCCATTCCGTAATCATAGACCGCGTATGTCTCCGTATGGGCCGACGGCAGGCCGTCTTCCTTCAGATCATAGTCCTCATAACCCATATAGGATCCCAGAAAATCGAGCCGTGACGCAAGGCAGAAATTCTCCGGGCCGGTGCAGGAAGCGGAAAGTTTCATCGACTGCAGGGTATCGACATAGGCAGGCGCGCCGCCCGTCAGTTCATAGATGTCGATATGGGGCCATTCGTTGTCCCCGTACAGCTGCACGTAGCACCAGATCCGTCCATTGATATCGCCGATCACCCAGCTGCCGCCGAGCTGCGCCTGGTCCGGCCGGGAAACGGTTTCGTCATTAAGCGATACATAATAGCCGATCACGTTATTGTTCCCGTCAACATCCGAACCGACATACAGGTAGTCGACGGCGCCGTCGCCGGTCAGGTCCGTGTCCCCGCATCCCCAGTCGATCTGCCGGATATAGCCGCTTTCCTGCGAAATGTATTCCGGCTTGAAATAATCCGGATGTTCCGCGAATGTCACGGAAACCGATATCGGCCCCACCGCGTAAGGCGCGATCACATACGTATTGAAATAAATGGTAACGCCGGTCCGGTCAACCGTCCACTCCGGCTGTTCCTCTCCATAGAACATGCTCTGAAGAGTCTCGGCATAATCATCGAAGAGAGCGCCGTCAGCCGCGTACTTCGTTTCAAGCTCCTGCCTGACGGTCTCATAAATGCCGTCGTAATCCGCCGCGATATCGGCAAGCGTCAGGCGTTCGCCGGTCTGCGTATCGTAGGTCACCCCATATTCTTCATAAAAGCCGTGGGCGCCGCCGGTGTAGCCTTCCAGCATATGAAGGAAGGAAAGCAGCGTTTCGTCGCTTCTTACGGCCCGGGATGTATGCGCAATGGAATAATATGCGTCAGCGTTCCCCGCCATATCATTGTGGAATTCCTGCGCACCCGCATAGTAATCCGCGTGCTGCTCCTGCACGCTGTCCCAGACGGCATCCCAATAGGCGCCGACATTTTCACAAAGCGCGGCGTATTTCTCATCGTTGACCTTAAGTCCCTGAACGCTCATCGTAAGAACCGTCGCCGACGTCTCGGGATCCGTGTCGACGATGGATTCATAGGTAGTCGTCAGATGCAGGATGTCGGGAACGCTGTCTTCCCCGTTCTCCGGCTGCTGATCTTCTGCGGCGGCGTCCGTCTGGACGGCAGTTTCTTCCTGCGATGCCGAGGCCCCGGCCGAATCCTGCGTCTCATCGGAAACCGAAGCCGCGTCTCCGGCCGATACATTTGCGGTCGTCTCTTCCGCGGCGGACGTCTCCGGCTGCCTCGACGCGCCGGATCCGGAGCAGGCGCAGAGAAGCAGCGCCGCGGCCGCAAAAACAACGAGCGCCTTCTTACGCCCGGAAATCATTTGCATCATCGGTCTCATTTTCATGGTTCTCCTCCCATATTCCGATATCCGCTTTGCGGGATATCCGTTTGGTCACTGTCAGGCCCGGCTCCCGCGCTGTCAGGGACGGTACCTGCCAAAAAGGCAAAAACCTTTGAATGCTATTTTATAACGATGCGGCATCGGTGTCAATGCCGCTTTCTGCTTCCATGTATTTATTCATTTACAATGAAAAGCAAAAACGTTATAATCAGAAGTATCACAAAAATCAGAAAGGAATCGGCAAAACCATGAAATCATCTTCGGAACTGCGCGCGCTTCTGCGCTCCATCGACCATAAGGGATACCCGGCGTATAAGTCGCTGGCCGGAAGCTATCAGTTTGGAACCTACACCTTAAGCATCGACCACGTCCAGGGGGATCCGTTCGCCTCCCCTTCCAGCCTTCATATCGAAGTGCTTCACAGGGACGCAGGCTTTCCCGCGGCATATTATGACCGGGATCACGTGCGGATCGCCCTTCAGGACTATCTGACCCGCCGGATGGAGGAACAGTTCTCCTCGTTTAATTTCAGGGCCAAGGGTTCCGGCAAAAGCGGGCTTTTATCCATCAGCCGCTGCGGACAGGAGGTCCTGGAGCGGACGGCCTGCGAGATCACTCCGCAGAAGATCATCATGCGGTTCCACGTGGGCTTTCCCGCCTTCGGCCGGACGATCAGCGCCGGCGAACTGGACAGGATCCTCTTCGATTTTCTGCCGCGTTGCGCAGAGAGCAGCTGCTTTATGCGCAGGCAGGACGCGAAGCGCCTGAAGGCCGCCGTCGACCTGGCCGAGGATCAGGAGACGATCCGCAGGTATCTGCGGGAACATCAGCTGGCTGCTTTCGTCGCCAACGGCTCCGTCCTTCCGCGGAAAAGCGGCGTCTCCGACCTGCCCATGAGCGGCAGCGTACCATTTGCGTCCCCGGCGTCCATGGAGATCGGCATCACGCTGCCCCACGCGGGAGAAATCCGCGGCATGGCGATCCGACGCGGCATCACGCTGATCGTCGGCGGAGGCTATCACGGCAAATCCACGCTCCTGGAAGCGCTGCAGATGGGCGTCTATAACCATATCGCCGGCGACGGCCGGGAATATGTGATCACCGACGATACCGCCGTTAAGCTGCGCGCCGAGGACGGCCGCTCCATCCGACAGGCGGATATCTCCATGTTCATCCGCGATCTGCCCAACCGGAAGGACACCTCCTGCTTCTCGACGGAGGACGCCAGCGGCAGCACCTCGCAGGCAGCAGGCGTCATCGAGGGGATCGAGGCGGGCGCCGGCCTGTTCCTGATCGACGAGGATACGTCCGCGACCAATTTCATGGTCCGGGACGAATTCATGCAGCAGGTGGTCAGCCGCAGCCAGGAGCCGATCACGCCGT
>CANQGA010000186.1 GCA_947600145.1 uncultured Lachnospiraceae bacterium | reverse complement strand
CCTTCTTCTCCGCAGTGCCAGCTCGAAAGCCTGCGGCTTTCTCGCTCACGGGCTTCGCCCTATGAATTCGAGAGCAGACGCTTCCGCTTTCGTGCTTGCACGACGCACCGCGGCCTTCTTCTCCGCAGTGCCAGCTCGAAAGCCTGCGGCTTTCTCGCTCACGGGCTTCGCCCTATGAATTCGAGAGCAGGCGCTTCCGCTTTCGTGCAAGCACGACGCGGAAGCGTCTGCTCTCGAATTCGCACTGCTCATTGCCTACGTGCAGTATATCACATATTTCGCAATTAAGGAAGGATTAAATTCTGGCCGGCGGTAATCTTATCTTCGCTTTCCAGATTGTTGATGCGGCAGATCTCTTCCATGCGGCTTCCGTCGCCATAGTGGTTCAGGCAGATTCCGTACAGCGTGTCGCCGGGCTGGACCAGATAGAGCGTTTCTCCTGCCAGCACCTCACGAGCCGGGGCTTCTTCCGGCGCGGCCGGCGCAGGCTTCTCCGCGGCTTCTGACTCATTCGGATTCCCGTTGACCGTAACCACAGAGGGCGCGTTCCCGCTGCCAGTCTGCGCGTCTTCCTCCCGCGAAACGGCGGCCGGGCCGTTTTCATCCGCCGTATCCGGGCCCGCCGCGCCGCTGCCCGCAGGCCCCTCTTCCGCGCTGACGCCCTCAGCGGCTGCAGCCGTTTCTTTGCCGTCCTCTCCGCTGACGGTCTCTTCCGCGCCGGCCGCCCCATCGTCTTCCGGTCCTTCATGTTCCGCCTGCAGATGCACATTCCCTCCGATATTCTCCACAACTACCTGATCGGCTTGTCCAACAGGATCTGTCAGACCTCCGTTCTTCGCCGGAAGCTTATCCTGCTGCCCTGCTTCCGTCCCCCACAGCGCGCTGTCAGGCAGAACCGATGCCAGAACCGCCTCCATTTCTCTCATCTTCTCATAATTGTTCACCATCGCCACGCCGCCGGCCAGCACCAGGATCGCCAGGCAGGTGCAGAGACCTCCCAACACACGCACCGTCCCGCGCCGCGCCGCCGCCTGACTCTTCGTTTCTTCCATCCGCTGCCGGAAATCACGGATCACCGTATCGCCGGTCCCCGATTCCACGCGTCTTACATCTTTGCGAAGGACCATATAATCCTGCATCATCTGATTGCGCTCATAATAGATACTGTATCCCCGCAGCCTGCAGAGTCCCTCCTCCGACGACACATAGACGGCCTCCTCGCCGTCCAGGCCGCCGTTTAAGTACATCAGCTGATTCTTTCCCGCGAAATATTTTCCGTGCTCCTTCCAGTAATTCAGCGGACTCAAGGCGCAGCCGTGGGCGCCGCAGAGGAACCATCCCAGTATGACCCGTTTCGGAAACATCTGCTCCATCGCCTGATACGTCTTCTTCCACGCCGTCTCCGTGAACTGGACCTTCTCGCCCTGCTCTGTCACGTCTTCGATCTCCATGGCTCCGTCCACAAAAAGGAACGGCGTTCCGTCCCGTTCCTCCGCCGTCCCCAGCAGCACGCCGACCCGCAGGTCTTGTCCGCCTTTCGGATACAGCCGCTTCAGATACGTATTTACATAATCTTCCACATACAGCCGCACCGTCTGGTCCCTCTCCCCGATCTGCCTGATATTCTTCGGCAGTTTGGGAAATGGATTATACAGCTCTCCCATCTTATTCACCCCGTCATTCTTTCGATTGCCTATCTATCATAGCACGGGGCAGGCGCGGAATCTGTCAAATGAGCGCAGTCCGCTCCCATAATTTTTCGACAAGGCAGATACTTTCACTGATGCACTCCGCCATCTGCATGACCATCCCAAGACGAATGCTCTGCAGCATCATCGGATCCCCGGCCCCTCCGCCGCTCACCACGCCGGTAATAAACAGATCCCCCACCGGCTGCAGCTGCTTGCACACGCCCAGACCCGGTTTTATGGCTCCCCGCCCGAGGGTGACGGAGCCCACCCGGTCCCCGCATCCGACCGACGCGTCCACCGCCACGATCAGATGATCCGGATAATACTGTTTCAGGATCCTGAGCGTCTCTCTCAGATTCATCGCGTGGATAGGTCGATATATCGTCCCAAAGACACGGATATGCCTCAGCCTCATTTTTCTCAGATGATAGCCGATCAGCGGGCCCAGACTGTCCCCGGTGGAACGGTCCGTGCCGATACACAAAACAAGCACATCGGATTTATTTCTCTTTCTCATTTCCTCCTGAATCATCAGGTAGAGCCTGGCGGCCAGCCGTACCGGCTCATATTTCTCTGCCGCGTCAAAATAATAAAGCTCCCCGCGGTTTGGGGGAGCCTTATATCCTCTGGTTTCCATTCTGTTCCACCCCGTCCGTTTTCTACCTCTAGTATAGACGGACCGGGATCCGATTATGCGTGTGTCCGGCGATACTCCTGGATCGCCTCGGTCAGGCTGGCCGCCGTACCCTGCCGCAGGATCTCCTGCAGCGCCTCCAGCCTCTCCGCGTTCAGAAAATCTTTGCCGAGATAAGGCGTGTACCGGTCGGCCAGAAGAAGATTCTTCTCCCGGATCGCCGCTTCCAGACTGTCAAGTTCCCCGGACTGCCTGTCACAGCTGCCGGTCAGTTCAGCGATCCTGGCCTTATGGGCCTCGGCGATCTCATCGGAAATAAGGATCTTCGACGCGCGGTCGAACTCCTCCAGCGCCGCCTTTTTCCTCTCTGTCAGCTCATCGATCTGCTGCTGGAGCTTCCCGATCTCATCGTCATACTGCCCCAGATCATAGGCGTCCTCATTCTTGTCCCTGCGGATCGCCCGGGCATTGGCACGGATCTTCTTCTCATTGGCATGGATCTGATCCCGCAGCTCGCGGCCCTTCGAAAGCGCGGTGATATTGTCCTCGCGGATGTACCCGCCGAGCAGCACGAACACCGCGCCGAACACGACGATACAGGCCGCGTAGACCAGAAGCATCCAAAAAACTCC
Organism: uncultured Lachnospiraceae bacterium; assembly: GCA_947600145.1. Classification (GTDB taxonomy): domain Bacteria; phylum Bacillota; class Clostridia; order Lachnospirales; family Lachnospiraceae; genus UBA3402. The sequence continues at coordinate 2,706 of CANQGA010000186.1, read as the reverse complement.
TTTGGGCGGGATCAGCAGATAGATCAGTCCCGGCACCGCCAAAAACAGGACCGCTGCCGACAGCGCCAGAGTCAGGTATTCCCCGATCCGATGAGGCATATAGAGCGCGAAATAATACCGGCTCCTGCAGAGCGACGGCACATAATATTTCTTAAAAAGGATCCTGATCTGATCCTCGATCTCCCGGTTCTGCCCCTGCAGATGGGCGTTCTCCCCGGCAATGCGCCTGCGCACGCCCTCCCCCTTTGCCTCCGCCCGGCGGTTCCTGGCGCTCCTCTGCTGCTCCCGCAGCTGCCCCAGCTCCTTGTCATAGCCGGCGGCAACCTCCTCCCTGCGGGTCTTCACCGTGCGGCGGATCTCTTCCTCCGCCGACTTTTTCTCCGCTTCAAGAACCTTCTTAGCCTGACGGCATTCGAGCTCCACCTGATCCCTGCGCGTCTCCAGCGCGCGCAGATTCAGGACCTCTACCTTCGCCTGCTGCAAAAATGCGCCGCAGTCCGTAATTCCGTCCATAAACGTACCCCCTTCTTCCCGCCGGCTGATCTCCGGCAGCCTGCGGATAAACACAGTATACCGCAGAATCCGGGATTTTACAAGACCGCGCCGGGCGACGGAGCGGCGGACTTAAGCGCCGGGCGACGGAGCGGCGGATACCCGGGCGACGGACTTGACAATTCCCGTGCATGATGATATGTTGACACTGAAAGGGGGGATCGCCATGTTTCGCATGTGGGGGAAACTGATCCGGAATAATAAAGTCATCAAAGACACGACCATTTCCATCGGGGACTACAGCCTGTCCCGGACGCAGATGGTCTTTCAGGCGCTGGATGAGATCTGCTATGCCCTGGATCTGGGCAAACCGATCTGGCTGGACGCCAATGTCGCCGAATTCAAGCGGAGATCCCGGACCCGGTTCGGTCAGGACCACTTTATCGAACAGATCCCGTTCGATTATCTGGAAATTCAGATAATCGAGGAGTAAATCCCTGTCATTTGCGCAGAAAAACCGATCATTCTCGAATAAAGTTTGACAAATTTTTCGGATAGGTATAATATAAGAATTGTTATAAATATTTCCTTAAAGGGGGAATTTCATTATGGAAGACAGTTACGCAGCGGTTCTTTTGGCTATGTTAGGCACGTATCTGGTGATTGTTCTCCTCTGGTATGTACTGCAGGTCATCGCCTACTGGAAGATCTTCACCAAGGCAGGACAGCCCGGATGGAAATCCATCATTCCGATCTACAACCAGTACACCCAGTTCAGGATTTCCTGGAAGATCCCGTATATGTACTGGGTATGGCTTGCATGCATGGTCGCCGGCGTTATCCTTGGTTCCATCAACGGCTGGATCGCGTATGTGGGAGGAGCCGCTTCGCTCGCTGCCACGATCATCGGCGTCATTGCCACCGTCAAGCTGTCCAAGGCTTACGGCCATGGCGTCAGCTTTGCCATCGGCCTGATCTTCCTGGGACCGATCTTCATGATGATCCTGGGCTTCGGCAGTTCCCAGTACCTGGGCCCGCAGGACTAAGAAGATCTGACGGGACGCGCGCGGGGCGCAAACCCCGGATCCCGATTTTTTCACACAAAAACCGCCCGCCGCGGATATCGTTCCGCGCGGGCGGTTTTCTGTCGTTACGTCGGTATGCGAACCGGGCGCCGGTAACGCTCCGTTCGTATCCTTACAGTCTCTTCAGCAGCGCTTCCCGCTCAGCCTCGTAGCCGGGCTTGCCTAAAAGCGCGAACATATTTTTCTTATAGCTCTCGACGCCGGGCTGATTGAACGGATTCACGCCCAGAAGATAGCCGCTGACGCCGCAGGCGAACTCGAAGAAATAGAAGAGCTGCCCTAAGCTGTAGGCGTCCTGCGCCGGGACATTCACCTTCAGGTTCGGCGTATGGCCGTCAGTGTGGGCCAGGATCGTTCCGTTCATCGCGCTCTTATTCACGAAGTCCACGGTCTTTCCGGCCAGATAGTTCATGCCGTCGGTGTCGATCTCCTCCTTCTTAAGCACTACCTCCGCCTCGGACTCTTCCACGCAGATCACGGTCTCGAACATAATGCGCGCGCCGTCCTGGATAAACTGTCCCATGGAGTGCAGGTCGGTAGTCAGATCGACTGCCGCCGGGAAAATGCCCTTCTGGTCCTTGCCCTCGCTCTCGCCGTAGAGCTGCTTCCACCACTCGGAAACATAATGAAGGCTGGGCTCATAATTGGCCACGATCTCAACCTGTTTGCCTTTCCGAAGCAGGATGTTGCGGACAGCCGCGTACAGAAGCGCCGGGTTCTCCTCATAAGGAGTATTCAGGGCCTTCTCACGGCCGTAAGCCGCGCCTGCCATCAGCTGGTCGATGTCCGCGCCGCTGACCGCGATCGGAAGAAGACCTACCGCCGTCAGGACCGAGAAACGGCCGCCCACGTCATCCGGCACTACGAAGCTCTCGTAGCCCTCCTGGTTCGCCAGGCTCTTCAGGGCGCCTCTCGCCTTGTCGGTAGTCGCGTAGATCCGCTTATTGGCCTCTTCCCTGCCGTACTTTGCGATCAGCATCTCCTTGAACACGCGGAACGCAATGGCCGGTTCGGTGGTGGTGCCGGATTTGGAGATGATATTAATGGAGAAATCTTTCCCCTTCAGTACATCCTGCAGGTCTTTGATATACTTGCTGCTGATGCTGTTGCCTACGAAATAGATCTCCGG
>CANQGA010000185.1 GCA_947600145.1 uncultured Lachnospiraceae bacterium | reverse complement strand
GTATGCCTGCGCTGCCGGAGACCGCGCCGGGGCCGACCGGGGCCGCGCTGACGCCGGACGCCGCGCCCGGAGCAGTGCCGACCGGGGCCGCGCTGACGTCCGCGCCGCACACCTCCGCATAGTGCCATCTCCCGGCCTTGATATCCATCGCCACATAGTCCGTGAGCCCCTGTGCGCAGAGGTCCATGAGCACCTGCGGCCTGCAGCCGTTGGTATCCAGCTTCACCAGATATCCCAGCTCTTTGATCCGGCGCATCAGATCCGCCGCCTCTTCCGGCCACAGCGTGGGCTCGCCGCCGGTGACGCACACGCCTTCCAGAACGCCCTGCCGCCGCTTCAGGAACGTCAGAAGCTCTTCGGCGCTCATAAGCTCCGGCGCGTCCCCGCCCAGCAGGTCCTTGTTGTGGCAGAACGGGCAGCGCAGGTTGCAGCCGCCCAGGAACACGGTGGCCGCCACCTTTCCCGGATAATCCAGCAGAGTCGTCTTCTGCAGTCCGCAGATCTTCATTTTCGCCATGGTATGTTTACATCCTTTTCGTTTTCTGGTATCTCCTATCTTATCGCAGGAACGCCCCGCTTTCAAGAGAAATGAGAAAACTCACGGAAATTTGCTGATATTTAGCCAAACCGCGGCGTTTAGGTGTTGAGAAAATGACAAAGAAGTGCTATACTGTTTTCATATTCTTGTACAGTATGACGGCTGAATTCCGGGGCGGCAGGCCCCGCGTGTGATAGAAGTTACAGGAGGCATTCTTATTTATGAGGATCATCATCATCGGCTGCGGGAAAGTCGGCCGTGCTCTGGCCCAGCAGCTGAGCGAAGAAAATCATGACATTGTCATCGTAGATACCCAGGCCCGCAAGCTTTCCGAATTCAATGAAGAAGTGGACGCCATCTGCATTGCCGGCAACGGCGCCAGTATCGGCGTTCTGGAAGAGGCCGGAATCGACGCGGCGGACGTGCTGATCGCCGTGACCGGCTCCGACGAGCTGAACCTTCTGTGCTGCCTGGTGGCCCGCAAGGTCAGCCAGTGCCGGACGATCGCCCGCGTGCGCAATCCGGTGTACCAGAAGGACATAAGCTTCATCAAGGAGAGCATGGGCATTTCCATGATCATCAATCCCGAATACACGACGGCCCAGGAGATCGCCATGCTCCTTAAGTTCCCGTCGGCGATCCAGATCGATACCTTCGCCGGAGGCAATGTGCAGATCGTCAAGTTCAAGCTTCTGCCGGAGTTCGGCATGAGCGGCCAGCCCATGTACAAGCTGGCGGACCGTCTGCCCAAGGTGCTGATCTGCGCCGTGGAGCGTGACGAGATGATCGCGATCCCCCGGGGCGATTTCGTGCTTCAGGACAACGATCTGGTGTCCATCGTGGCGGCCCATGAGGACTGCCAGCGGTTCTTCCGGGATCTGGGGCTCTCGACCCGGCCGGTGAAGAACGCCCTGATCGTGGGCGGCGGCACGCTGGGCTACTATCTGGCCCAGCAGCTGAGCGAATCGAAGATCGACGTGCGCATCGTGGAGAGGGACAGGGAGCGCTGCGAGATGCTGTGCGAGGCGCTGCAGGACGTCTCCGTCATCAACGGCGACGGCTCCGACCGGAAGGTCCTTCTGCAGTCGGGCTTTCTGTCGGCCCAGGCGATCGTGTCCCTGACCCCGATCGATGAGGAAAATATTTTCCTGGCCCAGTTCGCCAAGGACCGGACGAAGGCCAAGCTGGTGACGAAGGTGAACCGCCTCGCGTTCGACAGCATCATCCAGAAGCTGGATATCGGCAGCGTTGTGTATCCCAAATATATAACCGCCGATAATATCCTCCAATATGTGCGCGCCCAGCAGAACGCGGTCGGCGGCAGCGTGCAGACCCTCTGCCACATCCTGGACAACCGGGCGGAGGCCCTGGAATTCTCCGTGAAGCATGACAGCCAGGTGGCGAATATGACGCTGGCGCAGCTGAGCCGCCGGCTCAGGAAGGATCTGCTGGTCTGCAGCATCACTCACAATGGCAGCGTGATCATTCCCAAAGGGCAGGACTGCATCTGCCCCGGCGATACGGTCATTGTCGTCACGACGCAGAAAGGGCTTCAGGACATCAATGATATCCTGGCAAAATAGGTGCGTGTTATGAATTTTTCGATCATCCGATATATCGTGGGACTGACCCTGATGCTGGAAGGGGCGCTGATGGCGCCCTCCTGCGCGGTCGCGGTAATCTACAAAGAGCAGGCGTTCTGGGCGCTGGCCGTGACGGTGCTGGCCTGTGAGATATTCGGTCTTCTCCTGCGCGGGAAACGTCCGGAGAACCGGGAGTTCTTCACCCGCGAGGGGTTTGTGGCGGTGGCGCTGTGCTGGCTCGCGATCAGCGTCATGGGCGCGGTGCCGTTTGTCATAAGCGGAGCGATCCCGGACCCGGTCCAGGCGCTTTTTGAGGCGGTATCCGGCTTCACGACCACCGGGGCCAGTATCCTGCCGGAGGTAGAGCCGCTGCCGAAGAGCATTCTGTTCTGGCGCAGCTTCACCCACTGGATCGGCGGCATGGGCGTGCTGGTATTCCTGCTGACGCTTCTGCCCATGAGCGGCGGGTTCCATATGAGCCTGATGAAGGCGGAGAGCCCGGGACCGTCGGTGAGCCGTCTGGTCCCGAAGGTCCAGACGACGGCCAAGATCCTCTATTTCATCTACATCGGCATGACGGTGGTCGAGGTGTGCCTGCTCCTTCTGGGGCGGATGCCGCTTTTCGACGCGCTGACGCTGTCCTTCGGCACCGCCGGTACCGGCGGCTTCGGCGTGCGCAACGACAGCATCGCCGGGTATTCGGTCTACAATCAGGTGGTCATTACCATTTTCATGATCCTGTTCGGCGTGAACTTTAACGCGTATTTCTTCCTGCTGTTCCACAGGGCCGCGGCGGCGTTTAAGATGGAGGAGGTCCGGGCGTACCTGGGCATCATCCTGGCGGCGGTCCTGATCGTCACGTTCAATGTGTGGCATTACGGGCTGTTCGACAGCCTGTCGAAGGCGTTCCAGCAGGCGGCGTTCCAGGTGGCGTCCATCATCACGACCACGGGCTATTCGACGGTGGATTTCAATCTGTGGCCGGAGATGTCGCGGACGATGCTGGTCATGATCATGTTCATCGGCGCCTGCTCCGGCAGCACCGGAGGCGGCATCAAGGTGTCGCGTATCGTTATTCTGTTTAAAACGATCCGGAAAGAGATCTGGACGTATATACACCCGGACGGGGTGACGAAGGTACGGATCGACGGCAAGAGCGTGGACCACGAGGTGGTGCGGGCGACCAATGTGTTCTTCGCCGCGTACTTCGCGGTGTTCTCCGTCTCCGTGCTGCTTCTGTCCATCGACAATCTGGACGCGGTGACGAATTTCACGGCGGTGGCGGCTACGCTCAATAATATCGGCCCCGGACTGTCGCTGGTCGGCCCGGCGACAAATTACTCCGTGTACTCGAGCCGGTCGCTTCTTGTTATGATCTTCGATATGCTGGCGGGACGTCTGGAGCTGTTCCCGCTGCTGGTTCTGCTTGCGAGGAATACGTGGAAGAAATTCTGAGGCCGGCTTTCTCCGCGGCCCTGGCGGCCCGGAGCGCCCGGAAAAAGGACGTCAGCATCTGCGAACACTCCTCTTCCAGCACGCCGGTCTCCGTCTCAGCCTGATGGTTGAAGCCCGGCTCATGCAGAAGATCCAGCACCGAACCGGCGCAGCCGGCTTTCGGGTTCATGCAGCCGATGACCACCCGCGGGATCCGGGCCTGTACAATGGCTCCGGCGCACATGGGGCACGGCTCCAGCGTCACGTACATGGTGCAGCCCTCCAGCCGCCAGTCGCCCATTTGCCGGCAGGCTTTGCGGATGGCGGCGATCTCGGCGTGCGCCAGGACCGTGCGGTCGGTCATGCGGCGGTTGTAGCCGCGGCCGATGATCTTCCCTTCATATTCGATGACACAGCCGATGGGCACCTCGCCCAGAGCCTGTGCTTTTTTGGCTTGACGGACAGCGGCTTTCATGTATTTTTCCTGCAGGGTCATATCAGTACCTCCCGATGGCGTGCCGCGCTGCGGACAGTCTTATTGTACTTTACGGGAAATGCCGTGTCAAGCGACGGTTTTACTTGCATAAATCCTTATCAGAATTTATAATAGAAGCAGATTCTCTGAAAGGAGAGCCGGTATGTCGGATAAAAATGGTTCCGCGCAGGAACCTGAGAAGAAACGCCCGTTTATACGCGAGAAGGTGGCGAAACCGCCGAGAACGAAGAGGCAGATGGCGCTTCGGCTGCTTGCCTATGTGTTTCTTGCGGTCATAGCCGGGGTCGCGGCCGGAACGAGCTTCGCCGTGGCCGGACCGCTCGCGGAGCGCTATCTGATCCCGACGACCGCGGCGCCTACGGCGCCGACCGTGACGATCCCGACGGATACGGACGTCATACCGGAACCTCCTTCGCAGTCGGAGACCGCGCTTGCGCCGGAGACCACGCCGACGTCCGAGACCGCGACGGAAGCGCCGACAGAACCGCCGACGACAGAGGAAGAGACGGAGACGACGGAGCCGATCGAAGATATCCTTCAGTCCGCCATTGAGCAGTACAATTACACGGTGGACGACCTGAACTCCATGTACACCTCCCTGCGCGGCGTGGTGACAGCGGCGGACAACGGGATCGTGACGATCCACTCGGTGCGGCAGGAGCTGGACTGGTTCGACAATCCGATCGAGACCGCCGGCCTCTACGCGGGGATGGTGATCGCCGCGACGGAGCAGGAGCTGATGATCCTGACGCCCGCGGAGGCGGTCGAGAACGCGGACGCCCTGCGCGTCACGTTTGCCGACGGAAATGAGGCCGAGTGCACGGTCCAGCAGATCGACAGTCTCACCGGCATGGCGGTGGTCAGCGTGGAGCTTGAGGCCCTGGAAGAGACGACGAAGACGCGGATCGCCGCGCTCCCGTTGGGCAATTCCTATCTTGTCAGGCAGGGCGACGTGGTCATCGCGGTGGGGGCCCCCACGGGGGCGGTCCATTCCAGCGCGTACGGAGTCATTTCCAATGTGGTCCGCAGCGTTCAGGTGCCGGACGGAGTGACGCGGCTTCTGTACGCCAATGTGGCGGCGGACGCGGCGTCGGGGACATTCCTGATCAACACGGCCGGCGAGCTGGTCGGCTGGGTGACGGACGATTATGAGAGCGGCAGCGGGATCGCGGTGGCCAGGGGCATCTCCGACTACAAGACGATCCTGGAGAAAATGTCCAACGGGCGCCCGCTTCCTTATTTCGGCGTCATGGCCCAGGAGGTCAGCGAGGCCATGCAGGAAAGCGGCATGCCGGCCGGCGTCTATGTGTCGGAAGCCAGGATCAACGGCCCGGCCTACGAGGCGGGCATCCAGAACGGGGACATCATCGTGCGGATCGGCGAAGCCGAAGTGACGAAGATCAGCGAGTTTCAGATGCAGGTATACGGATTAAATGTCGGCGAACCGGTAACGGTCGTGGTTCAGCGCAAGGGCGCTGATGAATATATTGAATTGGAATATCAGGTAAATGTAGGAGCCAGGTAATGCGCCTGGCTTCTGTCAGCGAAGGCGGACGCCGGCCGCGCGGGAGCGAAAACGGCGGCGCGGGCAGGAACGGACGCGGCAGCGGATCAGGAAGGCGGGAACAGGCATGAAGTATATCGAGACGCT
>CANQGA010000184.1 GCA_947600145.1 uncultured Lachnospiraceae bacterium | reverse complement strand
TTATACGGAAAAACGGAAAAGAATCGCATAAGATACGCGCCGCGGGACAGGTTCGCTCCCACGGCGCGTCGTTCTCGCATATCGTCCGTTCTGTCTACTTGCCTTCGTAGACGATCACGGAATCCACATCATAGCCGGCAAGCTTCTCACGTCCCTTGAGACCGGCCAGTTCCATGATAAAGCAGATCTTCACGACCTCGCCGCCAAGCTGTTCTACCAGCTTCACGATGGCCTCGATCGTACCGCCGGTCGCGATCAGGTCGTCGATGATGACCACCTTCTGCCCCGGCTTAATGGAATCCTTGTGCATCTCAATGACGGCGCTGCCGTACTCCAGATCATACTCCATGCTGACGGTCTCACAGGGAAGCTTTCCCTTCTTGCGGACCGGCACAAATCCCTTGTGCATGGCATACGCCACTGGCACGCCGAAGATAAAACCGCGGGACTCCGGGCCTACTACCACGTCAAAATCCTTATCCTTCAGGAAATCCATGATCCCGTCGATGGCCAGCTTCAGGCCGTCCGGATCCTGCAGGATCGTTGTGATGTCCCGGAAAATGATTCCCGGCTCCGGGAAATCCGGGATGCTTCTTACATAATCTTCTACTTTTTTCATAGGTTTCCCCTCCAATTCTATAACAGCCGGATCCGGCTGTCTCTATCATATCATGACTGCGCGGTCCAGACAAGTATCCGACAGCCGATTTCTTCCATTTCTACGCTTTTTGACGCGCGGTGCCCGGGAAAAAACCGCGCCGTACCGTCCGCCGCGGCCAAGCCTGCGGGCTCATCTCCGGGGGTGCGCTCCCTGATAGGTACGCCGCAGGGAATCCTGCTCCTTCACCGCGTATGCCGCGTACATCTGCGTCGTCGCTGCATCCGTGTGACCGAGCATCGTCTGCACCGCCTGCATATCCGCGCCCCCGCTGATCAGGTGGGCAGCGAATGAATGACGGAGCGTGTGCGGCGTAATATCAGCCTCGATCCCTGCCTGCTTCCCGTAATACTTTATGATCTTCCAGAAGCCCTGACGGCTCATGGACTTTCCGCTGCAGTTAACAAACAGCTCCGGCATCTGCTCCCCTTTCAGGAGCTGCCCCCTGGCCTGTTCAAGATAGCGGACAAGCGCCTGTTTGGCCGTCCTGCCGAACGGAACCGTCCGTTCGCGGTCCCCGTCCCTGCAGGTCACAAATCCGATCGGCAGATTCACATCCGACATCTTCAGTCCGATCAGCTCCGACACCCGCAGACCGGTGGCGTACAGAAGCTCCAGCATGGCCTTGTCGCGGATCTCCTTCGGCGTCGCGTCTCCGGGCTGCGCAAGGAGCCGCTCCACCTCGTCGACCGACAGAATCCCCGGAGTCTTCCGCTCAATGCGCGGCGTCTTCAGAAGCTCCGTCGGATCCCTGCGAAGACTTCCCTGCCGCAGTTCATAGTGAAAAAACGCCCGCATGGACGCCATGATCCGGGAAATAGTCGTAGGGGCCTTGCCGCTGCGTTCCAGATACAGGATGTAGGAGTTCAGGGAAGTCCTGGTCACCTTCGATACGGCGGTGATCCCTTTCTCTTCCAGATAGTCCGCCATCTGGTTCAGATCCCGCTCGTAAGACACCAGCGTATTCTGCGAAGCCTTCTTCTCCCCCCGCATATATTCCATAAAATCCCTGATCTCGGTCCCCATGACAAATCCCCTATTCCTTCTCCAAAACCGGGGCAAAATAAGCCCTGTTTAAACATTATAGCCCCTATTTTTGATAAAATCAAACACATTTTTCCCACTTTTATCCCAATTCCCCAATGATTTACATAAAAAATACAACATATGGAAACGCGCAGAATCAGCTTCCCAATATGTTGTAAAAATAAAATTGTATTTTTTCAGAAACGCAGAAAAATCGGATTCACCGCGGCCTCCAGAAAGATGCCTGCCGCCGAGAGCACAGCCAGGATCACCCAGCTGCGCGCCCTTATGCCCGTCAGACCGTCTTCCGCCCCGGCTGCCAGGATCATCCAGACCGGCAGATAGCAGATCCACTGCGGCAGCACCGCCAGAAAGAATACCGGCAGTCCGCCAAGGCCCTTCTCCAGCGTCAGAACAGCGATCAGCAGTCCGCTCACAAATCCGCCGCAGAATGCCGCCGCCGCAAAAGCGGCTGAAGACAGCGGCGTCATCCCGGCAAGAACGGCAAGTCCCAATTCCGACAGTCTCCGCCTGGCCACGTACCCCAAAAAACGGCTTCTCTGACCCGTCGCCGCGTCCGCGGTCCGGCCCCTGAGTTCCGTCAGGCCAGACCCAGCAAGCTGCCCGAGCAGCTCCCTGCCCAGGCAGTTGGCCATGATCGTCCCTGCAGCCGTGCCGCAGAAAAAACAGCACAGCAGAACCCGGGGATATGTCAGGGTAATCCTTCGCGCCATAAGCCTCACCTGCCAGAAATCTTCCTGCAGCAGTCTATGACGCCGGCACGGAAAACAGAACCGGCATATCCGTATCCGGACGGTCATACGCGGCGGCGCAGCTGCATCCGGCTAACCGCGCCCGGCCAACCATATCCGGCTAACCGCGCCCGGTCTTCGCCGCGTATGCGCAGATCGCAGCCACCGTCTTGCCGTCGGTCATCTTTCCTTCATAGATCAGCTTCAGCAGATCGCCAAGCTCCCACGCCTCCACCTCGATCACCTCGTCCTCATCCAGATGCTGACGGGAAGGGATCAGATTCCGCGCCACAAAAATATCGATAGCCTCATCACAGAACGCTACCGTCGTATTCACGCTCATCAGATATTCCAGATTCTCCGTGCGGAAGCCGGTCTCCTCCTCGAGTTCCCGGTGAGCGCACTCGATCTTCGGCTCTTTCGGCGAATCCAGCTTGCCGGCCGGTATCTCCAGCGTCTCCCGGTCCAGGGCGTTGCGGTACTGGCGCACCATCAGGATCTTCCCATCGTCCGTCACCGGAAGCACCGCCGCCGCGCCGTCATGGTGAATAAAATCCCAGTGGGCCTCATGCCCATTGGCAAGCACCGTATCCTCATAGATCTTCAGGATCGTTCCCTGATACCGCAGCCGCCGGTCCAGGCGGATCACTTTATCTGCCATTTCTCTGCCTCCGTCGTTATCTACTGAACCCATGCGCCGGTAGAATCCACCCGACGCCCCAGACCATCAGGAACAATCATGCTCACCAGCATGGCTCCGCTCTCCGGGTCGCAGTAGTATGATTTGTCATTCCAGTCGATCCATCCGGTCACCATATAGCCTTTTGAATCGAAATAGTACCATTTCTCATCGATATACTGCCAGTTATTCGTTGTATAAGTCCCGTCCGGATTCCGATACCACCAGAGATTCCCCTCCGGGATCCATCCATACATATCCTGATAATAAGGAGCTGCCGCGGATACCGCCTGTCCCGGGCCGCTGCCGGAGATGACCGGATACTGCTGCTGTACCCACTCCACGTTTGAACTGTCGATGACCGAGACTCCGGATTCCGCCCACTCGCTCTTCACCGTCTCCCTGCGCCGGTTGACAGCCCGCACTCTGTAGGTATAGGTTCCGGCCGCGCGCATATGGAGTCCCAGATCGCAGCTGTTCGTATCCGCGGAAATGACCGGACCGATCCGCTTGCCGTCGCGGTAAAGCTGAACCTCATAGCGGGCCGCGTTGTATGACGGACTCCAGCCTGCGCAGGTCAGAGAATCCCAGCGGGCCTCTGTGATCTCGCCGACCTGCTCCTGCAGGGACGGAAGCCGCAGCTGGACGATATATCTGCACAGGAAATCATCCCACCGGGCGTACTCAAGTTCCGCTCCGAGGATCCGGTTCTTCGTCCGGTCTATCGCGAAGGTGTACCCGTCCTCCGCCCGGAAATACACAAGAATCCTCGGCACATCGGCGTTCCCCCACACCTGGCTCTTATTGACAAGCTCGATATCGCGGACCTCATAACCCTCATTCTGGATCTCGATCTCGATATCCCTGGCTGTACACTCATTCCCCACCTTAATCTCAGATACCACGTTCAGAGAAAGCCGGTCGATCACGGTGTTTCCATTCTCCTCCGCCATTACCGGTATCCTGACTGCCGCCGCCAGAACACACGCGGCCAGCGCGGCGTTTATGACTGCGGCTGCTCTTTTCATAACCCTCATAATCCACCCTCTTTCTGACTGTCATACAGTCCCGGCTTCCATTCCGCCGACGGCCGGACGGCTGCCGGGATAAGCCGTAATGCAGAAAGAAGCCCTATAGAATTCTATAAGGCTTCTCTTCATTCTTGTTACTTCGCGTAGTCGGTCACTCTCGATTCCCGGATCACGTTCACCCGGATCTGTCCCGGATATTCCATGGATTCCTCGATCTTCTTGGCAATATCGCGGGCCATCAGCACCATATCATCGTCGCTGACCTGCTCCGGAATCACCATAATGCGAACCTCGCGTCCGGCCTGAATCGCAAAGGACTTATCTACTCCTTTGAACGAATCCGTGATCTCCTCAAGCTGCTTTAACCGGTTCGTGTAAGTCTCCAGCGTCTCGCGGCGTGCGCCCGGACGGGCTGCCGAGATCGTATCCGCCGCCTGCACGATACAGGCGATCAGGCTCTCGGGCTCCACATCGCCGTGATGGGATTCCACGGAATTCACTACGATCGCGGATTCCTTGTACTTTCTGCACAGATCCGCGCCCAGCTTCACATGGGAACCCTCGACCTCGTGGTCAATGGATTTGCCGATATCGTGGAGCAGACCAGCTCTCTTGGCCATACGCACATCCACGCCGATCTCCGCTGCCAGCAGTCCTGCCAGCTGCGCGACCTCGATGGAATGCTTCAGCGCGTTCTGCCCGTAACTGGTACGGAACTTCATCTTCCCCAGAAGCTTCACCAGCTCCGGATGGATACCGTGGATGCCCACTTCAAGAACCGCGGCTTCGCCCTCCTCGCGCATATTCATCTCCACTTCACGCTGTGCCTTCTCCACCATCTCCTCAATTCTCGCCGGATGGATGCGGCCGTCAACGATCAGTCTTTCCAGAGCGATTCTGGCCACCTCGCGCCTGACCGGATCAAATCCTGAAAGGACCACCGCTTCCGGCGTATCGTCAATGATCAGCTCCACGCCGGTCATCGTCTCAAGGGTCCGGATATTCCGCCCCTCACGGCCGATAATGCGTCCCTTCATCTCGTCGCTCGGAAGCTGCACGACCGATACCGTGGTCTCCGCCACATGGTCCGCCGCGCATCTCTGGATAGCCGTCACGATGTATTCCTTCGCTTTCTTATCCGCTTCTTCCTTCGCCCTGGCTTCCAGCTCCTTCACTTTCTTCGCCGCGTCATGCTTCACATCGTCCTCGATCATGTGGAGAAGATAATCCTTGGCCTGCTCTCTCGTCAGTCCGGAGATCCGTTCCAGTTCCGTCAGCTGACGGGTCCTGAGTTCCTCGGCCTCCGCCAGTTTCCTGTTCAGATTCTCCTCACGCGCCGAAAGGCTTGTCTCTCTGCGTTCCAGTGTCTCGGACTTCTTGTCCAAATTCTCTTCCTTGCTAAGTACCCGTCTTTCATACCTCTGAAGCTCTGCCCTGCGTTCCTTGGTTTCTTTATCTAATTCATTCTTTGTCCGGATGGACTCTTCCTTGGCTTCCAGGAGAGCTTCTCGCTTCTTTGTCTCTGCGGTCTTTAATGCTTCATCTATGATTTCTCTTGACTTTTCTTCCGCACTGCCGATTTTGCTTTCATATGTC